>JBKOVG010000250.1:0-17301 GCA_046723845.1 Candidatus Methylomirabilota bacterium | reverse complement strand
CTGCTCGTTGCCCGTGCCGGCCGGCTCACCCGCATTGGCGGGCGCCACGTCCTACGCCTGTCCCACAACCCGGCGACCGAGGCCCTCTATGCGTCCGTCCATCGCCGTCTGGCTGCCTGAGTTATTTTCGGTTTGGGGCTAATACACCCCTCGCTCAACTGAAGTAGCGCGAGATACCCGTTTCCGGCGGCGCTTTGGAGATCAGAGAGTCCGATCCGGGGCGCTTTCGCGGGCCCTTCCGGGCCTGGCGAGCCTGGAGCGAGGGATTGCGGCCTAGCCTGGAGCGCCTAGGCTCCGCGCCTGAGCCGGGCATATCGCCACGGTTGTCGACGTCGTCGATGGCAATCTCGGGTCGGTGCTCGCGCCAGCGGCCAACCTGCTCGTCAGGAGACAGCAGGAGAAGGTCGCCCAGGTCGATCGCCACGAACTCGCCGCGCGTGGGATGCGCCTCCGTGCTGAGAAGCACGGTGTCGGGGCGATTCGCCGACGACGTGCAGCGGCGTGCCATTCTCGATGTCGTACCGAAGCAGCAACCACCGGCGCTTGAGCTTGTCCATACGCCTAGCCTTCGCGCCGAAGGTCGATCCGCTTCGGACTCCAGCCGTCCTCGTCGAGATGCAGCACACGCAGCGTGACGAGGTCGTCCAGATCGAACGTGATGTAGTCGCCGGTTGGAATGTCCTCGATGGGGCTCAGCAGCGCACTGTCGTCTCCCTCACCGACGGTGTACATCACCGAGCAGCCGTCCTCGTCGTCGAGGTCCTGTAGGTTGATCGGGAGCACGAGCAGTCGGCGCCTGGATGTGTTGGCCATACTTCGACTCCAGCACGCCACCGCCCGCGCGGTCAAGGAAATCGGCCGGCCCCGTTGCGCGCGGGCCCGCGGTGACCGCTGAAGCGAGGCGCTGAACGCCGCCCTGTGCTCGGGCGACCGCGGCTCGAGTGGAGCGTGGAAGACGCCCCTGAACGGCACCGCGAAGACCGTACCCGGCATTGGAAGTCCCCTTTTACGCCCCACGGCATCCTTTCACAGGCCGTCTTGCGTCAGCGATAGGTCGACCCTCATGCCCGGCTAAACATTCGTCATTGAAGAAGGGGCGGTCAGCGCGTCGAAAGGTGCTCGTCTGCCGGGGCGACTCAGCGCAGGGCGCGGTCGAGGAACTCCGCGATTTCACGCCGAAGCTTTTCCTGAAAGACCGCTCGGTCGAAGCCCGGAGGGTCGGTGGCCGCCTCCCCAACCTGCTCCTTGACCGCTTCGGGGAATGGCTCAACGAAGGAATAGTGGCCGGCCCCCGTACCAGGACGAACTCAGGCGTGGGCTGGATGGTCTGACGCAGTGGCCCGGCGTGATACCGCGCAGGCACGACCGCGTCGAACTCCGCGGCACAGATACGCACCGGCACGCCCACCTTGGTGAGTGAGACCGGATCGAGGAGGATCCCCGGCGGAGCCATGGGGATGGCCGCCTTGATCCGCGCGTCGCGGCTATCCGGAATCGGCACTGACGGAGCGGTAACCCGCGTTTGTCCCACACGGACTTGGCAGAACCCTTCGTGAGGATGTTGCCGGCAGTGTGACCGGGCGCGATCCATGTCTGCGCGCCCGCCGATGAGCGCCAGCGCTGTGTAGCCGCCGGCCGAGTGGCCGATGACCGCGATGCGGTCAGGGTCGGTGACCGCGCCCAGCGAAGGATCCGCGAGGATCGCGTCGATGCCCTCAGAAATCTGGCGCGGCCGACCGTACCACACCTCGTACGTCCCGACGCCGGACCAATCCCGGGAGTTGTCCTTGAATCGCTCGGCCGGAGGGACCGGAACAAATCGGACGATAACAGATGCTTGTGGACGGCGTCTGGCGGATGAGGATAGGCAACATGGCCTCCGTTCCCGTGGCACAAGTTCCCGGACTCAGCCGCCGGCCACCCCAGGAGCCGACGGTAGCCCGCGTGCTATAGTCCGATCGAGAAGGTGCGCCAAGATCACTCAACCACCGGAATCATCCAGCAAACAACCGATGCGGGACAGCGGGGACAATCAGCTTGCTGCCGGCCGCGACGCGCTCCGGCGCCACGCGTGGCGCGAGGCCTTCGAGCAGCTGCGCGACGCCGACGCGGCGGAGCCCCTGCCGCCGGAGGACCTCGAGCTGTTGGCCCAGGCGGCGTGGTGGGTCGGCCGGCTCGACGACTGCATCGCGGTGCATGAGCGCACCCACGCGGCTTATCTCGAGCGCGGTGATCGGCGCCGTGCCGGTTACGTGGCTCTCCTTCTGGGCCACGACCACTTCGCCAAGGGAAAGGGCTCGCAGGCGAACGGGTGGATGAGGCGCGCCGAGCAGTTGCTCGTCGCCGAGCAGGACTCGATCGAGTACGGCCACCTGCTGAGGGCGCGGGGGCTCATGGCCAAGGATCCGGACGAGGCCCTCACCCACGCCCGCGCTGCGCACGAACTAGCGACGCGCTTGGGCGACCGGGATCTGGCCGCCCTGGAGCTGCAGGAACAGGGCCGGCTCCTGGTCGCCAAGGGTGAGGTAGCCGGGGGGCTGGCGCTCCTCGAGGACGCCGCCATGACCGCGGTGAGCGGCACCCTCGGACCGCTCGCCACCGGCGACATCTTCTGCAATGCGATCGACGTGTGCCGGAGGCTCGCCGACTACGGGCGCGCGAGCGAGTGGACCGACGCCGCGCACCACTGGTGCGACCGCCAGGGCATCCTCGGGTTCCCAGGCGTGTGCCGCGTATCCCGGGCCGGCATCCTGCGGCTCCGTGGCGCGCTGGCGGACGCCGCGCGCGAGGCCACCAACGCCTGCGAGGAGTTGCGTCCGTACGACGTGAGCGCGACCGGCGAGGCCTTCTACGAGCTCGGGGAGGTCCGCCTCAGGCTGGGCGAACTCGCGGCGGCCGAGGAGGCGTTCAGGCAGGCGCACGAGATGGGCCGGGACCCGCAGCCCGGCTTGTCGCTTCTCCGGCTCGCGGAGGGCAAGGTGGGGGCCGCCCGCACGGCGATCCGGAGCGCGCTCGCCGACGAATCCCGCGACCAGCTCGCCCGAAGCCACCTTCTGCCCGCGCAGGTGGACATCGCGCTGGCCGCGGGCGACCTCGACGGGGCCCGCGCCGCCGCCGACGAGCTCGGGGCCATCGCCGCCGTGTACGGGACTCCCGCGTTGGAAGCGGCCGCGCAGTGCATGCGGGGCCAGGTCCAGCTCGCGGCCGGCGACGAGACCGGAGCGCTGCGGAGTCTCCGCGCCGGCTGCCGCCGGTGGCAGGAGCTGGACGCTCCGTACGAGACGGCGCGGGGCCGGATGGCGCTGGCCGCCGTGTACCGGGCCGTGGGCGATCCGGAAACTGCCGCCCTTGAGCTGGCGGCGGCCCGCTCCGCTTTCGAGCGCCTGGGCACCGTGCTCGACGTCGCCCGCGCGGTGGAGGCGCAGGCCGACGCGGTAGGCGCGCATGCTGCAGAGCCAGAGCTGTCGCGGACGGAGACCCGCACGTTCATGTTCACCGACATCGTGCGGTCGACCCAGCTGATCGAGGCCATCGGCGACGAGGCATGGGCGGATCTCGTCCGATGGCACGACCAATCCCTCCGCGCCCTCTTCGCCACCCACGGCGGCGAGGAAGTCGATCATGCCGGCGATGGCTTCTTCGTGGCCTTCGAGGCAGCCCGGCCCGCGATCGAGTGCAGCGTCGCCATTCAGCGCACACTCCTCGATCACCGCCGGAGGCAAGGCTTCGCCCCGCAGGTGCGCATAGGGATTCATGCCGCGCCGGCGCAGAAGCACGACAGCGCGTATCGCGGGAAGGGCGTGCATGCTGCGGCCCGCATCGCGGCGCTCGCCGAGGCTGGCGAGATTCTGGCGAGCCGCGACACGATCGAGTCCGCACCGCCGGGTATTGCGCTCTCAACCCCACGCACGGTGACGCTCAAGGGGCTCTCGGAGCCGCTCGAGGTTGTCTCCCTCGGCTGGCGGTGACGCAAGCTAGAGGTTCGAGGGTGTGGTCACTACGAGTTCATGGGCGAGAAGGTCATACACAAGGATCCCTCCTGGAAGATCGTTGAGGAGCGCTCGAGCATGGGGTTAGTCAGCGAGAGCTCGGTAGCTTCGGGGGTAGGAGCTACGTGGTGCTATGGTTGCGACGACCTTCGGGTGAAACACGCAAAGTCGACGTCTCTCCAGCCTTGGCCCGCACCTAAGGATGTGGCCCTCAGAAGGGCTTGGGGAAGTAAGTCGCCTTACATGCCCTCAAGGGCGGCGCGGCGCGGGGAAGGACCACGAAGTACCCTCGGAATTTGAATCCCCTGGGGTACGTTGTTGAGTCAACACCTTCTAACTGCGTGATGCGAAACAGCTAGCGCGTGGCGGACTGTAAACACGGGTTCGAATCCCGCGCGTGGAGCACAAACGCCCGCCCACGGCCGCTGTTCTCTACCGTGCTGAATCTGCTAGCATGCGCGGGGGGACGTGTTTCTGGGGTGTCGACCGGCGTGCAGTAGCTGAATCTGCTCGGTCGGCCCACCCCCAAATCCGTACTGTCCTTAGAGGAGTTCTCGTGATGGATGATTCGACGCGCACCGTGATCGACGCCGACGGCCACGTCCTCGAGCCCGCCGACACCTGGCTGAAGTACCTCGATCCCCAGTATCGCGATCGCGCAATTCGCATCGCCCGTGACGACCAGGGCTACGAAGTTCTCCTCATCGACGGCCAGCCCCTCAAGACGCTCCGCGGCCAGCTCGGCGCGCTGGGCGGGATCGACATGGACACCGCCAAGCTCCTGACCCGCGGCCAGATCAGCTACGCCGAGGGCAGCCCGCCGGGCTCGTATGATCCCGCGGCGCGGCTGCGCGTCATGGACGATGAAGGCATCGACGCGGTCCTTCTCTATCCGACCATCGGGATTTGCTGGGAAGGCCACGTGACGGATGGCGCTCTCGCGACCGCCTACACGCGCGCCTACAACCGATGGCTGGCTGAATTCTGCCGAGCGGAGCCGACACGGCTCTACCCGGTGGCGCACATCTCGCTGCTCGACCCCGAGGGCGCGGTCGAAGAGACGATCCGCGCATGCCAGGACGGCTGCGTGGGTATCTATCTTTCGCCCGACCTCGCCGCGCGTGGTGGACGGCACTTCGACGATCCGACGTTCGCGCGCTTCTGGGAGACGGCGCAGGATCTCGAGATGCCCGTTGGTTTCCACGTCGTCGTGCGCGATCGGCAATGGTTCCGACAGTGGCAGCGGCGCGACCCATCGGACGGGCTCTTCGGCTTCGCGTTCCTCGCCATCGACGTCATGGCGGCCTTCACCCAGATGCTGAGCGCGGGCATGTTCGAGCGGTATCCGCGCCTGCGCTGCGTCGTGCTCGAGGCGGGCTCGAACTGGATCGCCGCCTGGCTCGATCGTCTGGACCACAAGTACCGGGTGCTCGCTCATCAGACACCGATCAAGATGCCGCCGAGCGAGTACTTCCGCCGGCAATGCCTGATCTCGGCGGACTCCGACGAATCGGTTACCGCGCAGATAGTTGAGCACATCGGCGCCGACTACTTCGTCTGGGCGTCCGACTACCCGCACATCGACGCGTCGTTCGGCGTCGTGCGCGAGCTGAAGGAGCGGCTCGCGCCGCTGCCGGAAGAAGCGCGGCGGAAAGTCCTCGGGCTGAACGCGCAGCGATTCTACCGGCTCGCGAGCTAGTCCGCCGCTCGGATCACGACGGTCGCGCGCCGACGCGTTCAGAGGCTTGTCGCCGGGCGTAGGCGATGACCACCTCGGAGATGATTATGGGGTCCTGGCCGGCCTTCACACCGAGGACCACTCCCTCCATCAGAGCGAAGGCAACATGAGGGCCCACCGGCGGTGGTTGTGCACTCCGTGGGCCGGACTCGGACGCCGGCTGCCCGAAGAGCCGATGCCAGAGCTGGCCGACTACAATGTGCGAAGTCGGTCGTCAATATTCCGAACGCTCTTTCGTCTCCGTTAGAGACTCGTGATGCCGAAGGGTTCGATCGCCCTTGGGAGGGTCGATCCGGCTGGTACCATTCCGGCCATAACGAGGGAGGGGAGCCATGATCAGGGCTATCGATATTCTGGCCGTGATCGCTCTGATGTTTGCGGGGTTCTGCCTCTACTTCGCCTCGCGCCCGAGTCCCGGCGCCATGACCTTCGGCGGCGGAGGAAGGAGTGAAGAGGACACCAGGCTCGACGAACAACACCGGAAGCGGAAGAGCCGCCTTGGGTTCGCGCTCCTGGCCGCGGGCTCCTTCGTGCAGGTCCTCCGTGTCGTCGGAGTGCTCCGGTAGACCTCGAGGGCTGGTTCACGCAGGTCAGATGCTGCGAGGTGGACCGTCACCCGCATCGTCCGGTCTCTGGGAGCGGCGATATCGCCCATGCTGGCCAGCGTGCTCGTTGAGAATCCGGCGGGGCAGTTCTGAGGGAGACTATGGAGCGGTTGCGTAGAGCCCGAGTCCATCGGTTCTGCTGGCAGGTGCTGCTTATTGCCGCAATTGCCGGAGGAGGGTTGCTCGGCGCAAGCCGAGGCATGACGCAGCCTCCGGTCGGCCGCCCGTCGTTGCGCCAGATCGCGGTCTTCGAGTTGCCCGGGTCGCCGGGAGTAGTCTGGATATGATGCCGAGTGGATGCCGAGGAATCCGCTCGGCAGGTTCTTCACACGGTTTATCAAGGCCTCTTCAGTCGCATCTCCTCGTACGGCGCGGCAAAGTAGAGCAGCGGGTTCAGGCCCACTGCCGGCTCCTCAACGCGCGGGCCGATACCGTGGAGGGTGGCCGGCTCAAAGATCGGCGCGTACATCACGCGCTCGTACATGAGTTTCTGGAGCTGGTGGAGCATCACCTCGCGCTTGCGTCGATCGCGCTCCGGCGCCTGCAGCCGGAACAGCTCATCGATGTCGGGATAGCCGCCGTAGGCGTACGTGCCGGAGCTGATGACAAAGGCTTCTAGGCGTGCGGCGGCATTGCCGAGGCCCGCGGAGGCGCCCATGATCACGCCCGTCAGCTTCTTCGTGCGCCACGCTTCGAAGAAGGTCGCCCGCTCCATGCTGCGCACCCGCGTGCGGATGCCCACGGCCCCGAGATAGTTGGCCACGCTCTCCGCGAACGTGGTGAACGGCGGCACGGGGGTGAGATCGCCCGCGTCGAAGCCATTTGGATAGCCGGCTTCGGCGAGGAGGCGGCGCGCCTGCTTAGGATCATAGGGGTATGGGTCGAGCGGCAGCGCGAAATCCATCACGCTCGGAATGATCGAGCCGGTCACCCTCGAGAATCCCAAGCGCTCGGCCTGATTGATCGCCTGCTTGTCGAGGGCCAGGTTTACCGCCAGGCGGACGCGACGATCCTGCCACGGAGACTTCGCCTTGCCCCACTGCTCGGGAAAGTCGAGCCACCACGCCGCGGACGGGATGACGTGGACCAGCCGCAGCTTGGGGTCGGCCCGCACCGTGTCGCCCTCGACACCGATCATGAGGTAAGCGATGTCGGCCTCGCCGGTCTTGAGCATGGCGAGTCGTGTCGTCCGGTCGGGGACACCCTTGATGACAATCCGTTTGATCGAGGGCCGCTTGCGCCAGTACTGCTCATTGGCCTCGAGGACCAGCTCCACGCCTGGCGTCGCGCGGATGAACCGGTAGGGCCCGAGGCCGACTGGCTGCTTCTTGAAGCCTTCCTCGCCGACTTTCTCGATGTACTTCTTCGGCACGACCCAGGCGGCGCCGGTCGCCGGCGTCGCATAGAACGACAGGAAGTCCGGCCATGGCGCGTGCAGGACGAACCGCACGCGATGCGGATCGATGACCTCCACGGCCTTCACGCGCTCATGGAGCAGCTTGGCCGAGGTGCCTCGGTAGCGGAGGAAACTGAACTTCACGTCCTCGGCCGTGAAGGCATCCCCGTTGTGGAACCGGAGACCCTCACGAAGCTTGAACTCGTAGACGAGACCGTCGGCGCTTTCCGTCCACGACTCCGCGAGGCACGGTGCCATGTTGTTTCCGGGAAGCGGCTTGATCAGCGCGTCGTGCAGGGCGTAGAGGAACACGAACGGCGTGCCGATACCCGGGGTCTCGGCGGGCTCGAGGAACGTAGGCGCGATCGACACATCGAAAGCGATGGTGAGCTGATCGGATGGCTGGCCTTGCGCTCGGAGCTCGCTGACGAACGCGATGCCGACGAGCGCGCACGCGGAGACGATCACGGACATGAACCGGCGCATGGGAACCTCCTGCCAGGTCGGATCGGTCCGAGGAGGTAATATTAGTTGAGCTTGGTCGGCTTGGCGCGGGAGTTTCTGCCGCTTCCTCCCGCTCGCTAACCTCCCGAAGCACAGCGGCGTCAGGGAGATGACAGGCCGACCAGGCCGAGCTTTCGTCGCCTTGTCGGTTGCGCGCAGCTGGCGGTGGAGGATGCCCGCGGCGCCCCCTCGGCCACAGGAGCGCTCCTCGGCGGCTTTGCCTGATACGGCTGGGAGATACCGGACGCACTCAGCTGGTGCTGCCGCAGTGCGGCAAGATGGTTCGGCAGCAAGAGACCCGGCAGCTGAGGAAGGAACCGCTACAGGTGGGGAAGGTCGCTGGGCTACCTGAAGCAGTACGCCCTGCTATCCTCGCCGAATGACGGGTGGGGCCGCCGCGCTCGCCTTCGATTTCGGCTCGGGCTCTTCAGCGGAAGCGGCCAAGTCCTCGGCGACAACGGCTCGGGTCAGCGGCCCGAGTCTGGGGCTTGGCGTGCTGTTGATCACCAGGCTCCACGAGCTCCTCCTGCGGCAATTCGGGCGCAAGGTCGCGGCGTACCGTCAGGATGCCTGAAGCGCGCTCGGGCGGGTCTGTATTCGGAGGACCCGCCGCTCCGCGCCGATCACTTCATCCGTGGGTCGAGCGCGTCGCGCAGGCCGTCGCCGAAGAGGTTGAAGCCGAGCACGGTCACGAAGATCGCGAGGCCGGGAAAGAGGGCCAGCCAGGGGTTCTGGTGGATGAAGGCGACGTTGGCCTTGAGATCCCACCCCCAGCTCGGTGTCGGCGGCTGGGTGCCGAGCCCGAGGAACGCCAGCGTGGCCTCGACGATGATCGAGGTGGCGATGCCGAGCGTCGTGGTGACGATGATCGGCGCCAGCGAGTTGGGCAGCACGTGATTGAAGAGGATCGATCCGTCGCGCACGCCGAGAGCGCGGCACGCCTCGATGTATTCCTTCTCCTTGATCGACAGCACGCTGCCGCGCACCAGCCGCGCGTAGATCGGAATGCGCACGATCGCGATGGCACCCACGACCTTGATCGTGCCGATCAACCCGGCGGTGGGAGTGAAGATCACCATGAGGATGATGGCCAGGAGGTAGATCGGAAACGCGAGGATCAGATCCATCAGGCGCATGATTCCGGCGTCGAGCCGCCCGCCGTAGAATCCCGCGACGAGGCCGAGCGGCACCCCGACGAACAGCGCCAGCAGCACGGATGCGACGCCGACCGCCAGCGAGATCCGGCTGCCGTGGATCAGGCGCGAGAGCATGTCGCGGCCGAGCTGGTCGGTGCCGAGCGGGTAGGCGCGGCTCGGCACCTCGAACGTGTGACCCTGATCGCTCGCGGTCGGGCTGTGCGGCGCCAGCACGTCGGCGAAGATCGCCACGACGATGAGCGCCGCCGCGATGACGCCGCCCAACAGCGCGGTCTTGCTCTTGCGGAGGCGCCGCAGCGCCTGGGCGAGCGGGGACTCGGATCGCTCGGTCGCCGGCGCCGCGTCCGCCAGCTCGCCGACGACGGGAATCTCGACGTTGGGTAGCGTGCTCATGAGCGCTCCTCAAGCATACCGAATCCTCGGATCGAGCAGCGAGTACGTCAGATCCACGATCAGGTTGATCACCACGAAGGCGAACGCGGTGATGAGCGCGAATCCCTGCACCTGCTGGTAGTCACGCGCGATGATCGCGTCGATGCCGAAGGTGCCGAGCCCTGGCATCGAGAAGAGCGTCTCCACGACGATGGCGCCGCCGATCAGGAAGCCGACCTGGAGACCCATCACGGTGACGGTCGGGATCAGCGCGTTCTTGAGCGCGTGCTTCAGCACGACGGGCTTCTCGGCGAGCCCCTTGGCGCGGGCCGTGGTGATGTACTCGGTGCGGATGACTTCCAGCATACTGGCCCGGAGCAGCCGCGTCAGCAGCGCGGCGCGGCCGATGCCGAGCGCGATGGCTGGCATCACCACGTGCATCATGTTCGCCCAGACGCTCCCGGCGCACACGAGCATCGGGCACGTCCCCGGCAGGTACACCCATCCCGAGCTGGGCAAGGTGCCGTGCAGCGCGACCGAGAACATGAGGAGCAAGAGGACGCCGGCGAAGAACTCCGGGATCGAGACGCCGATCATGGCGATGGTCGTCGCCGAGTAGTCGGCCCAGGTGTTCTGGCGCAGCGCGCCGATGATGGCCGCCGGGATGGCGATCGCCAGCGCCACCAACATCGACAGCACGATGAGCTCGAGGGTGACGGGCAAGCGCACGAGCACATCCTTCAGCACCGGACGGCCGCTCAGGATCGACGTGCCCCAGTCGCCCTGCGCGAGCTTGGCAAGCCAGAGCCCGTACTGCACCAGGATCGGCTTGTCGAGCCCGTACTCCGTGCGGACCTTGACCGCATCCTCCTCGTTGAAGGCGTCGCCCAGGAGCGCCACCACGGGATCCCCGGGGATCGAGCGCATCATGACGAATACGACGAGCGTGATCATCAGGATTGTGGGTACGACCGCGACCAGCCGACGCAGGATGTAGATTCGCATCGGCCTACCGGTCCAGCCAGACCTTCTTGTAGATGACCTTGAACTCGGCCTGATACGTATAACCCTTCATCCACGGCTGCGCGACCTGGTAGAACGGCGAGCCGGAGATCGTGTTCCAGTAGAGATTGTCCACTGAGAACTCCTGGAACTCCTTCGCGATGGCCTTCCGCTTAGCCGAATCCAGCTCGCGCGCGTAGCGGGCGAAGTAGTCGTCGACCTTCGTGTCCGTGTGACGCGCGCTGTTCCAGGCCGCCGTGCTGGCCGCGAGGTACGCGTTCTGGTCCACGACCAGGAGCGACGCGAGGTCCTCGACGTACATGTCGAAGGGCCCGTCCTGAGTGGCGGTGTTGAGCCAGCTCACCTTGTCGACGAGTCGGATGTTGGCGGTGACGCCGATGCGGGCCACCTGCTCCTTGATGACGGTGGCGATGACATTGAACAGGGCCTTCTCGGTGTTCGTCAGGAGCTCGAACGTCAGCGGCTTCTGCGGCCCGTACCCGGCCTCAGCGAGCAAGGCCTTCGCCTTCGCCGGGTCGTACGGGCAGAGGGCCGTGACGTCGACGGTATCCTGCGTTCCCGGCGGGATGATGCCGAGCCACGGCGTTGCCTGGCCCTTGAAGGCCAGCTTCACGATCTCCTTGCGGTCGATGCCGTAGCACCCCAGCGCCTTGCGGACGCGAACGTCGCCGAAGATCGGATGCGGCGCCCGGTTCTTCGACATCGGCTTGCCGTCCGCCGGCACCGTCACCTTCATCATCGCGACCATTGGGGTCGTCTCCTTCCCCGTCATGATCTGCGCGTTCGGATTCTGGGCCCGCAAGGTGTCGACGTGGTCGACAGAGAAGTCCGCGAGGAAATCGACCTCCCCCGCCTTGAACGCCGCCATCTGGGTGACCGGATCCTTGATGGTGCGGATGGTGACGCGGTCGAGATACGGCAGGCCGGGCTCGAAGTACTTGTCGAAGCGGTCCATTACGAGCTGGTTGCCCTTGACCCATTCGATCAGCCGGAACGGCCCACAGCTGATCGTCGCCTCCGGCTTGCCGGCCCTGCGGTCCTCCGGCGAGTACTTCTGGATCGCCGCCGGGGAGTAGAGCACGAGCCCCATGCGGTACGCGGCCAGCATGTGCAGCATGAACGCGTACGGGTGCTTGAGGCGAATCTGCACGGTGAGCGGGTCGAGCACCTCGACCGAGTGCACCGCCTCGTAGAAGGTCCGCACGCTGGAGCGCGTCGCCGGGTCCATGATGCGGTCGATGTTGAACTTCACGGCGGCGGCATCGACCTTCGCGCCGTCGTGGAACACCACGTTGTTCCTGAGCTTGAACGTGTAGAGGAGTCCGTCGGGCGAGATCTGCCACGACTCGGCGGCGTCGGGGATGAACTTCCCCTCGGGCGTGATGCTGAGGAGCCCGCAGCCGACGTTCGTCGCGACCCAGATCATCTCGTAGCCGGCCGTGACGTGAAAGTCGAGGCCAGCGATCTCGTTGCCGTAAGCGACGCGTAGCGCGCCGCCGCGCTTCTGGGCGTGGGCGACGGTGACGCCGCCGAGCATCATCGCGATCACGATCAAAATCGCCGCGTTCCGCACCGGATGTCTCATGGGCGTCCTCCTCCGCGATTCGCCGCGTTCATGTCTCACGCCAGACCGTGTCCCCGTGCGTCTCCGTGTCGGCGCGCCGGGCGTACCGCTTCACGTGCGGCGGCGCGACCATGTCGAACGGCACGCCAGAGATCGGATCCCCCTCCATGCTGGCCACCATGTACTCGAGTAGCGCCTTCCCGATCGCCGTACGCGTCGCGTGATAGAGAGCATGAGCGATTCCACCGCCCTTGGAGGGCGGTGCCTCTCTCGAGGAAAGCCCGGCCGACTACCACACATCGGACATACCCGGACGCTGGGAAGGTGCTCGAACCCGGTGAACTGCCATCTTGACCGGGTCAGAGGTTGAGGCACAGCGTGGCTCGCGCCGAGGCCACGCTCGGGTAGGGGCCAGCCCGTGAGCCGGGTTCCTCGAGCCGCCCACACCTTGACCCGGCATGCTATCCGGGGAAACCCGCGCCGTCAACCGCTACGTTGGGCGGGTCATCGGATTCGGGTTTCGCCCTGTAGAAATAGTGCCACGCCCTCACTTATCGCCGAATACTCGAACGATGCCGCTCCGGACTGGACCTCGACGACTACTATCCGTCGTCAAACCTGCCACGGCTGCATCACGAGGGCGGAATCAACGGCGAGAGAAGGCCATCGGCCTGGCTCAGGTGGTGTATCATGCGTGCCTGCCGGCCCGGGAGCGGAAGGCCCCCGACGAGTTCCTGCTTTCCACGCTGTTCGGGTCGGCCTTCGACGCCGGCGATGTCGAGGCCGCGCTGACGTTCGTCGATGAGGTCGAGGGCACGGACAGGTCCAAGGGAAAGCTCGACGTCCCGGATCTGGAGCTGAGTCTGTGGCACGTCACCGACGCCGGCCAGCAGGTCGCGTTGCGCGAGATCGTGACTCGATTGACGCAGCTGATCTGAGGGGAGGAAGCCACCATGCCGTCCACGATCAAGACTCGTGATCAGCACCTGGCGCAGGATGGTGGACCGAAGCGAATCTTGGCCATGGACGGTGGTGGCTTACGAGGGATCCTCAGTCTCGCGCTGCTGCAGGAGATCGAGGGTATCTTGCGGCAGCGGCACGGGGGCGACGCCGGGTTTCGCCTGTGTCACTACTTCGACCTGATAGCGGGGACGTCCACCGGTGCGATTATCGCGGCGACCCTCGCGCTGGGCTGGACGGTCGAAGAAGTCCGGAAGAAGTACATGCAACTCGGTGCGGTCGTGTTCACCAAGACGCTGCTGCGGCAGGGCTTGCTGCGCGCCAAGTACGACGAGGCCAAGCTCATCGCCGAGTTGAAGAAGGTCTATGGCGCCCAGACCACCTTGGGCAGCGCCGACCTCAAGACGGGATTGCTGGTCCTGACCAAGCGGATCGATACCGGCAGCCCATGGCCGATCAGCAACAATCCCAACGGGAAGTACTTCGGTACCCAGCCAGATGGGGTAGTGGGCAACGGCGACTATCCGTTGTGGCAGGTGGTGCGCGCCTCGACGGCGGCGCCCGCCTTCTTCGATCCTGAAACGATCACGATTGCCCGCGCACCGGGCTCCAAGGCGGTGACGGGAGAGTTTGTCGACGGCGGGGTCAGTCCTTTCAACAACCCGGCGCTGATGTCCGTGATGTACGCGACGATGGCGGGATATCGGCTCGGCTGGTCGACGGGCGCCGACAAGCTCCTCGTGGTGTCTGTGGGTACGGGGGCCGCGGATCCCGAAGTGACGCACGCCAAGGTAGCGGCCAAGCAGGCGGTGAATGCGCTGCTGTCGCTGATGAACGACACCGCCACCCTTCAGGAGATGCTCATGCAGTGGTTGTCAAGCAGTCGCACCGCGCGCCTGTTCGACAGCGAAGTCGGCGATCTCCAGAACGATGTCGTCGGGGGCGCTCCCATGCTGAGTTACCTGCGCTACAACGTCGATCTCCGCGGCGAGGCGGTGAAGCGTCTCGACGCAACGCTCAAGGAGGAGGCGATTGAGTCGTTGAGTGCAATGGACGCGCCGGCGAATATGGACATGCTGCATCATCTTGGCGCGCTCGCGGCCCAGCTCGACATTCGATCGGACCACTTCCCGTCGACCTTCGATCTTCCAAGCGCATGAGCAGGTGATGGGCCAACGACTGAAGTATCGGAAGAAATCGAGCCAGTTCGTAGTGGCCGTGCGGCTCAACCTGAAGACCGACGGCCTCTCGTATCACAAGTGGGGGGGTCGGCAGCGCGCCAGACGTGGTGATTGGCTGGTCGACAACGACGGCGATGTCTACACGGTAGCGAGCAAGGTCTTTGCACGGACTTACCGGCAGGTGCGTCCGGGCTGTTACGTGAAGACGACGCCGGTGTGGGCGGAAGTTGCCACGCGACCCGGCTCCATCAAGACGAAGGAAGGAGCATCCAGATATCGCAAGGGTGACTACCTCGTCTACGACCATCGTCACGGCGTGGATGGATACACCATACGGCCCGCCAAGTTCAAGGCACTGTACGAGCGGGACGCCGCTCGCTCGCGATAGTACAAGGTACGTTCTTCGAGCAACGCGTCTTTCGTGGCGATCGTCTGTTCGAGCGACTCGCGTACTGTCGCACGCGCGGTCGCTGTCATCGTCGCCTCCCTGTGAACCCAAAGGTAGCCAGATAGAGTACGTACGTTTAGGTTCCTTGCACGCAAGGCAGCAACAGCAATAGGGGCAAGAATATATGCGGCATCGCAGGATAGAAGGACGAAGCTGTCCCACGATCAGGCCGCAATGAAATCACTCAGTTGGATCTTGCGGTTCGAATGCGCCCCATTGGGCCATCAAGTTGGTCTTGTTGATGTTTGAGGGAGTTGCGTCGCCGACGGCCGTCAAACGCGGAGCCGCGTCTCGTAATGTCCTCGGTATCGGCTCAACACGTCGAGCACCGGCAACCGCTTGACGGCCCTCCTGCCGCTGCCCGACAATCCTCGTTGCGATGAAATGGGCTCGTGCCGGAGACGCCGCGGCTGCGAGGGGAGTTCCGGGGACGGAGGAGCGCCGCAGGCGCCCGCGCGCCACCAGCTGCGCGCGACCGACACAAGGGCGCTCCTCTTTCCTCTGCGCACGCCTTCGAGTGGTCACGCCAGAGCGTGTGAAGCGTGCACGGCAGCGGCGAGCGTGCCGTCGCCCTACATTTGAACTGGTGATCAATCTCAAGACCGCCAAAGAACTTGCGCTGACCGTCCCGCAGTCCCTGATGGTTCGAGCGGACGAGGTCATCCGGTGACGGACCGGTGAGTCCTCGAAAGTCGCTGATCGTGGGGCCGAGTCGAGAAGCGTTAGAGCTGGTCGGCTAAGGCCCGAGGCCCATGTTCCCCATCACGCGTCGGCCGTCGAGGCGATGGACGCTCGCGATCCGCTCGCCAGCTGCCGCGCGCGGTTCGCCTTGCCGTCCAACGTGGTCTATCTCGACGGCAACTTTCTGGGCGCGCTGCCCGTCACCGCGTCCGCGCGGTTGAGCCAGGTCGTCGAGGCGTGGGGGCGGGACCTCATCCGCAGCTGGAACCGCCACGACTGGATCGGCTGGCCGAAGCGGGTGGCAGCCGCGCCAAACGCACGAATCTTTCGCTAGGCACAACTTCTGACGTCCGTAGGCCGCGGGTTCGAATCGCGGGCCCTGCAACGACCGAAGCCACACCGCCGAGGGATTCAAAGTTGCGTTTGAAACCGTCCGTCGCGTCACTCATACTGTCACTCACGCACCGCACCAGGCAATCGACCGTAATTGCCACGTGACCCGGAGCGCGAATCATCGTCCAGACTAAGCATCGAGGAGGCGAGCATCGACGGATGCTTCGCCCCTCCTGACGAACCGCCTCTCGTCACGTGCGACGCTTTCGCGCGTTGACGTGGTGACTCGTCCGCCACCGTCAGGGTGACCAGCTCGTAAGCGAGGGCAAAGCCGACGCGAATGCCGTCCCGCGCGGGTATGGACATGAGGGGCTACCGGAGGTGAGCACGGTGAGCACGCGGACCGGACGATGGTCCAGCATCCTCGCGCGGGTGGCGCCGGGCCTGCCTGCCCTCCTGTCGTATCGGGGATCCGACCTGCCTCGCGACCTCGTGGCCGGACTTTCGGTGGCGTGCGTCGCCCTGCCGGTGGGGGTGGCCTACGCGGCGCTGGCCGGATTCAGCCCTGAGGTCGGGCTCTACTCCAGCATCCTGCCCCTGGTAGCATATGCCCTGTTCGGGACCTCGCGGCAGCTCATCGTTGGACCGGACTCGGCGACCTGCGCCCTGGTCGCGGCTTCGGTTGCCCCCCTCGCCGCGGGGAGCGACGAGCTCTACCGGTCGCTCTCGGTGACCTTGTGCTTTCTCGCCGGCGTGTGCTGTCTCGGCGCCAGCTTTCTCCGGCTGGGGGCACTAGCGGACTTTCTCTCCAAGCCGATCCTCACCGGTTTCCTGAACGGCATCGCGCTCAGCATCGCGCTGGGGCAGCTCGGGAAGCTGTTCGGCTTCCCTATCGATGCCGGGGGAATCATCCCGCGGCTGCTCGAGTTCATCGGCAAGCTCGGTCTCACTCACGGCCCCACGCTCGCGGTGGGGCTGGCCAGCTTCGCGGTGCTGCTGGTAGCGCCTCGGGTGGTGCCCCGCGTGCCGGCCGCGCTGATCGTGATGGCGCTGGCCGCCGTCGCGGTGAAGCTGCTCGACTTGGAGGGGGCTGGCGTGAAGACCGTGGGCCCGATCCCGGCGGGGCTCCCCGCCCTACGCATCCCCCAGTTTCCCGCCGATATGCTGCCGCGCCTGCTCGGGGACGCGGTGGGACTTTCTCTCATCTGTTTCTCGAGCATGATGCTCACCGCGCGTAGCTTCGCGGCCAGGAACCGGTACGAGATAGATGCCGATCGCGAGTTCGCCGCCCTGGGGGTGGCCAATGTGGCCTCGGCACTCTCGCAGGGATTCGCCATCAGCGGCGCGGAT
>JBKOVG010000160.1:0-25531 GCA_046723845.1 Candidatus Methylomirabilota bacterium | reverse complement strand
CCGTACCCGTGCGCGCGGCCCACGCGGTGATCGCCTACGCGCTGTGGGCCACCCTCGTCTGGCTCTCCGTGCACGCGGGATGCTGGAGCGCGGTGGCGCGCGCTGCGGAGGCCGCCGTGGCCAAGCGTGTGGAGAGGATGGCCCGTGCCTAGGGCGGAAAGCGCCGTCGCGCGCGCGCTGGGAGCGGCCGGGCTCATGGAGCGCGCGAGCGCCTACGCCGAGCTCTCGAAGTTCGGCATCGTGCTCCTCGTTCTCGTCTCCGCGGCGGCAGGCTTCATGCTCCGCGCCCCGCTCGGCGCCGATTTTCCGTGGGCACACGGGCTGGTGGTGCTGGCGGGCGTCATGCTCCTCTCCTCGGGCGCCTCCGCCATGAACCAGGTGCAGGAGCGCGATCGCGACGCACTGATGACGCGCACCGCGGGGCGCCCCCTGCCCTCGGGGCGGATCACGCACGGCCAGGGCCTCGCCTTCGCCGCCTTCGCCACCGTGGCGGGGACGGCGGTGCTGTGGAGCGGCATCGGACGCACCGCAGGCATCCTCGGGCTCATCGCCGCTGTCTTCTACAACGGCGTGTACACGCCGTGGCTCAAGCCCACCTCCGCCTTCGCCGCAGTGCCCGGCGCCATCCCGGGCTCCATCCCGCCCGTGATCGGCTGGGTCGCCGCGGGGGGTGGGCTCACCGACGCGGGTGCCGTCATCTTCTTCGGGATCCTCTTCCTGTGGCAGATGCCGCACTTCTGGGCCCTGGCCCTGCGCTATCGGAGCGACTACGCCTCGGGCGGCTTCCCCATGGTGTCGGACGTGGTCGGCGTCGAGGGCACGGCGCGCCTCATCCTCCTCTACGCCTCGGGGCTGACCGCGTGGTCGCTGGCCGCTCCCACCTTCGGCGTGGGCGGACCCATCTCCTTCGCCCTGGCCGCGCTGCTGGGAGGCCGGCTCATGTGGCTCGCCATCAAGTTCGCCCGCGAGCCGCACGACCAGCGCGGCTGGCTCTCCCTCTTCCTCTTCTCGAACTTCTACCTCCTGCTGCTCTTCGCGGGGATGGTGGCGGAACGGCTCCTCTGGCATCTCCTCTGACCCGGGAGTGGCCTTCGGTACGGCACGTTTGCTATCCTAGGGCGCTGGCGTCTTCGCATTCATGAACATCTGCGTTGTCGGCACCGGATACGTGGGGCTCGTCACGGGAGCGGTCTTTGCCGATCTCGGCAACGACGTCGTCTGCGTGGACAAGGACTGCGACAAGATCGCCGCCCTCAAGGCGGGGCGCATGCCCATCTACGAGCCCGGCCTCGAGGAGATGGTCCTCCGCAATGCCGGGGACAACCGCCTCACCTTCACGAGCGACCTGGCGATGGGCGTCCGTCTCGCCGACGTCATCTTCATCGCGGTGGGCACGCCGCCCAAGGACACGGGCGAGACCGATCTCTCCCAGGTGGAGTCGGTGGCCGCGGAGATCGGACGCTCCATGGATCGCTACAAGGTGGTGGTGAACAAGTCCACCGTGCCCGTGGGCACGGGCGGCCTCGTGCGCGAGGTGATCGCCCGCCACCAGCCGCGCTCCATCGAGTTCGACGTGGTCTCGAACCCGGAGTTCCTCCGGGAGGGCTCGGCCATCGAGGACACCCTTCGCCCGGACCGCATCGTCATCGGCGCCCCCACCCAGCAGGTGGCCATGACCCTCGTGGAGCTCTACGCGCCGCTGGAGCGGCCCATGATCATCACCGATCTCCCCTCGGCAGAGGTGATCAAGTACGCCTCCAACGCCTTCCTCGCGGCCAAGATCTCCTTCATCAACGCCATCTCCAACATCTGCGAGGCGGCGGGCGCCGACGTGACCCAGGTGATGAAGGGCATGGGCCTCGACTCGCGCATCGGCAGTGCCTTCCTCCAAGCGGGGCTCGGCTACGGCGGCTCCTGCTTCCCGAAGGACGTGGATTCCCTCATCCACACCGCAGGAAAGCTCGGCTACGACTTCAAACTCTTGCGCTCCGTGGCGGAGATCAACCGGGAGCGGGCCGCGCACCTCGTGGAGACCATGGCCACGGCCCTCGGCCCCCTCGACGACACGACCATCGCCGTGCTGGGCCTGGCCTTCAAGCCCAACACCGACGATATGCGCGAGGCCAAGAGCCTCGAGGTGATCCAGCTCCTCCACGGGGCGGGGGCGGGCATCCGCGCCTACGACCCCGCGGCCATGGACAACGCGCGCGCCCTCCTCCCCGCCGCCGTCACCTTCAGCGACTCGCCTTACGAGGCGGCGGAGGGCGCGCACGCCGCCGTCCTCGTGACGGAGTGGAACGAGTTCCGCTACTTGAACCTCGAGCGCCTGCGCGGCCAGCTCAAGCGCCCCGTGATCTTCGACGGGCGCAACCTCTGGGAGCCGGAGCGCATGCGTCGCCTCGGCTTCGAGTACCACTCGGTCGGACGGAAGCCCGTCCTGCCCGCCTGAGCGCCTCGCGTGCGGGTCCTCGTCACGGGAGGGGCAGGCTTTCTCGGCTCCCACCTCTGCGACTTCCTCCTGGGGCAGGGCTGCGAGGTGGTCTGCATGGACAACCTCCTCACCGGCTCCCTCGACAACATCGCCCACATCCAGGATCCGCGCTTCGTCTTCGTGGAGTACGACGTGACCAACTTCATCTCCGTCAAGGGCGCGCTCGACTACGTGCTGCACTTCGCGAGCCCCGCCTCGCCCATCGACTACCTCGAGCTGCCCATCCAGACCCTCAAGGTCGGCTCCCTCGGCACCTATCGCGCGCTCGGGCTGGCCAAGGCCCGCGCCGCCCGCTTCCTCCTCGCTTCCACCTCCGAGGTCTACGGCGATCCCCTCGTGCACCCGCAGCGCGAGGACTACTGGGGCAACGTGAACCCCGTGGGGCCGCGCGGCGTCTACGACGAGGCCAAGCGCTTCGCCGAGGCCATGACCATGGCCTACCACCGCTTCCATCACGTCGACACGCGCATCGTCCGCATCTTCAACACGTACGGCAGCCGCATGCGCCTCACCGACGGCCGGGCCATTCCCACCTTCGTCCGCCAGGCCCTCCGCGGGGAGCCGCTCACCATCTACGGCGACGGCTCGCAGACACGCTCCTTCACCTACATCTCCGACCTGATCGACGGGATCTGGCGCCTCATGCAGTCCTCCGTGAACGATCCCGTCAACATCGGCAATCCGCGGGAGATGACCCTCCTCGAGCTGGCCAAGCACGTGCTCCGCGCCACCGGGTCGCGCAGCGAGATCGTCTTCCGCCCGCTGCCCACCGACGATCCCAAGGTGCGTCAGCCCGACATCGGCAAGGCCAAGCGCCTCCTGGGCTGGGAGCCCACCGTGGAGCTCGAGGAAGGCCTCGCGCGCACCGTCGAGTGGTGCCGGAGCGTGGAGCAGGGACGGTGAAGATCCTTGTCACGGGGGGCGCGGGCTTCATCGGATCCCACGTGGTGGACGCGTTCATCGCGGGCGGCCACGCGGTGGCGGTGGTGGACAATCTCTCCACGGGCAGCCGCACCTGGCTCAACCCCAAGGCGAGCTTCCACGTCGTCGATCTGCGGAGCGCGCGGCTCGACGAGGTCTTCGCCGCGGAGCGGCCGGAGGCGGTGGCCCACCTCGCCGCCCAGGCCTCGGTGGGGCGTTCCGTGGTCGATCCCGCCTTCGACGCCTCCGTGAACATCGCGGGCGGCCTCAACCTGCTCGACTGCTGCCGGCGCTTCGGGGTGCGGCGCATGATCTACTCGTCGAGCGGCGGGGCGGGCTACGGCGACACCGAGAGCATCCCCACGCCCGAGGAGCATCCGAGCCGCCCCGCGTCCCCCTACGGCATCACCAAGGTCGCCTTCGAGCAATACGTGGAGGCCCTGGGCACGCTGTGGGGGATGAGCGGCATCTCCCTGCGCTACGCCAACATCTACGGGCCGCGCCAGAATCCGCACGGCGAGGCGGGGGTGGTCGCCATCTTCTGCGATCGCCTCCTCGCGGGACAACCCCTCGTCATCAACGGCGACGGCGAGCAGACGCGCGACTTCGTCCACGTAGAGGACATCGCGCGCGCCAACGTGCTTGCCCTGGAGCGGGCGGACGTCACGGGCGCCATCAACATCGCCACGGGCATCGAGACCTCGGTGACCACGATCGCGGAGACGCTGCGGGCCGTTGCCGGGTCGACGGTTCCCCCCGTGCACGCTCCCCCGCGGCCCGGCGAGCAGCGGCGGAGCTGTCTCGATCCCGCGCTCGCGGGGCGCCGGCTCGGCTGGCGGCCGCGGGTGGCGCTGCGCGACGGCCTCGCCGCCACCTACGAATTCTTCAAGAAGGAGACCACGCGATGATCGACGAGGAGCTGCGGGCCATCCTGGCCTGCCCCGCCTGCAAGGGGGATCTGATCTTCGAGGAGACGCGCATCATCTGCGAGCGCTGCCGGAAGGCCTATCCCATCCGCGATGGCATCCCCGTGATGCTCATCAGCGAGGCGCAGCCCTGGACTCCGGGCGCCTGAGCGCGGTCATCCTCGCGGGCGGACAGGGCACGCGGCTCCGGCCCCTGACCAACGCCCGGCCGAAACCCGTGGTGCCGCTCCTCAACGTGCCCTTCCTCGCCTACCAGCTGACCATGCTGCGGCGCCACGGCGTCCGCCGCGTCGTGCTCTCGTGCTCCTACCTCGTGGACGAGATCCGCCGCGCCATGGGCGACGGCCGCCAGTGGGACGTGAGCCTTGACTACGCGGTGGAGACGGAACCCTTGGGCACGGCGGGCGGGGTGCGCAACGCCGCCGACCTCGTGAGCGGGCTCGTGGTGGTGCTCAACGGCGACATCCTCACCGACGCCGATCTCTCGGCCATGCTGCACTTCCACGCCGACCGCAAGGCGCGGGCCTCGATCTTCCTCACCCGCGTGGAGGACACGAGCCCCTACGGCCTCGTGGAGCTCCTGGGTGACGGCGCCGTGAAGCGCTTCATCGAGAAGCCGGGGCCCGCCGATCGCACCACCGACACCATCAATGCCGGCATCTACGTCCTCGACGCCGCGCTGCTCGAGCGCATTCCCGCCGGCCGCGTCGCCTCCATGGAACGGGAATTTTTTCCCGGTCTCCTCGCCGACTCGATTCCCTTCTACGGCTGGGTCGGCGACTACTACTGGATCGACATCGGCAGCCCCGCCAAGTACCGGCAGGCCCATCTCGACCTCTTGGCCGGCCATGTGCAGGCCCACGTGGGCCCGGCGAGCGGGCGCGGCGGCGCGGGCCGCACGGTGGCCCCGAACGTCGTGGTGGAAGCCCGCGCGGCGACGAGCCCGCCCATCGTGGTCGGCGAGGGCTGCCGGCTGGAGAGCGACTCCCGCGTCGGTCCCTCCACCGTGCTCGGCCCCCGCTGCGTCGTCGGCGCGGGCGCCTCGGTAGAAGGCGCGGTGCTCTGGGAGAACGTGACGGTCGGTCCCGGCGCCGTGTTGCAGGATTGCGTCCTGGGTGCGGGCGTGCGCGTCGGACCCCGGGCCCGGATCGCTCCCGGCACCGTCCTCGAGGACGGCGCCGTGGTCAGCTGACGCCGTTCCCGCCGACACATCGTTCCGCTCCGCGTGATATCCTGAGCCAGATGGCCATCGAGCGTATCCGCAATTTCTCCATCGTCGCCCACATCGACCACGGCAAGTCCACCCTGGCGGACCGCTTCCTCTCCCTCACGGGGACCATGGACGCCAAGAAGGCGGTGGGCCAGGTGCTGGACTCGATGGACCTCGAGAAGGAGCGCGGCATCACCATCAAAGCCCACACCGTGCGCCTCCTTTACACGGCGCGCGACGGGCACGAGTACACCCTCAACCTCATCGACACCCCGGGCCATGTGGACTTCTCCTACGAGGTCTCGCGCTCCCTCGCCGCCTGCGAAGGCGCGGTGCTCATCGTGGACGCGGGGCAAGGGGTGGAGGCGCAGACTCTCGCCAACTTCTACTTGGCCCTCGACGCCGGGCTCGAGATCGTACCCGTGATCAACAAGATCGACCTCCCCGCTGCCGACGTCGAGGGCACGCGGGCCCAGATCACGGACATCCTCGGCCTGGACGGTGACGAGGCCCTCGCCATCTCCGCCAAGCACGGTACGGGCGTGCCGGAGGTGCTCGAGGCCATCGTGACGAGGATCCCCCCGCCCGCCGGCAATCGCGACGCGCCTCTCAAGGCCCTCGTCTTCGATTCCTTCTATGACTCGTACCAGGGCGTGGTGGTCTACATCCGCCTCGTCGACGGCCGCGTGCGGGTGGGGCAGCGCATCCTCCTCATGTCCAACGGCAAGACCTACGAGGTCCAGCAGGTCGGCGTCTTTGCTCCCGACATGCGCCAGGTGGAGGAGCTCAGCGCGGGCCAGGTCGGCTTCCTCACCGCCTCTATCAAGCGGGTGGCCGACGCCAAGATGGGTGAGACGATCACGGACGTGCTCCGCCCCACCGCGGAGCCGTGCCCGGGCTACCGCGACGCCAAGCCCATGGTCTTCGCGGGGCTCTATCCCATCGAGGACACGGACTACGAGGGGCTGCGCGATGCCCTGGAGAAGCTCCGCCTCAACGACTCCGCCTTCAGCTTCGAGCCCGAGACCTCGCTCGCCCTCGGCTACGGCTTCCGCTGCGGCTTCCTCGGCATGCTCCATCTCGAGATCGTGCAGGAGCGGCTGGAGCGCGAGTTCAACCTCTCCTTGATCGTGACGGCGCCCTCCGTGCGCTTCCGGGTGGTGAGCACGCAAGGTGAGACCACCGAGGTGGAGAATCCCTCCAAGCTGCCGCCCCCCGACAAGATCGAGCGCATCGAGGAGCCCTACGTGCGTGGCTCCATCTTCGTGCCCACGGAGTTCATGAGCGAGATCTACAAGCTTGCCCAGGAGAAGCGCGGCGAGCACAAGTCGCTCGAGTACGTGGGCAAGCGCTGCCACATCCAGTTCGACTTCCCCCTGTCCGAGATCGTGGTGGACTTCTACGACCGGCTCAAGTCGATCTCCAAGGGGTACGCCTCGTTCGACTACGACTTCCTGGAGTTCCGCGAGTCGGACATGGTCAAGCTCGACATCCTCCTGAACGGCGACCCCGTGGACGCTCTGTCCGTCATCGTCCACCGCGACAAGGCCTACGAGAAGGGCAAGGCGCTGACCGAGAAGCTCCGCGGGGTCATCCCGCGCCAGCTCTACGAGGTGGCCATCCAGGCCGCGGTGGGGAGCCGGGTCATTGCGCGGGAGACGGTCAAGGCCATGGGCAAGAACGTGACGGCCAAGTGCTACGGCGGCGACATCACGCGCAAGCGCAAGCTCCTCGAGAAGCAGAAGGAGGGCAAGAAGCGCATGAAGCAGGTGGGCAAGGTGGAAGTGCCGCAAGAGGCCTTCCTGTCCGTCCTCAAGAGCTGAGTCCCCCATGAACGGCACCGAGACCCGGCCCGAAGCGCCCGCCCCCGTGGACGTCATCGCGCCCGTTCGGCGGAAGTCGCTCTTCCGCGAGTACGCGGAGGCCATCCTCATCGCCGTCCTCCTCGCCCTAGTGATCCGCCAGTGCGGGGTGCAGGCCTTCACCATCCCCTCCGGTTCCATGATGGACACGCTGCTCGTGGGCGACTACATCCTCGTCAACAAGTTCCTCTACGGCGCCGAGCTGCCCTTCTCGGACACCCACCTGCCCGGACTGCGCAAGCCCGAGCGCGGGGACATCGTGGTCTTCAAGTATCCGAACGACGAGAGCCGCGACTTCATCAAGCGCATCGTGGCGGTGGGCGGCGACACCGTGCAGGTGGTGGACAACCGCGTGGTGCTGAACGGCCAGCTCATCGACGAGCCGTACATCCGTCCCGGGTCCATTCCTGCCGTACCCTCGACCCACTGCGGCTACCTCTACGGCTGCGAGCCGACGGTGGTCCCGCCCGGCTCCTACTTCGTCATGGGGGACAACCGCGACAACTCCCAGGACAGCCGCTACTGGGGCTTCGTCAAGCGGGAGAAGATCCGGGGCAAGGCTTTCCTCATCTACTGGTCGTGGAACAGCGAGACCCACTGGCCGCGGTGGAGTCGGCTGGGCGCCTGGCTCCCCTAGCCTGGATTATTCACGAGTGCCGCACGTGAGATCGGGGCGGGTGGCGTCGGGGGGGGGGGGGGGGTCTGGGGGGGTGGGTCCCCCCAAGCCGGTGCGCCGCCCGGAGGGCGGCGATTCAGGCGAGTGGGTGACGCAGCTGGAGCGCTCCCCCGCCCCCGCCGACGGGCCCCGATCCGCCTGGCGTTCCGCGTTCGTGAATAATCCAGGCTAGGAGCGGCCCTCGCGGGCCTTGGCGGCCGGCGTCGGAGACGGCGTGAAGGCTGACGCAGCTCGCCCTCTTCCGGGCACGCTCGATTCCTGGATCCCTCGTGCCCGCTCGCTCGGCGCGTATCTGCACATCCCTTTCTGCACCAAGCGCTGCGGCTACTGCTCCTTCAACACGGCGCCCGATGTTCCCGGCGCGGTGGAGCGCTTCCTCCCCGCCCTCCTCGGCGAGGTCGACCTGGCGGCCGCCGCCCCGTGGGCGAGCGCCGTCGAGCTCCGCAGCGTGTTCCTGGGCGGCGGCACCCCCTCGCTGCTCCCCGCCGAGGCGATGGCGCGGATCCTCGAGCGGCTGCGCGCGCGCTTCGGCATCGCGGCGGGAGCGGAGATCACCGTCGAGTGCAATCCCGAGAGCGTGAGCCGCGAGCGGATGGAGGGCTACCGCCGGGCCGGCGTCACGCGCATCAGCCTGGGCGTGCAGAGCCTCGACGATCGCATCCTGCCCACCCTCGATCGGCTCCACACCGCGGCCCAGGCGCGCGCGGCCTTCGAGGCGGCCCGCGCCGCCGGCTTTCCCGACGTGAGCGTCGACCTGATCTACGGCCTTCCCGATCTCGACCTCTCCACGTGGGAGGCCACCGTCGAGGAGGCGCTCGCCTGGAGCCCCGATCATCTTTCCGCCTATGCCTTGACCCTCGACGAGGGCAGCCTCTGGCACGCGGCGGGGGTGTCCGGCATCCCGCCCGAGGAGACCACGACCGCCCAGTACCGCCGCCTCACCGAGCGCGCGGCAGAGGCGGGCTACGAGCACTACGAGGTGTCGAACTACGCGCGGCCGGGGCATCGCTCGCGGCACAACCAGATCTACTGGCACGCCGAGGAGTATCTCGGGCTGGGGCCGGGGGCCTGTGGCTACCTGGGCGACGTGCGCTACGGCAACGTCAAGCCGGTGGACCGCTACGCCGCCATGGTCACCGCCGGCGCCTTGCCCCTCGCCACCCACGAGCGGCTCACGCGACGCCAGCAGCTCGGCGAGCGGCTGATCCTGGGTCTCCGTCTCCGCGAGGGCGTGCCGGTGGCGTGGATGGACGAGCGGGTGGCCGCCGAACCCGGCCGGCTCCCGGACGTGCTCGCGGCGTGGCGCGAGCGCGGGCTCCTCGAGGAGCGCGCGGGCAGCCTCGTCCTGACCGAGGCGGGCTTCCTCCTCTCCGATGCGCTCTTCATCGATCTCCTCTAATCGGGTAGGATACGAAGAGGATGTCTTCCCCCCCTCTCGACCAGCGTCTCCGCCAGGTCCTGATGGCGATCATCGCGGAATACGTGGAGACCGCCCAGCCCGTGGGCTCGCGCTCGATCTCGCGGCGGCACATCCCCGGCCTGTCGCCCGCCACCATCCGCAACGCCATGGCCGACCTCGAGGACCTGGGCTACCTGACCCAGCCGCACACCTCGGCGGGGCGAGTCCCCACCGATCGCGCCTACCGCTTTTATGTGGACGCGCTCGGCCAGGTGCCGTGGAAGGCGACGGAGACGGCCCCGGAGCCCGCGCCCACCGCCGACGTCGCGGAGCGCCTCATGGCCGGGACGCCCGGCCTGCTCTCCGACGGCACTCACATGACGGGCATGCTCCTTGCCCCCCCGCTCCGCCGCACCGCGCTCGATCGCATCGAGCTGGTCGCCCTCGGCGAGGACCGCGCACTGGCCGTGGTGGTGACGGAGACGGGCTGGGTCACCGCGCGCGCCATCACGCCCCTGCCGCGTCCGGGCCTGGACGAGCTGCGCGAGATCGGGCGCACCTTGACCCGGCGGTACCGCGGCAAGACGTTCCAGGCGATCCTCGACGACGTGGAGCGTCCCTCCGATCCCCTCGATCCGCTGTGGACGCGCTACCGCAGCGTCCTCGACCAGATCGGCGGGCTCCTGCGCGACCGCAACCTCTACATCAGCGGCGCCATCAACGTGCTGGATCATCCCGACTTCTCCGACGTGGCGACCATGCGCGGCCTCCTCAAGGCCTTCGAGGACAAGGCGCGCCTCGTCGATCTCCTCACCCACCTGGCGGAGGAGCGCGGCGTGCAGGTCATGATCGGCGGCGAGAATCCCTTCGAGGAGATGCGCGAGTGCAGCCTCATCACCTCGACCTACACCTACCGGGGCCAGGTCCTGGGCGTGCTCGGGGTGGTCGGGCCTCGCCGCATGCCCTACGGCGACGTCATCTCCATCGTGGACGAGACGGCGCGGCTCGTCTCCCGGTCGCTCTCGCGCGTGCAGCGCGAGCTGTACCTGCCCGGATAGGGGGCGAAGCGGGCCGGATCGCCGTCGCCCGCGGCCTCCCCTCCGATCCATCTGCTATACTTTCTATCACCATGGCCGACGACATCCTGGGCCCCGATCGCGACCCCTCCGCCCTCGAGCCCGACGAAGAGCTCCAGCGCCTCCGCGAGGCCCTGGAGGCCAAGACGCGGGAGGCGGAGGAGCATCGCGACCGCTATCTCCGCGGCGCCGCCGAGTTCGACAACGCGCGCAAGCGGGCCGCTCGCGAGCGCGAGGAGTACACGCGCTACGCCAACGAGTCGCTGCTCCGCGAGCTCCTGCCCGTGCTGGACAACTTCGACCGCGCGCTCCAGGCCGCCCGCGGGGAGCCCGGGGCGGCTGCGGTGACGGCGGGGGTGGAGCTGATCCAGCGAGAGCTCCTGCGTGTGCTCGAGAAGTTCGGAGTCACGCCCTTCGTCTCTGTCGGCCAGCCGTTCGATCCCGAGCGCCACGAGGCCGTCGCACGGGTGCCCGCCCAGGGCCAGGCCGAGGGCATCGTGGTGAACGAGACGGCGCGCGGATACATGCTCAACGGGCGTGTGCTCCGCCCCGCCATGGTCACGGTGGCCGCGCCGCCGGACACCGCCACCTCGTAGCGTGGCGTCCAAGGACTACTACGAGATCCTCGGCGTCCCCCGTGACGCCGACGACGCTGCGCTGAAGAAAGCCTACCGCACCCTCGCCCGCCAGCACCACCCGGACAAGAATCCCGGCGATGCGCGCGCCGAGGAGCGCTTCAAGGAGATCAGCGAGGCCTATGCTGTGCTCTCCGATCCCGACAAGCGCGCCCAGTATGATCGCTTCGGCACCGTGTCCGACCTGGGCAGCGGCGCGGGCTTCGGCACCATCTTCGAGGATCTCTTCGAGGGCTTCTTCGGCGGCGGAGGCGGGCGGCGCGGCCGCGTACGCCGCGGCGACGACCTGCAGTATCGCCTGGAGATCTCGCTGGAGGAGGCGGCCCAAGGCCTCGAGAGCAAGCTCCAGATCCCGCGCCACGAGACCTGCGAGGCGTGCCGCGGCACGGGCCAGGAGGAAGGCACGAGGGCGGAGACCTGCGGCACGTGCCGGGGCCAGGGACAGGTGCGCTTCTCCCAGGGCTTCCTCACCGTGGCGCGCCCGTGCCCCACGTGCGGCGGCGCCGGGGCCATCAATCACAATCCCTGCAGCGCGTGCCGTGGGGAAGGGCGGGTGGCGCGGCAGCGCCTGCTCACCGTCACCATTCCCGCGGGGATCGCCGACGGCAATCAGCTCCGCCTTGCGGGCGAAGGCGAGGGCGGCCTGCAGGGCGCGCCGCCCGGCGATCTCTACGTGGTCGTGCAGATCCGCCCGCACGAGATGTTCGAGCGGCACGGCGACGACATCATCTGCGCGCTGCCCCTGACCTATCCCCAGGTCTGCCTCGGCGACGAGATCGAGGTGCCCATTCTCGGCGGCAAGGCCTGGCTCACCGTGCCGCCCGGGACGCAACCCGGCCAGCGCCTCGTGCTCAAGGGCAAGGGCGTGCCGCATCTCCGCGGGCGTGGGCACGGCAACGCCCTCTACGAGGTCGTGCTCGAAGTGCCGAAGAAGCTCTCGGACCGCGAGCGTGACCTGCTCGAGGATCTCCGTCATGCCTCCACGGAATCCTCGGGACCGCTGCGTTCCTCCTTCGTCGATCGGATGAAGAAGCTCTTCGGCAGTTGATGGCCTTCTGGCAGCTCACCGTCCCCACTTCCCCCGACATCTCCGAAGGCCTGACGAATTTCCTGTGGGAGCAGGGCGCCCTCGGCGTGGTCGAGGAGGAGAGCCCGCCGGCCCCGCCTCGCCTTCGCGCCTTCTTCTCCGACAGCGCGCCCTCCACCGCCCTCGTCAGCTCGACGAAGCGCTACGTGGCCGATCTTCGCGCGCTGGGCTTCCCGGAGACCACGGGCGACGTCGAGATCGCACCCCTCCTCGAAGAGGCGTGGGCGAGCGCGTGGCAGCAGTCCTTTCCGTCCCGCGCGGTAGGCCGGCGGCTCTGGATCACTCCGCCGTGGGAACGGGCGGACGCTCCCGGCCGCGTGTCCGTGATCATCGAGCCGGGCCGGGCCTTCGGGACGGGCCATCACGGCAGCACCGAAGGCTGCCTCACGCTTCTCGACACGGTCGTCGGCGTCGGGCCGACGGATCGCGCGCTCGACGTCGGCATCGGCACCGGCATCCTCGCCATCGCCGCCATCAAGCTCGGCGTGACGCGGGTGTTAGGCCTCGACGTGGATCCCGACGCCATCGCCGCGGCGCGGACGAACGCCTCCCGCAACGACTGCGAGGAGCGCATCGAGCTCCGGCTCGATGGTCCGGAGGCGCTCCGCGTCATCTCTCGCTTTCCCCTCGTCCTCGCCAATCTCCTCACACATACCCACCTAGTGCTCGCCCCCCACTACGCGCGCCTCACCGCCCCGGGCGGCGCGCTGATCCTGGGCGGCATTCTCGAGGCCGAGGACGGCAGCGTGATCACGGCCCTCGAGCTGGCGGGCTTCCGGCTGCGGGAGCGCGTCGTGATCGAGGGCTGGTCGTCGCTCCTCCTGGAGGCGGCCGCCGCGTGAGGCGATTCCGCATCCGTCCCGAGGACGTCGCCGGCGACCGCGTCACGCTGAGCGCCGAGGAGACGCGCCACCTCACCCGGGTGCTGCGTCTGGGGGTGGGAGACGTGGTGGAAGCGCTCGACGGTGCGGGCACCATGCTCACAGTGCGGATCGAGCGGGTGGATCGGCGAGGCGCGAAGGCCGTCGTGCTCGCCCGGGCCTCGCATCCGACCGAGTCTCCCCTCCGCCTCACCCTCGCCCAGGCCATGGCGAAGGGCGACAAGATGGAGAGCATCATCCGGATGGCCACGGAGCTCGGAGCCACCTCAGTGGTGCCGCTCGCCACGACCCGCACCGTCGTGACGCTGGAGCGAGGCGGCGGAGCGAGCCGGCTGGCGCGCTGGCGGCGGGTCGCACAGGAAGCGGCCAAGCAGAGCGGCAGGAGCGTGGTGCCGGATGTCGCCCCTCCGCAAACGCTCAAGTCCTGGCTCGCCGGGAGAGAGACCGTGGATCTGCTGGTCTGCCTGTGGGAAGGCGCAGAGGTGCCGCTCGTCTCCCGGCTTCCGAAGGCGACGGTGACTCACGCCACGCTCGTGGTTGGACCCGAGGGTGGGCTCGAGGCTGCGGAGGCGGACGCGCTCGAGAAGGCGGGCGCCATCATCGGCAACCTCGGCTCACGGATCCTCAGGACCGAGACGGCCGGCCCCGTAGGCCTCGCCCTCCTGCAGGAGCGCTACGGAGACCTCGGCGGGGGACCGGCCTGAGCTACGCGTACTTCGAGGCGCCCGGCGGCAAGGGAGTCTGCGCAAAGGCCCCGAGCTTGGAGGAGGCCTTCGCCGATACTGCCCAGGGAGTCTTCGCAATGGTCCTGGACCCCGCCTTGATCGTGGAGCGCGACACGCGGGTGGTCCGGGCACACGGAACCGATACCGCCGACCTGCTCGTCAACTGGCTCGGGGAATGCCTGTACGTCCTGGACGTCGAGGGCTTCGCTGCGAGGCGGGTCGAGATGCTTGCCTCCGCCCTGAGCGCCGGCGCCTCCGGCGGTGAGCCGCTGAGGCTCCATTGTCTGCTCCGCGGGGAGGAGATCGACCCTCGGCGTCATGATCCGGCCGAGCTGGGCGGCGTCGATCGGGCGAGCGCATCTGTCAAAGCGAACGACGAAATCGTCGAAATTCGCATACAAATCCGGATCTGACCGCGCATATGTTTCGTTGCCAAAATGAGACAGGGGGGCCTTCCGAGCGTGTCCCTGAGTCACCGAACCGGGTCGTTTCCACCCTAACCCCTAACCGAATATCCCATCAAAACAGGAAGTTACTGATATTACAGGACTGTGGCACTCCTATTGCTCTAAATGGGGCACGGAATGGGTAACCAGCGGACCATCCGGCGGCAGGTTGAAGTAGAAGGCATCGGTCTTCACTCAGGGGATCCCGTCAAGCTGACCCTCTCCCCCGCGGCCGCAGATACGGGCATTCTCTTCCGGGCGGCTGACGGCACGCTCGTACCCGCCGACATCGACCACGTGGTCGACGGACGCGGCGCCACGACTCTCGGCGCCTTCGGGGTGCGGGTCCGAACCATCGAGCACCTCATGGCCGCGGCGGCCGCCCTGGGCATCGACAACCTCGTCGCCGACCTCAGCGCCGAGGAGGTGCCGGCCCTCGACGGTAGCTCCAAGCCCTTCGTCGATCTCCTGTACTCGGCGGGCGCCGTCACCCTGCCCGTCCCGCGCCGCCTCCTCGCCGTTCGCGAACCGCTGCGCGTCGGAGACGACAATCGCTGGCTCGAGATCACGCCCTCGGACTCGTTCCGCATCACCTACACGCTCGACAATCCGCATCCGGTGGTCGGCCTTCAGGTCGCCTCGCTCGAGGTGAGCGAGACCACGTTCGTCGAGGAGCTGGCCCCCGCGCGCACGTACGGCTTCCTGAGAGACGTGGCGGTAATGCGGAAGAACGGACTGGCCCGCGGCGGGTCGCTGGACAACGCCGTGGTGGTGGGCAAGCGCTCGGTGCTGAACGACAGCCTGCGCTACCAGGACGAGTTCGTGCGGCACAAGATGCTCGACCTGGTGGGCGATCTCTGGCTGCTCGGCCGGCCCCTACTCGGGCACGTCACCGCCCACAACGGCGGCCACGCCCTCAATCACGAGCTGGTCGCCGCGGTGAGGACGGCGCTGGCCGCGGAGCGCCGTCACCGCGCGGGGCGGCCTCAGGTCAAGGTGGTGGGCAGCCTGGCCGGCCGACTCGAGCAGCTCGTCCCGGGTGCCGGTCTCACGACCCAGCCCGGCATCGCCACCGTCTAGAAACCCTCGATTTGCCCGGACTTCTCCGGGCTTAGCGGGCCCCCGGACGCTATAATGGCGTACCCGTGGGATGTCAGCGGTGAGCCGACCGTCCAGCACCAAGGTGATCGCCCTGATCGCGCTGCTCGTGGTCTGCCTGGCGCCCCCGCCCGCCGCGGCCGATAGCGAGCTCCGCATCAGCAACCTGTCCGTCTTCCTCAACGACTACGACGTGACCGTCCAGGGGGTGCTCCTGGGCGCGGTGCCGTCGTCGCTGACCGAGAGCCTCCAGAGCGGCGTGCCCGTGCACGTGCGCTTCGTGGTCGAGCTCTGGCAGCAGGGTTTCCGTGACAAGCTCCTGCAGACGCGCATCGTCGAGCGCCAGCTCACGTACAATCCTGCCACCAAGGAATACAAGGTGGTGTCGCTCAGCGGAGAGGACCGCGAGCCCTTCATGAGCAAGCAGCTCCGCGACGCCCAGCGCGTGTTCTCCGAGCTCCGCGCGGGCAAGATCGCGCCCGATGCCGCCCTCGACCCGCGCGAGCTCTACTTCGTGCGCGTGCGTGCCGACGTCTCCCTCAACGGCGTCAACTCCTGGGTGGCGCGTTTCAACGGCGAGGCGGCGGAGACGGGCTGGGTCCAGTCTCCCCTGCTCACCCCCACGAGACGGCAATGAGCCCCCTCGTCGAGTCGCCCGCCGAGGCGAGAGCCCACTACCGGCGCAATCTGCTCATCGCCGTGGGCGGGCTCGCCCTCCTCGCCCTCGCCTGGTGGGGCTTCAAGGTGTGGATCCACTCGCCCCAGGTTCCCCTCGCCTCGAACCTGGCCGTGTTCGCGCTCTTCAACCTGAACCTGATCGTCTTCCTCCTTCTCGTCCTCCTCCTCTTCCGCAATCTGGTCAAGCTCGCCTTCGAGCGCCGCCAGAAGGTGCTGGGGGCGCGCTTCAAGGCCAAGCTGGTGGTGGCCTTCCTCTCCCTCGCCCTCACCCCGGCTATTCTGATCTTCATCATCGCCTCGAACTTCATCAACACGTCCATCGAGGGGTGGTTCAAGCCGCAGGTGGAACGGCCGCTCGACCAGGCCCTCGAGGTCGCCCAGACCTACTACCAGGGCCAGGAGGCGATGGCTCTCCGCCACGCGCGCTACATGGCCGACGTGCTCGCGCGGGAGGGCTTCATGGCGCCCGGCCAGCGCGCGGTGCTCGCCACCTACCTCAACGGGCAGCAGGAGCGCCTGGGCCTGGCCGCCATCACCGTGTTCAATCGCGCGGGGCAGCCCGTGCTCCACGCCAAGGACCCCGCCCTGGCCACCATCCCCACGCGCTCGGTGAACCGGGAGCAGCTCCGGCGCGGGCTCGGCGGCCAGGAAGTGACCACGGTGCACGAGCTGGACGACGGCGACATGATCCAGGCCATCGTGCCCATCAAGTCGAACGATCGGGCCCTCCTGGGCGCGCTGGTGGTCGGCACCTATGTGCCGCAGCGGCTCGAGACGCGGCTTCGCGGCATCAGCCAGTCCTTCCAGGAGTACAAGCAGCTCCGGCTCCTGAAGCAGCCGCTCAAGGGCATCTACATCCTGCTCTTCCTCCTCATGACCCTCGTCATCGTGTTCTCCGCCACGTGGTTCGGCCTGTACCTGGCGCGCGGCATCACCGAGCCCGTGCAGATGCTCGCCGAGGGCACGCGCGCGGTGGCCGCGGGCAACCTCAACTACAAGGTGCAGGTGCGGGCGGACGACGAGCTAGGCGTGCTCGTGGACTCCTTCAACCGGATGACGAGCGATCTCGCGCTCTCCCAGACAAGGCTCGAGCACACCTACCGCGACCTCCAGGCCAAGCACGAGGAGATGGAGCAGCGGCGCCGCTACACGGAGACCGTGCTCGACGCCGTGGCCACCGGCGTGCTCTCGCTCGACGCGGCGGGGCGCATCACCACCGTCAACGGCGCGGCGGAACGCATGCTCGGGGTGTCGGCCACAGACGCCCTCGGCCAGCCCTCCAGCGCCGTCCTCCGGCCGCCCGTGCACTCCGAGCTGGCCGCCCTCATCCAGCGCATGAACCGCCTGCGCGAGAACGCCCTCGAGCGCGAGGTGCATCTCCGCCGCGAGGGACATTCCGTGACCCTTCTCGCCTCCGCCACCGCGCTCAAGGGGCCCGACGACGCCTATCTCGGCATGGTGCTCGTGTTCGACGACCTGACCGAGCTTCTCAAGGCCCAGCGCCTGGCCGCCTGGCGCGAGGTCGCCCAGCGCATCGCGCACGAGATCAAGAACCCCCTCACGCCCATCCAGCTCTCCGCCCAGCGCCTGCGGCGCCGGCTGTCCACCGACCGCAGCCCCGCGGAGAAGCGCCTCCTCGAGGAAGCCACCGCCACCATCGTCCAGGAGGTGGAAGGCCTCAAGCAGCTGGTGGACGAGTTCTCGCGCTTCGCCCGCATGCCGTCGCTCCAGCCGCGCACCACCGATCTCGGTCGGCTCTTCGAGGGCGTGGTCGTCCTCTACCGCGAGTCGCACGGGACCCTCGACATCAAGATGACCTTCTCCCCCGACATGCCGCCGGTGGACGTGGATCCCGACCAGATCAAGCGCGCGGTGCTGAACCTCGTGGACAACGCGGTGGAGGCGGTGGGCGGCTCGGGCCAGGTGACGCTGGAGACGATCTGGATGCCGGAGAGCCGTCGCGCGCGCATCGTGGTCGCCGACGACGGGCCGGGGATCCAGGCCGAGGACAAGGAACGGCTCTTCCTCCCCTACTTCTCCACCAAGGCCAACGGCACGGGCCTCGGGCTCTCCATCGTGCACCAGATCGTCACGGATCACGGCGGCACCATCTGGGTGGAGGACGTGACACCCCAGGGCACGCGCTTCATCATCGAGCTGCCCGTGGGCCGCCTCGCCGCCGCCAGCGTGGAGCCGCCCACCTCAGCGAGGGCGAGCTGATGGCGGGCGAGCACATCCTCATCGTGGACGACGAGCGCCTCATCCAGAGCACGCTGCGCGGCGTGCTCGAGGACGAGGGCTACCGCGTCACCTCCGTGAGCTCGGCGGAGGAAGCGCTGGCCCGCCTGGTGGAGGATGCGCCCGATCTCGTCTTCCTCGACATCTGGATGCCGGGCATGGACGGCCTGGAGGCCCTCGCCGAGCTGAAGCAGCGCCGCCCCGAGACGGCGGTGGTGATGATCTCCGGCCACGCCACCATCGAGACGGCGGTGAAGGCGACCAAGCTCGGCGCCTACGACTTCATCGAGAAGCCCCTCTCCCTGGAGAAGACGCTCCTGGTCACCGCGCGCACCCTCGAGCACGCCCGCCTCCAGGAGGACCACCGGCGCCTGCGCGAGCGGGTGGAACGCGGCCAGGAGATCGTGGGCAAGAGCGCGGCCATCGAGGAGCTGCGCCAGCAGATCAACATCGCGGCGCCCACCACGGGCCGCGTGCTGATCCACGGCGACAGCGGGGCGGGCAAGGAGCTGGTGGCCCGGGCCATCCACGCCCGCTCCACCCGCGCCGACGGCCCCTTCGTGGAGGTGAACTGCGCCGCCGTCCCCGAGGAGCTGATCGAGTCCGAGCTCTTCGGCCACGAGCGGGGCGCCTTCACGGGGGCGGTGGCGCGCCGGCGCGGCAAGTTCGAGCTGGCCGACGGCGGCACGCTCTTCCTCGACGAAATCGCGGACATGAGCCTCAAGACGCAGGCCAAGGTGCTGCGCGTGCTTGAGGAGCAGGCCTTCGAGCGGGTGGGGGGCAAGGAGACGCTCCGCGTGGACGTGCGGGTGATCGCCGCCTCCAATCAGAACCTCCAGGAGCAGATCGCCGCGGGGCGCTTCCGCGAGGATCTCTTCTACCGCCTCAACGTCATCCCCATCGAGGTGCCGTCGCTGCGCCGGCGCAAGGAGGACATCCCCGCCCTCGTCGAGCACTTCATCGCCCTCTTCTCGGTGGAGAACGGGCGGCGGCCGAAGACGATGTCGGTGGAGGCCCTCGCCTACTTCCTGTCCTACGACTGGCCGGGCAACGTGCGCGAGCTGCGCAACATGGTGGAGCGGCTGGTCATCATGGCGCCGCGCGACATCATCGGACCGGAGAACCTGCCGCCGCCGCTGCGCACCCGCGAGGAGCCGACAGCGGGTGAGGATGCGCAGCGCGATCGCACGCTCAAGGAAGCGCGCGAGGCGTTCGAGCGGGCATACATCCTGGGTGAGTTGCGCGCGCATGAGTGGAACATGACGCGGACGGCCGAGAAGCTGGGGATCGAGCGGAGCCACCTGTATCGCAAGCTGAAGGCTTACGGAATTACTCCGCCAAAATCTTAGCTTCAACCGGCGCGCGAGGCGGCCGGGGCCTGTCGTCGGCGGGAGGGGTGCGCTCATGCATCGTCACCCACACGGCGGAATCGCAGCCCATCGGGAGGCGCGCAGGACGAGGGGGTCCCACTCCGCCCGAGCGCACCCCTCCCACCGCCGCCACCCGGCCGGTTGTACGGTGAGGCGTCGCGGCTAGATCAGGTGGGCGGGCGTTGCGGAACCCACATCCTCTGCGCGGTGCGAGACTAGGTGGGCGCGCGTTATGGAACCCACGCCTTCGGGGCGGCGTTTCCTTCCTCGATGTTTCGTGGTAGGTAGGGGAGGCCGCTGTCGCGCCAGTGCCGTCGTGGAACAGCCGGTCACCGCCAGCAACCGGATTCCACGCGGGTCATGACCCGCCAAGGAGGAGTCGCATGCGACGTCTTTCCCTGATGCTCACCCTGCTCCTCGCCGTGGCCGGGGCCAGCGCCGTGCTCGCCCAGTCCAAGGAGCCCGTGAAGATCGGGCTCTCCGCCGCCGTCTCCGGCGGCTCGGCCGCCTCCGGCGAGGCCATCAAGCGCGGTCTGCAGATCGCCATCGACGAGATCAACGGGCACGGCGGCGTCCTCGGCGGGCGCAAGCTCGAGCTAGTGGTGCGCGACGACGAGGGCAATCCGCAGAAGGGCGTCACCCTCGCGCGCGAGCTGGTGGAGCGCGAGAAGGTGGCCGCGGTGTTCGGCGGCCTCCACACCACGGTGGCCCTGGCCCAGGTGCCGGTGTGGGCGGAGCTCAAGGTGCCCTACATGGGCGCGTGGGCGGCGGGGACCAACATCACGCGCAACGGGCAGACGCCCAACTACGTCTTCCGCGTCTCCGCCAACGACGATTACGTCGACCGCTTCCTCTCCCGCTACGCCGTCGACCAGCTCAAGAAGGGCAAGCCCGGCTTGCTTCTCGAGAACACGCCGTGGGGACAGTCCAACGAGGCCGGCCTGACCAAGTGGTTCGGTGAAAAGGGCGTCAAGGCGGTGGGCGTGGAGCGCTTCAACTGGAACGATCCGGACATGAGCCCGCAGCTCCTCCGTCTCAAGGGCGCGGGCGCCGACCTCATCGTGCTCGTCGCCAACGCCCCCGAGGGCGCGCAGGTCCTCCGCTCCAAGTCCAAGCTCGGGTGGGACGCGGCCATGATCTCGCACTGGGGCATCTCGGGCGGCCGCTTCGCCGAGCTGACGGGCGATCTCTCCGACGGGGTCACCTTCCTCCAGACCTATACCTTCTTCGGCAAGCAGAACGAGCGCGGCCAGTACGTGCTCAAAATGCTCCGCGAGAAGTACGGGGTGAAAGAGCCGGGCGACGTCATCGCCCCGGTGGGCACCGCCAACGCCTACGAGGGCCTGCACCTGGTCGCCATGGCCATCGACCAGGCGGGGAGCACGGACGGGCCCAAGGTGCGCGACGCGCTCGAGAACCTCAAGGGCGAGTACAAAGGGCTGATCAAGACGTACAAGCGTCCCTTCACGGCGGAGCAGCACGACGCCCTCACGGACGAGGACTACGTGATGGTGGTCTGGAAGGGCGGCAAGATCGTTCCGATCAGCATGAAGTAAGGGCCCGCGCCCATCTACGTCCAGCTCCTCGTCACCGGCCTGGCCCTGGGCAGCATGTATGGGCTGGTCGCCCTCGGCTATCACATCACCTGGGCGACCAGCCGCACCATGAATTTCTCCCAGGGCCACGCGGTGATGGTGGGCGCGGTCGTCGCCTACGCCGTCTTCGTGGGCCTGGGCTGGCCCTTTCCTGTTGCCCTCCTGGTCTCCCTCGCTGCCCTCGCCCTCTTCGGCGCGCTCGTGGAGCGCATCGCCGTTCGGCCGTTCTTCCTGCGCGCCTCCCCCGCCTGGCTCCTCGCCACCATCGCCGTCGGCATCATCGCGGAAAATGTCGCCCAGCTCACCTTCGGCAAGGACGCGCGCGCCTTCCCTTCGCCCCTCATGAAGAAGCCGATCATGGTCGGCTCCGTGGGCTTCTATCCCCAGGAAGTGCTCGTGCCCCTCGTGGGTCTCCTCCTCATGGGCCTCGTGCAGCTCTTCTATCACCGCACCGGCTACGGCAAGCAGCTCAAGGCGGTGGCCTGGAATCCCGAGGCGGCAGGGCTCATGGGCATCAACATCCCCCGCGCCGTCATGGCTTCCTATGCGCTCTCCGCGCTCCTCGCAGGAGTGGCCGGCGTCCTCCTCGCCCCCCTCCTGAACGTGGCGCCCCAGATGGGCACCATCATCGGGCTCAAGGCCTTCGCGGTGGCCATCATCGGCGGCCTCACCTCCGCCCCGGGCATCGTCGTCGCCGGCCTCGGCTACGGGCTGGTAGAGTCCTTCACCGCGGGCTATTTCTCCACGCGGGCGCGCGAGATCGTGGGCTTCGGCCTCGTGATCCTCGTGCTCGTGGTGCGGCCGTGGGGGCTGCTCGGCGCGAGGCCGTCGAGGCGCGTGTGACGGCACGGCTGGGCTGGATCGCCCTCGCCATGGCGGCAGCCGCCGTCCCCATTCTCACCTCGAATACCTACTACCTCTACGTCGTGATCTCGGTGGGCCTCCTCACCATCGTGACGTCGGGGCTCAACGTGCTGGTGGGCTTCACGGGGCAGACCTCGCTCGGCCACGCGGGACTCTACGCCTTCGGCGCCTACACGGCGGCCCTCTGCGCCACGCGCGCGGGCCTGCCGGAGTGGGCGGCCATCACGGCCGCTCTCCTCGTCACCTCCATCGTGGGAGCGGCGGTGGCCGCGGCCGCCCTCCGCCTCTCCGGTCCCTATCTCGCCATGGTCACCATCGCCTTCGGCCTCATCGTGGAGGGTGTGCTGATCGAGTGGGGCACCGTCACCGGCGGGCCCGGCGGCATCTTCAACATCCCAAAGCCCGCGCTCCGCACCCACTACTGGACGGTGCTCCTGGCGGCCGCGCTCGCCCTCTGGCTCACGGCAAATCTCCGCCGCTCGGCGTGGGGGCGGGCCTGCCTCGCCGTCAAGAGCAGCGAGGTGGCCGCCGAGTCGCTCGGCCTCTCTGCGTACTACGTGCGCATCGCCGCCTTCACCGTCTCCGCAGCCTTCGCGGGAGTGGCGGGGGCCCTCTTCACGTTCCTCAACGGCTACATCTCGCCGGACAGCTTCACGCTGCAGACTTCGATCCTCTTCCTCCTCGCTCTCATCTTCGGCGGGCTCGGGCGCATCGCGGGACCGGTGGCAGGCAGCATCGCCCTCACCATCCTGCCGGAGCTGCTGACGAAGCTCCTCGACTACCGGCTCATCCTCTACGGCTCCCTCCTCCTGCTTTCGATCTACTGGCTGCCCGAGGGCATCGTGGGCGCGCTGTCACGAGGGCGGAAGAGCGTCGCCCCTCACCCCGGCCCTCTCCCCGGGGGGGAGAGGGAGGCGGGAACTCTCGCCCTTGAGGGAAGAGGGCAGGGTGAGGGGCAATCCACGGGAGCGCTCCTGACGGCTCGCGGCGTGAGCCTCGCCTTCGGCGGCGTCGCCGCTCTTGCCGACGTGAATCTCTCAGTGCGCCGCGGCACCGTGCACGCCGTCATCGGCCCGAACGGCGCTGGCAAGACCTCGCTCCTCAACGTCCTCTCGGGCTTCTACGCGGCCCAGGGCGGCACCATCGAGCTGAACGGCGCCTCGATCATGAGGCAGAGCCCGTATGCGATCGCCCGCCGCGGCATCGCGCGCACGTTCCAGACCGCCCAGGTCTTCTCCGGCCTCTCCGTCCGCGACAACGTGGCGGTGGGCGTGGCGGGACGCCGGCTCGGCTCTTTGCTCGTGGCGCTGCTCGGAGCTCCCGGCTCGAGGGCGAGCGAGATGGCCCTGCAGTCACGCGCGCAGGCGCTGCTCGAGCGCGTGAATCTAGGCGATCTCGGCCACGAGCCCGCCGACGCGCTGGCCGCCGGCCTCCGCCGCAAGCTCGAGATCGCGCGGGCCCTCTCCACCGATCCGCTCCTCCTCATGCTGGACGAGCCCGCCGCCGGACTCTCCCCGGCGGAGATCGCCGCCCTCGATCGGCAGCTCGTCGAGCTGCGCGCGCGGGGCGGGCCGGCCGTGGTCCTCGTAGAGCACCACATGGACCTGGTCATGGCGGTGTCGGACCGCATCACCGTGCTCGACTACGGCCGGGTCATCGCCGACGGCGTGCCCGATGGCGTGCGGCGCGATCCCGCCGTGATCGAGGCCTACCTGGGCGCCACGGCATGAGCGCTCTCACCGTGGCGGGCTTGCGCGTCTCCTACGGGGCGGTGGCCGTCCTCCACGAGGTGGCGCTCGACGTGCGCCCGGGCGAGATCGTCTCCGTGATCGGCGCCAACGGCGCGGGCAAGACCACCCTCCTCAAGACCATCGCCGGCGTGCTCCGTCCGGCCTCGGGGCGCATCACCGCGGACGGCGTCGACATCACCGGCCGCCCCTCGTGGTGGGTGGCGCGCCACGGCATCGCCCTCGTGCCCGAAGGCCGCGGCGTCTTCGGCGATCAGAGCGTGCGCGACAACCTGCGGCTGGGCGCCCTCGCCCGCTCGAGTGGCCGCGATGCCGGCACGCTGCGCGCGGACCTGGACGCCGCCCTCGCGCTCTTTCCCGCGCTCGCCGAGAGGCTCGACCTGCCCGCGGCCTCGCTGTCCGGCGGCCAGCAGCAGATGCTGGCGGTGGCGCGCGGTCTCATGGCGCGGCCGCGTCTCATGCTGCTCGACGAGCCGTCGCTGGGCCTGGCGCCGATACTCGTGCGCGAGATCTTCGCGGCCATCCAGCGGCTGCGCGAGCAGGGCGTGACCATCCTCCTCGTGGAGCAGATGGCCGCACAGGCCCTCGCCCTCGCCAACCGTGCCTTCGTCCTCGAGCGAGGGCGCATCACCCTCGAAGGATCCGCGGAGGCCGTCGGGCGCGCTCCCGCCGTGATCGAGGCCTACCTCGGCAGACGATCGCCATCGTCTTGATGGCGCCCTCGCGGGCGACTAGAATGCCCCTCGCCATGCCGGCCCTCTCCTCCGACGCCTCGCTGCAGGTCACGCGCCTTGGCAGCGTCACGCTCGGCCGCCTCGCGCGCGCCCCCGAGGAAGCCGCCAGCGTGCACTCGGTGTTCGAGCGCGCCATCAATCTCCTCGGGCACGACGGGCACCTCCTCACGCTCCACGGTCCCGGCCTCCTCGCCGCGCCGTTCGCGGTGGCCCTGTCGGCCCTCCCGTCGATCTCGGCTCTCCCGCCGGGCACAATCATCCGCCGCTCCGCTCTCGACTGGACGCGAGCGGAGCGGGTATCACTCGAGGCGCCGCCAGGCCCTCTCGCCTTCCGCGCGAATGCCCTGCCGACCGCGCACGGCGCGGCGGCGCTCCGCGCCGGTCAGGGTCTCCGCGCGCGGCGCGCGCTCGCGGACAGCCTCGTCGAGCGCGATGCCGGCGTCTTCGTCGCCGCCGCCACGGAGCTGATCGGGCTCGGCCAGGGCCTGACGCCCGCGGGAGACGACTGCGTGGTAGGAGCGCTCGCCGCGATCCATCGCCTCGCGCCGGGCTGGCTCGAGCCGCACGCGGTGCGCGCCGTGGCCAAGGCCGCGCGCGCTCGCACCACGGACGTGGCGCGCGACTTTCTCCTCGAGGCCCTGGCGGGCCGCTTCGCCGAGCCCGTGCTCGCGATCCTCCGGGCGCCGTCGGCGGCTCGTGCGACGGCCGCCGCGCGGAGGCTCCTCGCCATGGGCGCGACCTCCGGGGCCGATACGCTCGACGGTCTCCGCCTCGCTTGCCGTGCGCTCGCCGGCCGCGGGTCGCCACTTCCGATCGCGTAGATGGCCGAGCCCTTCGAGCTGCTGCTGCGGAACTGTCGTCTCCCCGATGG
>JBKOVG010000247.1:0-20078 GCA_046723845.1 Candidatus Methylomirabilota bacterium | reverse complement strand
GACGCGGGCCGAGCGCAAGAGCTCGGGGAGCGCCACAACTGTGGCGATGGACGTTGTTTTGATCAGCTCGAGCGTGTTGCCGGCCAAGGGGGCGACGACGTTGCGGACCGCCTGCGGCAGCACCACCGAGAACGCCGTCTGCCACGCGCTCAGCCCCGTGGAGCGGGCTGCCTCCCGCTGCCCTCGTGGCACCGTCTCGATGCCCGCCCGGAAGATCTCTCCGTAGTATCCCGAGTTGTTGAGAGCAATGGCGAGCACGGCAGCCGGGAAGGCGGGAAGGCTGATGCCGACGAATGGCAGGCCGTAGAAGATGAGCACGAGCAGCACCAGCACGGGGAAGGCCCGGAGCACGTCGACGTACACGATGAGCACGGGGTTGAGAAAGCGGAGGTGGAAGCTGTAGAGCACCGCGAGCAGGAGGCCCCCCAGGACAGCGAGAGGGATGGTCACGAGGCTCAGGAGGAGCGTGACCCGGACGCCCTGCAGGAGCAGGGGGTAGATACGGGCCAGCGACTCGAGGTTGGCGAAGTTGGCGACGAACTCCTGCATGGCCGGGCTCAGATGATCCAGCCAAAGCGACGCTCCAGCCAGCGGCTGAACGCCACCAACGGGGCGAAGATGGCGAGATAGAGCGCGCCACCCACAACGAGGGGAGAGGCGTTCGCCGACAGGGACATGGCGCTCTGCGCCTGATCCAAGATCTCTGGAACCGAGATCACGGAGGCGAGCGCCGTACCCTTGGTGATGGCGATCGTCCGGTTGGTCAAGAGCGGGATGGCGACGCGGATGGCCTGTGGCATCACCACGCTGGCGAGCGCCTGGGCGAAGCTGAGGCCCGTCGAGCGCGCCGCTTCCCATTGCCCGCGGGGGATGGTGGTGATGGCTGCCCAGAAGGCCTCCTCGGCGAAGGCGGCCAGAACGAGGCCGAGCCCGAGGACGGCGGCCAAGAACGCGCTGATGGTGAGACCCGCGTAGGGGAGACCGAAATAGAGGAAGACCATCACGACGAGCTGGGGCAGCGTCCGGAAGACGTCGACGAAGGCGACGATGAGCCAGTTGAGGGCCTGGATCCGGAAGGCGCGCGCCATCGCCAGTGCGAGGCCGAGGCAGATACCGAGCGTCACCACGGCCGCCGCGAGGGCGAGGGTCACCCGGAACCCCCCAAGGAGGGCGGGGAGGTATTTCGCGATCACCGCCCCGTTGAAGAAGGTCTCGCCCAGCCCTCGCATCGCTCAGGCATTGCCCGCTACGGCGCCGGTCACACGCCCCGTCGACGGATCACGCCCCGCCTGGCGCGCCGTGGAGGATACGGCGGAGGAACTCTCGTGTCCGCGGATGGGCCGGGTCCCTGAACATGGTGGCGGGCGGTCCTTCATCGAGGATTTCACCTCCGTCCATGAATAGGACGCGATCGCCGGCATCCCGCGCGAACGACATCTCGTGCGTCACCACGATCATGGTCATCCCCTCCTCGCGCAGGTCGCGCATGACGCGCAGGACGCCGCCCACCAGCTCGGGGTCGAGGGCCGAGGTCGGCTCGTCGAAGAGCATCAGCTTGGGCTCGAGCGCGAGGGCGCGGGCGATGGCCACCCGCTGCTGTTGGCCCCCGGACAGCTCGCTCGGTCGGGCGTCGACCTTGTCGCTGAGCCCCACGTGCTCGAGCATACGGAGCCCGCGCGCCTCGGCCTCGGGACGGCTCATCCGGATCACCTTTCGCAGGGCCAACGTGACGTTGCCGAGCGCGGTCAGGTGCGGATAGAGGTTGAACGCTTGGAAGACCATGCCGATGTGCCGCCGAACGTGGTTCAGGTCGACGCCACGCTCCGTGATCTCGACGCCGTCGACGCGGATCCTGCCGCGGGTCGGCTCCTCGAGCCGGTTGATGCACCGGAGGAGGGTGCTCTTGCCGGAGCCGGACGGACCGATGAGGATGATGACCTCATTCGCTCGCACGCGAAGGGTGATGCCTCGCAGCACCTCGGTGGCGCCGAACGACTTGTGAAGGTCGTCGACCTCGAGGAGGACGCGCGCCTCCATCATCGAGGGTGGGTGATGGGCGTGCTCAGCCGCAGCGCAGCGCGTGCGGGGTGGGATCGTATCCCTTGAATCCGGGAGGGCCCCAGCCCGGGAACACGGTCGTGAGGGCGGGATCGTTGGGGGCCGGTTGCTTGAACCATTTCTCGTAGTTCTTGACGAGCCAGCCGTCCTGCTTCATGCACTCGATCGCCTCTTCGACCTGGTTGCGGAACGCCACGCTCTCCAGGCGGAACGCGTACCCGAAGTTGCGCCCCGTGTACTCGGCGAATCCCACCTTGATCTGGGGATTCTGGGTTGCCGCGAAGTTGGCGGTGGGGATCTCGTTGAGCGCCGCGAAGGCCCGGCGGGTGATGACCGCCTGCACGGAATCCGGGAAGTTGTCGTAGCGCTGCACTTCGAACCCGTGCTTGGGCGCCTGCTCGGTGGCCCACGTGTCGGAGATCGTCCCGCGGTTCACGGCGAGGGCCTTGCCGCGCAGATCGCCCAGGTCCTTCATCTCGTCGCTCTTGCGGATGATGAACGCGTTACCCGTGCCCAGGTAGGGCTCGGTGAAGAGCATCCGCTCGGAGCGCTCGGCCGTGATGCCAAAGGGGTTGACCATGATTTCGATCCGCTTGGACATGAGGGCCGAGATCAGCCCGGACATGTTCATGTCGGCGATCTCCACGCCCGGTCTCTTGATGCGGCGTGCGATCTCTCTGATCATGTCGACCGAGAAGCCCTCCGGTCCTGCGGGAGACCGGAAGACAAAGGGGGCGATGCCGAAGTCGGTGCCGACCTGGATCGGCTTGTCAGCGGGGTGATCGGTGTGTTGCGCGAGCGTGTGGCCCGGAGCGACCGCGATGAGCACCACGGCCAGTCGGAGCCAGAGACCGCGTGGCGACACCAGGGAAGTGCAGGTACGACTCATGACGAGACCTCCTCGACGGATACTGGAAAGGCCCTCGCGCTCCTCGAGACACGCCCCGGATGCATCCGACCGGCTGAGCGTAGCCAGCCTGCCACGTGCGGTCAAGGGCGCCGCTGCGCGAGCTAAGCGAGCCGTCGCTCAATGGACTCGGTAGTCGCGATGCCAGAGATCGAGATAGTCCTGCGCGTTGCGGCGGATGTCCTCCAGCTCGGCTTCGTCCATCTTCCGGATGGGCTTGGCGGGCACGCCCATGACGAGCCAGCCCGCGGGCACAACCTTGCCCTGGGGCACGAGCGCCCCCGCGCCGACCTGCGCGCCTTCCTCCACCACGGCGCCCGTCAGCACCACCGCCCCGATGCCGATGCGGACGTTGTCCATGATGGTGCAGGCGTGGACGACGCAGCGATGGCCGATGGTGACGTTGGCCCCCACGATGCAGGGGAACTCCGGCGTGACGTGGAGCACGGAGTTGTCCTGGACGTTGGAGTTGCGGCCGAGCGTCACGTAGTTGTCCTGGTCGCCGCGGAGCACGGAGAGTGGCCACACGCTGGCCCCCTCCTCGATGGTGACGTCGCCGATGACCTGGGCGGAGGGATCGATCCACGCTCCCGGATGCACGCGCGGGGTGCGGCCGGGGACGCTCCGGATCATGGCACGCCTACTTCCCCGTCCAGCGCGGCGGCCGCTTCTCGAGGAAGGCGCTCATCCCCTCGCGGAAGTCTGCGCTGGCGTAGGTGAGGGCGATGAGATCGTCACTGCCCTCCAAGCGGCGGCGCTCCTGGATGCGGCGCACCGCCTCCTTGGTCACCCGCAAGGTGATGGGAGCGTGGTTCGCGACCTCGAGGGCGACGGCCTTGACCCGCGCCTCGATCTCCGCCGCCGCCACGATCTCGTGCACGAAGCCCGCGGCGTGCGCCTCCGCCGCCGAGATGAGTCGCGCCCGCATGATCATCTCCTTCACGCGGGAAGGGCCGAAGAGCTCCACGCAGCGCGAGTAGTTCTCCATGGAGAGGCAGTTGCCGAGCGTGCGCGCGATGGGGAAGCCGAAGCGCGACTCAGGGGTGGCGATGCGGATATCGCACACGGCGGCGATGGCGAAGCCGCCCCCCACCGCGAAGCCCTCGATCTGCGCGATGACGGGCTTGCCCACGCGCTCCAGCCGCGCCGTGCGCCGCTCGCCGTCGCGCTCGTACTGCAGGCCGTCCTCGGCCGTCCTGAAGCTCTTGAACTGGCTGATATCGGTGCCGGCCACGAAGGCCTTGCCGCCCGCGCCGCGGAGCACGAGCACCCGCACGGAATCGTCGGCGTCCACCTCCTCGGCGGTCTGGTAGAGCCGCTCGTACATGTTCCAGGTCATGGCGTTGCGGGCCTCGGGCCGGTTGAAGGTCAGGGTCAGCACGGCGCCGTCTCGGTGGACGAGGATCTCGCTCTGCTCGGGGCTCTGGGTGGGCACGGCTTCTCCTCCGGTCTGGTGAAAGTCGCCGCATGGTAGCACGCCTGACCCTGCGGGGCAGGCGGGTGACGAATTGTGCGAGTTCCGCCTGAGGCTCCCTATGCAAGCCTCCGTTTTCTCTGGGGCAGGGCCGCGGCTCGTCGCTTGCTCTCCCTTCCGGTAAACGGCCCCCGCCGGCGCCGCGTCAGACGGGGTGGACAGCATCCCCAATCACCGGAGGACGACATGGGCCGATGGAAGACAATGGCAATATTCGGAGCGCTCGCGATGACCGCCTGGGCTCCGAGCGTGGACGCGCAGACGACCACTCCGACGCCCGACCCGCAGGTGCAGCAGGACCGCCGTGAGCTCCGGCGCGACCAGCGCGATCTGCGCCAGGACCGCCAGGACCTGCGGCAGGACGCTCGGGATATCCGCCAGGACCGACAGGATCTCCGCACCGACCGGCAGGATCGCTACCGCGACCGCCAGACCGTGCGCCAGGACGAGAAGCAGCTCCAGCAGGACAAGGCGGCGGGCGACGTGGCCGCCGTCCAGCAGGACCGGGCCAATCTGCGGAGCGCTCGGCAGAACGTCCGCAACGACCAGCACGACATCAACCGTGACCGGCGCGACCTCCACGCCGATCGCCGGGATTTCCGCGCTGACAACCGCGACCGTCGCGAGGACCGTCGCGAGGTGAACCACGACCGGGCCAAGCTGCACCACGACAAGAGGACCGCCGCGCAGTAGCGCCGCGATTTCCCTGGAGGACACGAGGCGTCCGGGCCCCACGGCCCGGGCGCCTTTCGTCTTTTCTCCGAGCCGTCGAGCGCGCGTCTTGACGGCGCCGCGCCGCCTGTCGCACGATCGCCGGCGAGTCGCGGGCCGCGCGACGTCGTGCCCCTCCCGGAGAGAGGAGACTTGCCATGCAGAATGCCGTCGCCTTCGCCAACAACGACGTGATCACGGTGGCCTGGAGCTACGGGCAGAAGCTCGAGCGCTGCATGGGCTTCGCGGTGTATCGGGTCGACCCCGACGGACAGGAGACCGCGCTCCCCGCGGTGGCCGTCTTCCCCGGCTTCAAGCGGGCGACGGGGGACACCTGCGAGAAGTTCCCCATCCAGAAGTTCTACTGGAAGGACGTGTACGCGCGGCTCGTCGCGGAGAAGACGGGGCAGCGCAAGTTCCGTTACAAGATCGTGCCCCTCGAGGGAGTTCCGGGAGAGCTCGTGCCCATGACCATTCCCCAGGTCACCTCCAACGAGGTCGAGATCACCGCGCGCCTCTCCGACGGGGTGCACGCCTACTTCAACCGCGGCCTCATCTCCACCCAGCGAATCTCGCGCGCCCTTCAGGGCAAGCCCAGCAAAAAAGGCCTCCTCGACCGCATCCAGAATCCCACCGATGCCCTCCGCGCGAGCCTCTCCGGCGACATGGTCGAGGCCCTCACGGACTTCGTGGCGCGGGCGAAGTCCGGGGGCAGGCTCTACGCCGCCCTCTATGAGCTCCACGACCTGGAGTTGGTGCCGCTCCTCGAGAAGGCGGGCAAGAAGCTCTCCATCGTGCTGTCCAACACGCTCGAGCAGGAGGTGCGACCGGAGGGTGAGCCCAAGGCGCCCCCCGTAATGGTCGACGGCAATCAGGACGCGCGCGACCGGCTGACCAAGACGGCCGGGGCCCTGTTCAGCCGTCTCCTGCCCTCGAACCAGATCGGGCACAACAAGTTCGTCGTCTACGTGGACAAGTCGGGCCACGCCCGCGCCGTGCTCTTCGGCTCCACCAACTGGACGCCCACCGGGCTGTGCGCCCAGACCAACAACACCGTCGTCATCGACAACGCCAAGGTCGCCCAGCGCTATCTCGACTACTGGAAGCAGCTCAAGGCGGACAGCCAGCAGGCCAAGGACGATCCCAAAGCCCTCCAGGGTCCGGCGCTGCGCGCGTGGGACGGGTCGGCCAAGACCATCGCCCTCGGCGCGGACGGCACGCTCACGAGCTGGTTCTCCCCCAACACGCCCAAGCTCAGGTCCAGCTCGACCAAGAACGAGACGCGGCCTCCCGACATGGCCGACGTGTTCGCGGCCATCCAGGTGGCCAAGCGCGCCGTGCTCTTCCTCCTGTTCTACCCGGGCAGTCCCAACGTCGCGCAGTGGGCGGCCCAGGCCCAGAAGGCCAACAAGGATCTCTTTGTGCGCGGCTGCGTCACCAATCCCTCCGCCTCGGAGTCCTTCTACTACGAGCTGCACGGCGTGACGCCGCCCAAGGGCGGCAAGGCGCAGGACAGGCGGGTGATCGCCGCCGACGCCCTCGACGACTCCTCCGCTCCCGCGGGCTGGACGAAGGAGATCCTGAGCGCGGGCTTCGCCATCATCCACGACAAGGTAGTGGTGATCGACCCCTTCTCCGACGAGTGTGTGGTCATCACGGGCAGCCACAACCTCGGCCACAAGGCCTCGTTCAACAACGACGAGAACCTCGCCATCATCCGCGGCCATCGCAAGCTCGCCGCGGCCTACGCCTCCCACGTCCTCGACGTCTACGATCACTTCGCCTGGCGAGTGGCCCAGAAGGATCCGCGGCAGAAGGGCGACGGCTTCCTCAAGGTGAAGCCGGACGACTGGCAGGGGAAGTACTTCAACGCCGACGGCTCGATCCGCGTCGCGCAGCTGCGCTTCTGGCTGAGCGCGCTTTCCTGAGGCGCCCTAGCCCGGATTATTCACGAGTGCCGCACGTGCGATCGGGGCGGGTGGCGGCGGGGCGGGGAGCGCTCCGGCGGAGCGGGACCCGCGAAGCCTGTGCGCCGCCCGGAGGGCGGCGATTCAGGCGAGTGGATGACGCAGCCGGGGCGCTCCCCGCCCCGACGACGGGTCCCGACCCGCCTCGCGCTCCGCGTGTTCGTGAATAGTCCAAGCTAGCCCCGGGGCAGCTCCAGGAGGAGGGGGGTGGCGAGGGCGACAAAGACCTGGGCCACGGGCACGTCCGCCTCGTCGTACCAGCCCGCCTCGTGGAGCAGGTTGACGGTGCCGAGCGTGCGGGCGTCCCATACCACGGGCACGTTCAGCACGGAGGCGCAGCCGAGGGACTGGATCAGCTCGTGGTCGAAGAACACCGAGCGGATGTCCTCCGCGGTCCTGCCGATGTACGGCTGGCGCTCGACGAAGAGCCGCTCCGTCCACGCCGTGGGCGACACGGGCTTCCGTCCGCCCACGGGAAAGGCGGCGGGCTGATTCGTGTAGCGCCGCTCGGACTCCTGCGCCCGCGGATGGTGCAGGAGCACGGTGAAGAGCTTGTGGCCGATCACCGCGCCCATGCCGAGGTCGAGGGGGCGACAGCCCGTCTCGGGCTGCCCGGCTTCCCGCATGGCGCGGGCGACCGCCTCGAGGTGGGGGAGAGGATCGAGGCGAGCGGATCGGCTCATGGGCGCTCCAACGTCGGGGCAGCGGGTAGGGCGATGCGCGGCAGGCGCTCCGGCAGCAGGCCGGCGGGTCGCAGGCGGAGGACGAGGATCAGGCTCACGCCGATGACGAACTCGCGCACGGCGGCGACCTGCACGGGTGCAAAGGCCGGGCAGCCACGCCGTGGCGAAGCGAGTGGATTCGAGGAAAAAAACCACGAGGCCGGCGCCGAGCACGGCGCCCCAGTTGTTGCCCGTGCCTCCCGCGGTGAGAGCGAGGACCACGTAGATGGTGACGAGGGGCACGAAGGCATCCGGGGCGATGAACGATCGCGGGAAGCCGCGCGCGATCTGGAAGGTGCGCACGAGACCGCGCTGAGTGATCCGATGCGGCGGCTCTCCCGTGATGTCATGGCCGTCGAAGCGGACGCGGCCGGCCTCGGGCGGGATGAGGCCGGAGACGCAGTGGAAGAGCGTGGTCTTCCCGCGCCGTTCGGCCCGATGAGACCCGTGATGGTGCCCCTCTCCACGTCGAGATCCACGCCGTTGAGCGCGTGGACGGCGTAGAAGCTGCGAGCCAGCGCCCGCACCTCGAGAAGGGCCATGGTTGCCAGGGAGGATACCGTATCCCGTCGGCGGAGTGCGTTATACTCCGGCCCTACGCACTCGCCGCTCACCTATCGATGGGGGATCATCATGACGCGCTTCCGCTTCGTCGCCGCGGTCGTCCTCGCCGCCGTCGTCGTCGGGCTGTGCCTGACGTGGCCGGCCGCGACGGACAGTCAGGAGAAGACCATCAAGATCGGCCTGATCTTCGACTTCAGCGGGCCGTTCTCGGCGGCGGGGTCGCTCCTCAACTACCGCGGGGCCAAGCTCGCCATTGACTGGGCCAACGACAAGGGCGGGGTGCTGGGCAAGTACAAGATCGTGCGCGTGGACGCGGATGCGCAGTCCAAGGCCGACGTGGCCATCAACGAGGCGGAGCGTCCCATGCGCGGACAGAACGAGCGCGCCTTCCCCGCCGTCTACCAGGTCATCGACGGCAAGTTCGCCATCGTGTATCCCAAGGCCTTCGCCAACGCCTCGCCGGTGCTGCCGCTACCCGCCTCGTCGCCCTTCGGAGCGCGCTGAGGCCGGAGCGAATGCTGCGGTCCGTGCGTGAGGGCGGCAGGGAGAGGTGTGCTCCTGCCGCTCGCCTTCGTCTGGCTCCGGCGGCTCTGCTCGCGTGGGCGCTTGCCTTCGTCATGGCGCCCGAGGCACTCGCCCTCGGGAAGTCCCCGCCGCCCGAAGGTCAGAGCCCGCCCGCCGCGAGCCCGCCCGCCGCGTCCGCGCCGGCGCCGCCCAAGCCCGCGCGGGCCCCTGCTTCGAGCCAGCCCGTCGTGGGAGCGATCGCGGCGCCAGACATCCCGCTCGAGGCCGACCGGCTTCAGACCTTGTTGCGCGCCCTCGATGATCGTCTCGCTCCCACCGCCACCGTGCTCACCATTAAATCCGAACTGTCCGCTATGTCCCAGCGCGTCTCGGACGCCCAGATCGAAACCAAGGCCCAGCTGTCCGCCGCATCCTCGCTGACCGTCCTCGCCAACCTGAGGGATCTCTGGGTGGGGCTGCAAAGCGACCTGGAGGACTGGGCGGACCATCTGCGGGTGCGAGCCACCGAGGTGGGAGCGATCCTCGATCGCCTCGAGGACCTGGCGAACACCTGGACACGGACCAAGGCGGAAGCGACGCGCACCCAGGCGCCTCCCGCGCTGCTCAAGCGGATCGACGACGCCCTGGCGGCCATCGCGGCCGTGCGCAAGAACGCCACGGAGCGGCGCTCGGAGCTCTTGACCTTGCAGGTGAAGGTCGGCGAACAGCTCGCGGCGACCCAGGAGGCGGCCGCACTGGTCGCGCAGGCGACCAGCGAGGACTTCAACACTCTCTTCCGGCCGGATCGGCCGCCCATCTGGCGGGCCTGGCACGACGCGCCGCCGCGGTCCGAGTTTCCCGCCCTCGTGCGCGACTCCGCGGCACCGCAGCTTGACGTGCTCAGGCGCTACATCGCCGACCGTTTCCGGCGCGCCGTGTTGCACGTCCTGCTCCTCGTCGCGCTGCTCTGCTTCGCGCTGGCCGCACGCCGGCGGGTACGGGCGTGGGCGGCGGAGAGCAGCGGCATGGATCCCACGCTCCGCGTGCTCGATCTCCCGGGGTCTACGGCGCTCATCGTGACCCTGATGCTGAGCGACTGGGTCTACGTGAGACAGCCCATGATCGCGTTGAACCTGATCGGGCTCGCTCTCCTCCTGCCCGTCGTGCGCATCCTGAGGCAGGTGACCCTTCCCGCGCCCTCTGCAGCGCTCTGGTGCGCGGCGGGTTTCATCGTGCTCAACCGACTCCGGGACCTCGCCCTCCTCAGCGCTCCCGTGGTCGAGCAGGAGGTGGTGCTCCTGGTTGCCGGAGGGGGGGCCGTGGCCACGGCGTGGTTGTGGCGGCGCGGCCTGCTCTCCGTCGGCCGGTTCAAGCTGCCGGGAGTCCTCGCCGGCGTCGGGACCGGGCTGCTCGTTCTCGCCTTCATCCTGGGCGCCCTCGGCTACATGCGGCTGGCTCGTCTGCTCACCGGTGGCATCCTGCGCAGCGTGTATGCGGCGCTCGGGCTCTTCGCCGGCCTCGTGGTGACCCTCGGGGTCTTCTCGTACCTCCTGCGCGTGCGACCCCTCTCTCGGCTGCACATGGTCGCCCGCTATCGCGCCCTCCTCGAGCGGCGAGCCGCGGTGTTCCTGTGGTGGGGGGCAGCGGCGCTGTGGTTGAGCGCCACCCTCGCGTGGTTCTTGGTGCTGGACGATCTCAAGAACGGCGTGATGGCTGTCCTCGATTACAAGGTGACCCGCGGACTGGTCAGCATCTCCCTGGGCGACGTCCTGGGCCTGATTGTGACGGTGTGGGTCGCCTTTCTCCTCTCGCGCTTCATCCGCTTCGCCCTCGAGGAGGACATCTATCCGCGGCTGCCCATGGGCCGGGGCATGCCCTATGCCATCTCGAGCCTCCTCCACTACGTGATCTTGCTCCTCGGCTTCCTGGTCGCGGTGGGTGCCATGGGAGTGGACCTGAACCGGCTCACCATCCTCACGGGCGCCTTCGGGGTCGGGGTCGGCTTTGGTCTCCAGACCATCGTCAACAATTTCGTCTCCGGCATCATCCTGCTCCTCGAGCGCCCCATTCAAGTGGGCGACGCCATCCAGATGGGCGACCTCGACGGTGAGGTGCGTCGCATCGGCATCCGCTCCACCACCGTCCACACCTGGCGAGGCGCGGAGGTGCTGGTGCCCAACGCCACCCTGATCTCCGGCAACCTCACCAACTGGACGCTCTCCGATCGCACGCGGCGATTCGAGCTGCCCATCGGTGTCGCCTACGGCACCGATCCCGAGCGCGTGCTGGGGCTGCTCACGGAGACGGCGGCGTCGGTGTCCGGCGTGCTCGCGAGCCCGGCTCCCATGGCGCTCTTCCTTGGCTTCGGAGACAGCGCGCTCAACTTCGAGCTCCGGGCCTGGACGGATCACTTCGAGGAGTGGTCGGCCATCCGGAGCAAGATGGCGGTGGCCGTGAACAATCGACTCAAGGCCGAGGGCATCGAGATCCCGTTCCCGCAGCGCGACGTCAATCTCCGCTATCCGCCCAAGGAGGAGACCTGATCGTGGCTTCCGCTTACCGCACCGTCGGCATCATTGGGCTCGGCTTCGGCCGCGCCCACATCCCCGCCTTCCGGAGCCACGGCTGCCAGGTGGTGGCGGTCTGCCAGCGCGATCAGAAGGTCGCCCGCGAGGTCGCCGCCCGCTACGGCGTGCCTGGCGTGTTCGAGCGGTGGCAGGACATGCTCGAGCAGGCCCGGCCCGACATCGTGGTGATCGCCTCGCCGCCCGCCCTCCACCGCGACATCGCCGTGGCCGCCCTCGAGGGAGGCGCGCACGTCCTCTGCGAGAAGCCGCTGGCCATGACGGCGCAGGAAGGGCGCGACATGATCGCGGCGGCCCAGCGCGCGCAGCGCACCGCCATGACGAGCTTCAACTGGCGGTTCATCGCGGCGATGCAGCGCCTGCACACCATGGCCGAGGCGGGTTTTCTCGGCCGCGTCTTCCACGTCAACGTGCGCTGGCTGGGGGCTCGCTGGGCGGACGAGGAAGCGCCCATCACCTGGCGCATGGACCGCGCCCAGGCGGGCCACGGGGCCATGGGCGACATGGGCGTCCACGTGATCGACCTCATTCGCTGGACCTTCGGCGAGTTCAAGCAGCTCACCGCGCAGGCGGGGATCGCCTATCCGGGCCGCACCGTGCCCGGCACCAGCAAGATCGTCGACTCCGAAGATTTCTGCTCTGTTACCGCCGAGCTGGCCTCAGGGGCCCACCTGAACATGTTTACGAGCCGCGCCGCCCGCGGCACCGCCGAGCAGACCCTCGAGGTGTACGGCGCGGCGGGGGCGCTCCAGTACCGCCTCGATCGTGAGAAGCCGCGCTGGTGGCGAGGGGAGCTGCGCGCGGCCGCCAAGGGAAGCGGCTTCGTGCCCGTGAAGGTGTCGGCGGGCCTGCCCCGGAGCGCAGGGGACGGCGACGCCCTCGAGGTGACGGGGAGGACGACCATCGCGCCGCTCGTGAAGCGCTTTCTCGCCGCCGCGCGCAAGGGCGAGAGCCCCTCGCCCTCCTTCGAGGACGGCATGCGGGCCCAGGTTGTGCTCGACGCGGTGCTGGAGTCCGTTGCGTCGGGCGGCCGGATGGTGTCTATTTAGGCCACACACTCACATCCCGGGGGGAGGGCCTCGATGGAATTCGAGTACTCGAAGAAGACGAAGATGTACATGGAGCAGCTGACCGACTTCATGGGCAAGCACATCTATCCCGCGGAGCCCATCTTCCACGAGCAGCTCAACTCCGGCCCCACGCGCTGGCAGGTGCCGCCCATCATGGAGGAACTCAAGGCCAAGGCGCGCGAGCGCGGCCTATGGAACCTCTTCCTCCCCGAGAGCGAGCGCGGGGCGGGGCTGACCAACCTCGAGTATGCGCCCCTCTGCGAGATCATGGGTCGCTCGCCCATCGCTCCCGAGGCCTTCAACTGTTCCGCCCCCGACACGGGGAACATGGAGACCATCGAGCGCTACGGCTCGCCGGAACAGAAGAAGGAATGGCTGCAGCCGCTCCTCGAAGGCAAGATCCGCTCCGCTTTCGCCATGACCGAGCCGAAGGTAGCCTCGTCGGACGCCACCAACATCGAGTCCAGCATCAAGCGCGAGGCGGACTCCTATCTCATCAACGGCCACAAGTGGTGGACCTCGGGCATCGGCGATCCGCGCTGCAAGATCCTCATCTTCATGGGCAAGACGGACGCCAAGAATCCCGACAAGTACAAGCAGCAGTCCATGATCCTCGTGCCTCGGGACACGCCGGGCATCAAGGTCGTGCGCATGCTGAACGTCTTCGGCTACGACGACGCTCCCCACGGCCACGGCGAGGTCCTCTTCGAGAACGTGCGGGTGCCCGCCTCCAACATGCTGCTCGGCGAGGGGCGCGGCTTCGAGATCGCGCAGGGGCGGCTGGGCCCGGGGCGCATCCACCACTGCATGCGCCAGATCGGCGTGGCAGAGCGAGCCCTCGAGCTCATGTGCAAGCGCGCCACCACGCGCGTGGCCTTCGGAAAGACCCTCGCCGACAACGACATCACGATGGAACGCATCGCGCAGTCGCGCATCGAGATCGACCAGGCGAGGCTCCTCGTGCTCCACGCGGCGTACATGATGGACACGGTGGGGAACAAGGCGGCCAAGCAGGCCATCGCGGAGATCAAGGTCGCCGTGCCCAACATGACCCTGGGCGTGGTGGAGCGGGCCATGCAGCTCCACGGCGGCGGCGGCGTCAGCCAGGAGTTCCCGCTCGCCTCCATGTGGGCGCATTCCCGCACCCTGCGCTTCGCCGACGGCCCCGACGAGGTGCATCGCCGCCAGATCGGCCGCCTCGAGCTGCGCAAGCACGCCTGAGTCGAATGTCCCCTCACCCTGCCCTCTCCCCAGAGGGGCGAGGGTTCGAACTTCCCACTCCCCCATCGGGGAGAGGGTAGGGTGAGGGGGCAGACTTGTTCACCCGAGCTGCAGCATCGCCACACCCACCACCGCGAGCGCCGTGCCGAAGAGGGCGGCGCGCGTGATGCGCTCGCCGAGGAAGATCAGGCCCAGGGGCAGGGCGAAGAGCGGCGCCGTCGAGGACAGCACGGCGGCCACCGCCACGTCGGCCCACTTGATGCTCGTGACGAAGAGCACCGAGCTCGCCGCGGTGATACCGCCGAGCAGGACCACGCGCCAGAGAGTGGAGCGGTCCGCCGCCTGCACTTGCCGGGGCGCGCCCCACCCCCACGGCGTCGCGAAGAGCACCACCGAGGCCAGAGGCAGCCGCACCGCCTGGGCGGTGACGGGATCGAGGCTGCCCATGGCCGGCTTGAGCACGAGGAGCGAGACCGCCCAGGCCACCGCGGCGGTGAAGGCGGCGGCGATGCCCAGGCCGAGCCGGTCCTCGTGCACGCGCTCGCCGTTGCGCGCCCGCACGATGAGGGCGATGCCGGACAAGGTGACCACCGAGCCCATGCCCACCCGCACGTTCAGCGGCTCGCCGAGGAAGAGGGCGGCGAAGCCCGCGCTCATGAGCGGGTAGACCATGGACACCGTCATGGCGCGGGCCAGGCCGAGGAAGCGCGCGCTCTCGAAGAACATCACGTCGCCCACGGCGATGGCCAGCACGATGGAGACAACGAGGAGGAGGAAGTTGGTCTCGCCGATGGCGGCGAGGCGCCGGAACCCACCCGTGGCCAGGACCCAGGTCAGGAGGAGACCGCCGCCGAGGAGCGTGCGCACCGCGCTCACCGTGACCGAGCTGAGAGGCGGCGACACCGTGCGCACGAGGAGGCTCGTCACCGCCCACGTGAACGCCGAGGCCAGCGCGCAGATCGCGCCGAGAGTGGGCAGGGAGAGGAGGTCCACGACGAGTCGTTACCATACCAGAGAGCGCGGAATGCGCTAAGGTATTGAGTCGATGGCCGCTTCCGTCTCCCGCGACGACCTCGATCTCCTCGAGCGCATCCAGCGCCGCGTCCTCTGGCTCGCCGCCCTCACCGTGCACCACGCCAACACGCGTCCCAATCCGGACGGAACCAAGGTGGGCGGCCACCAGGCCTCGTCGACCTCGGTGGTCAGCGTCATGACCGCGCTCTACTTCCGCGCCCTGCGCGAGGGCGACGTGCTGGCGACCAAGGCCCACGCCTCGCCCGTGCTCTACGCCATCGAGTACCTGCGCGGCCGCCTCGGCGCCGACGAGCTCCGCAGCCTGCGCGTGCTCGGGGGTCTCCAGGCCTATCCGAGTCGGCGGAAAAACCCCTCCATCATCGATCTCTCCACCGGCTCCATGGGCTTGGGCGCGGTCACCGCAAGCTTCGCCGCGCTGACGGCCCGCTACGTGAGGGGCCGCTGGGGCGCGAGGACGCCGCCGCGCTTCATCGCCATGGTCGGCGATGCCGAGCTCGACGAGGGCAACGTCTGGGAATCCCTCCTCGAGGAGCACGTGGCCGGGCTCGACAACCTCCTCTGGATCGTGGATATGAACCGCCAGAGCCTCGACCGCATCGTGCCCGACGGCCGGCGGCGTCAGCTCGCGGCATGGTTTCAGTCAGCGGGCTGGCGCGTGATCGAGATTCGATGGGGGCGGCGACTCGAGGCGCTCTTCGCGAGAGCGGGAGGCGAGCGATTCCGCAAGCGTCTCGAGACGATGGGCAACGCCGAGTACCAGGCGCTCCTCCGCCGGCCGGCGGGCACCGTGCGCAAGGCCCTCGTCACCGCGCCGGACGGCCAGCTCGACGTCGCCCTCGACCGGTTCCTCGCCGATCTCTCCGACGAGACGCTGCAGGCCACGGTGGGTGACCTGGGCGGCCACGACCTGACGGCGATCCTCGACGCCTTCGCCGAGGCGGAGGCGGAGCGCTCCGGCCCGTGCGTGATCCTCGCCCAGACCGTGAAAGGATGGGGCCTGCCCATGGCGGGCGATCGCATGAACCACGGCGCGCTCATGAGCGCAGCGCAGCTCGATGCGCTCCGCGACTCGCTCGGGGTGGAGGCGGGGAAGGAGTGGGAGGCATTTCCGGAGTCGAGCGCCGAGGCCCGGCTGATCGCCGAGCGCCCCGCGCCCTTCATCGGGCCGCCGCTTCACGGCACGCTCCCAGAGATCCCGGACGACCTGGACGAGAGCTATCCCGCACAGTCGTCGACCCAGGAGGCATTCGGACGCGTCCTCGGCAAGCTCGGCCGGCTTCCCGTGGGCGATCACGTGGTGACGCTGTCGGCGGACGTGGCGGTGACCACGCATCTCGCGGGCTGGATCAATCGCAAGGGGGTATGGACGCGCACGGCGCGGCCGGATCACTTCGCGGACACGCCCCAGATGATGCAGTGGAAGGAGTCGCCCGCGGGGCAGCACGTGGAGCTGGGCATCGCCGAGCACAATCTCTTCCTCGCCCTGGGCGCCTTCGGGCTCTCCCGCGAGCTCACGGGAGTGCCGCTCCTTCCCATCGGCACGCTCTACGATCCCTTCGTCACCCGCGGCCTCGACGCGCTCTACCACGCGCTCTACGCAGGCGGGAAGTTCATCGTGGTGGCCACGCCCTCGGGAGTGAGCCTCTCGCCGGAGGGCGGCGCGCACCAGTCCGTGATCACGCCGGGCATCGGGGTGGCCCTGCCCGCCATCGCCTACTACGAGCCCGCCTTCGCCCTCGAGGTCGAGTGGATCCTCCTCCACGCCTTGGCCTCGCTCCTCGATCGCGAGCACGGCGAGAGCCTCTACTTCCGGCTGTCGACGAAGCCGGTGGAGCAGGCGCTGGCGCCCCCGCCCGCTGCCGCATATCGAGAGCGCGTGCTGCGCGGCGGCTACCGCCTCGTCGACGCGCGCGGCGAGCCGGGCTGGGACCCCGAGGCCAACGCCGTGCACCTCTTCGCGACGGGGGTCATGGTGCCGGAGGCGGTGGAGGCGGCGCGCCTGCTCCGGGCCGACGGCATCCTCGCCAGCGTGTTCGTCGTCACGAGCCCCGACAAGCTCTACCGCGGCCTTCGCGATCCGCGTCCCTACCTCGAGGAGCTGGTCGGCGCGGACGAAGAGGACGTGCCGATCGTCTCCGTGCTCGACGGCCATTCCCACGGCCTGGCCTTCCTCGGCTCCGCCCTGGCCGTGCCCCAGCTCTCCCTGGGTGTCGACACCTTCGGCCAGTCAGGCAGCCGCCGCGACCTCTACGCCCACTACGGCATCGACGCCGCCGCCATCGCCAACGCCGCCCGCACGCTCCTCGGCCGCCTCCGCTAGCCCCCGACATCTCCGCTCGCCACGAAGCAGATCTCGGGGACGAGGCGCGACGTGAGCCGGGTGTGGGGGGGCCTTCCCCCCGTAGACCCGTATCTTCTGCGCGTGGTCGAAGCCGCGACGCTCCATCTCGTGGCTCGCCAGAGTGGAGAAGCGGAACGCGAGTCAGCGTGGTCTACGGGGGGAAGGTCCCCCGCCGCGCCCGGCGTGTCCTTCACCGCCGATGTCGCAAAGACCGCACCGAGACCGCGGCACCGCGCCTCGTGGATCGGAGCGCTCGCCGGACGCTACCGCTACGTCAGCCTGATGTCGAGCCAGCCCAGCGGGGTGACGACGGCGCGCTCGTCCTGGCGAAGCACCACGGTGGTCGTGGAGGACTCGAAGATGGCCGGGCCCTTGACCTCGAGGCCCGCGCGCACCGACTCGAGGTCGTAGACGGGCACCTCCGTCCACCGGCCGAGGTACACGCGCCGACTCTTCGGCTGCGCGTCGCCGCTCGCCGCGCTCGCCTGCTCGGCGGGCAGCGCGGGCAGCTCGCCGATCACCGCCACGCGGGCATTCACGAGGACCACGTCCTGGCCGGGCGCGCTGTACGTGTAGAGCTCCTCGTGCCGGCGATGGAAGCGCTCGACGACCTGCTCCATCAGATCCGCCGCCTCGATGTCCACGCCGGGAAGGGGTACGGTGATCTCGAAGGTCTGCTCGCCGTAGCGCATGTCGACGGCGTAGGTCACGCGCACGCGGCCCGCGAAGTCTGCGCCCAGCCGCCTCCGGCCCTCCGCTTCGAGCTCCCCGAAGAGCTTGCGCAGCCGCGCCTCGCCGACCTTCTGCGCCTCGCCCACGTGGGTGCGCACCAGCTCGTGCCGCAGATCGGTGGTGAGCATGCCCCACGCGGAGAGGACGGCGGCCACGCGCGGGACGACCACGCGCGAGATCTCGAGCATGCGCGCGACCTCCGTCACGTGGAGCCCCGCCGCGCCGCCGAAGGCGAGGAGCGCGAAGCGCCGCGGATCGGCCCCGCGGCGGACGGACACGATGCGGATGCCCTCGGCCATGTTCGTGTTGACCACGCGCTGGATGCCCTCGGCCGCCGCCACCGTGCTCGTGCCGAGTCGCCTCGCCAACGCGGCCACCGCGCGATCGGCAGCACCCGCATCGAGACGGGCGCGGCCGCCGAGGAAGTTCGCGGGATCGAGGAAGCCGAGGACGACGTTGGCGTCGGTCACCGTGGCCGCGGTGCCGCCGTGGCCGTAGCAGGCGGGGCCGGGGAGGGCGCCCGCGCTCTCCGGCCCCACGTGCAGAATGCCGCCCGCGTCCACATGCGCGATGGAGCCGCCCCCCGCGCCGAGGGTGTGGATGTCGATGGCGGGCAGGGCGACCTTGCTCGGCCCCACCGCCTTGTCGCCCGTGAGCTGCGGCTCGCCGTTCTGGAGCAGCGCGATGTCCGTCGAGGTGCCGCCCATGTCGAATGTGATCAGATCGCCGTGGCCGAGGAGCCGCGAGGCGTGCCGGCTGCCCGCGATGCCGCCCGCCGGACCCGAGAGCACGGCGCCCGCGGCCAGCCGCACGGAGTCGGCGATGCCCGCGACGCCGCCGTGCGATTGCATGATGAGGACCTCGCGCGTGTAGCCGCCGTCCCGGAGCCGCCGGGCGAGCCGCCCCAGGTACGCCGCCAGCGCGGGGCCGACATAGGCGTTCACCACCGTGGTTCCGAAGCGCTCGTACTCCTTGATCTGCGGCAGCACCTCAGAGGAGAGGGAGACGTAGGCGCCGGGCAGGAGCCGTTCGAGGGCGCGCCGCGTCGCCTGCTCGTGGCGCGCGTTGGCATACGAGTGGAAATAGCACACAGCGACCGAGCCCACGCCCATCTGCTCGAGGCGACGGATGGCCGCCTCCAGGGAGCGGCGATCGAGGGGGACGGCGACCTTGCCGTCGAAGCGCAATCGCTCGCGCACGCCCAGCCGGCGCCCGCGGGGGGCGAGGGGAATGGGCGGGGGCATGCGGAGGTTGTAGCGGTCGTCCTTGAGCCCCTCCCGCATCTCGATGATGTCGCGATGTCCTTCCGTGGTGAGCATGCCGACGGTGGCGCCCTTGCGCTCGAGGAGCGCGTTGGTGGCCACGGTCGTCCCGTGGACGACGAGATCGGTGGCGCCGAGCAGCGCCGCGGTGTCGGTGCCGAGATCGCGCGCGAGCAGGACCAGGCCGTCCATCACGCCGATGGACGGATCCTCGGGGGTGGAAGCAGACTTGGCGATGGCCACGCGGCCGTCGGGATCCACCGCCACGAGATCGGTGAAGGTGCCGCCCACGTCGATGCCGATGCGGTACATGTCAGCGGCCTCCGCGCGGACGGCGGCGCGCGCCGTGGCCGTTCTTGCGGGTGACGAAGCCGTTCTCCAGATCGGCGGCGCGCGCGGCGGGATCGCGCCGCGAGGGCTTGCCCCAGCCGCCCCCGCCCGCCGACACAATGTCGAAGACGGCGCCGGGCGGAATGGGAATGCCGGCCTCCTTGGTCTTGAGCACCCGCCGTTTGCCCTTGGCGACCATCACGTAGCGGTGGGGCAGGCCGTCCCGGCCGCCGAGGATGCCGTAGGCCGGGTGGCGCACGCCGTCGCCCGCGGTGTTGCCCTTGGCGAGCTCCGTGGTCTCCATGCGCAGCCTGAGCACGGAGCCGACGCCGCCGCGGAACTGCCCGTCGCCCTGGGAGTCGGGGCGGAACTCGTGACGCTCGAAGAAGAGGGGGAAGCGCGCCTCCGCCACCTCGACGCTGCCGAACTTGATCCCGCCCGCGGCCTGCCCCTCGCCCGCCGTCTCCCAGCCGTCGCCTGCCGACGAGGCGCCGCCGCCGCCGCGCGCGTGGAAGAGATGCCAGATGAAGGGGCGCCGCGTGCGCGGGTTCTTCCCCGAGATGGCGATGCGGAAGCGGCGCGACCAGCCGGCGAG
>JBKOVG010000129.1:0-6030 GCA_046723845.1 Candidatus Methylomirabilota bacterium | reverse complement strand
GCATCGGCCTCTCGGCGGCGCCCGACGACGCCGCCCTGGCGCGCCTGGCCGCCGCGGCCGCGCGCGGGCGGCGGCGCTGACCGTGGCCATCGGCCGCGCGCCTTCCGCCACGCGAGGCCGTAGAAGCGCTTGGCGCCTCTGCTCATCGGAGGCCTAGCGGTCCCAGAAGAGCTTGTCGGCCTCCGCCTGAGCGATCCAGCCCTGCTCGACGAAGAGCTTCGCGAGCTCCTTCGCGATCTGCTTGGCGCCGTGCTGGATGTCGGCCTCGGCGGTCTGCGAGTGCGCGGTAGCCAGTCCGACCCCGCCGGAAGCTGCCGCGCTCGACGCCGCCAGCCCTGCCGCCGCGCCGACCCCGGCCATGGGGCCGAAGCCGGGCTTCCGCGAGCTCTTGACCGTCGTGTAGAAGTCCTCGACGAGGTGATGTCCGTCCCCGCTCGTCACCTCGTACACTTGGGTCAGCGTCCGCACCTCGCTGGCCCCTGCGCCTAGCCCGACCACCAAGCGCTTCGCCTTGTTGCCTTCGTCGATGGACACGATCTGGCCTTCGATGGAAAGAGTTGGGCCGGCGACCGGGGACGCCATCGTCGCCGGCTCGGCCCGGATCCCCAGCTTCCCGATCTCGGCCACCAACGTCGCGGTCAGGGCGCTGCTCACCTCCTGCTCGACCTTGAGCTGATCCTCGGCCTCCGGTGCGCCCTGCAGATGGCGCTCGATGCGCGAGCTGATGGCGCTGTCGAGATGGACCCTGTCCGGCGCTACTTGATAGTCATGGACCAGGATCAGCTCCGGCCTGGCCAGCCGGTCGGTGGACCTCTCGACCTGCCCGGTGCTGACCCGGGCGCACCCGATCACCGCTGTCAGGGCCATCGCCGCCAGCGCGAGCCCCGTCATCACATGACTGCGAATCTCCATCGCTCGCCCTCCTCCATGCTTGAGACGAGATCAGAGGCCTCCCGCGGTGGGGAAGCCTCATTTTCGGCAAGAACTCGACAGGCGAGCTGAAGCGGGGTGTTGCAGCTAAGACCGCATCTCGGTGAATCCCGGCAGCGCCAGGTGGAAGGTGGCGCCGTGATCCGGATTTGCCGTCGCCCAGAGGCGTCCGCCGTGCCCTTCGATGATGGAACGGCTGATCGACAAGCCCATCCCGAGACCGCCCGGCTTCGTCGTGTAGAAGGGGTCGAACACTTTATCGGCCTGCGCGCCAAGGCCGACGCCGGCGTCCTCGATCTCGACGACCAGCCAACCGAGGTCTTCGATGGTCTCGCGGGTCAAGCGCACGACGAGGCGGCGCCGCTCGGCCGGAACCTCACGCATGGCTTCGGCGGCGTTGACGAGGAGGTTGATGAACACCTGCTGGAGCTGGATCCGATCGCCCATGACCGGCGGCGGATCGACGGCCAGTGCCATCTGTAGAGAGATGCCGTGCCGCCGGAGCTCAGGACGGACGAGGGGTAGCACATCGGAGATGATCCGGTCGAGCTGGCAAGGTTGGCGGGAAACGACCGAGCGAGCCAGCAAGGCGCGGATCCTGATCAGCACCTCCGCCGCGCGATTGCCGTCGTTCACCACGGCCGACAGCGCCGCGCGGACCTGGTGGAGGGGAGGTCGGTCGGCGGCCAGCCAGTTGAGGCAGGCGTTGGCGTCGGCGACGATGGCGGCGAGCGGCTGGTTGATCTCGTGCGCGATCGAGGCGGCCAGCTCGCCCAAGGTCGTCACGCGCGTGACGTGCGCGAGCTCGGCCTGCGACTCCTGCAACGCGTCTTCCGCTCGCCTGCGCTCGGTGATGTCGTTGTTGGTCTCGAGAGTTCCCGCGGGCCGTCCCTGATCGTCCCGCTGCAGGGACCAGCGGCTCGCCACCACAACCTTGGTTCCGTCCCGTCGCGAGTGAATGAGCTCACCTTCCCAGCGCCCCCTGCGAATCAACTCGGCGTTGATATGTTCCAGTGGCGCGGGGAAGATCGTCTGGATCAGGTCGTGGGACTTCTGGCCGACGGCTTCATTCCTCGACCACCCGTACAATTCCTCCGCGCCGCGGTTCCAGTAGGTGATGACGTCACTCTGGTCTCGCACGAACACGGTGTCGTGCGTCAGATCGAGCAGCGCGGCCTGCTCCCGCAGTGTCTCCTCCGCCCGAGTGCGCGCGGCGATCTCGACGTGGAGCTGTTCATTGCTTCGCGTGAGGTCGGACGTCCGCTCCTTGACCCGGACCTCCAGCTCGTCGCGTGAGAGCCGGAGCGCGTCCTGCATGCGACGGCGCCGGACACTCAGCCAGCCGACGAGCCCGGCCGACAGCGCGAAGAGCACGATGCGCAGCACGAAGTCGAAGTCGAGGCTGATCGAGTAGAGGGGGGGCGTGAAGAAGATGTCGACAACCACCGCCGCGAGGAGCGCGGCGAGGAGACCGGGGCCTATGCCGCCCAGCCAGGCGCTCAACACCCCCGCGGCATACAGCAGGGTGACGCCGTGGACAAAACGTTCCGGTGGCTCGGGAAAGAGCCGCTCGCCCCCCGGCCCGGTGGTGAGCGCGGCGGCGATGGCCACACTCAGCACCGCCAGTCCCCAGCGGGCAACGACCGGCAACTGTCGCGGCGGGGCGAGACGTTCCACCATTCACGTGCCCGGGACTTGGGACCGGGGCACGCCCAAGCGCGCCGCGAACTTGACGAGCTCGGCCAGCGATCCAGCCTGCATCTTCACCATCACCTGTCCGCGCTGCTCCTTGACGGTGGCCTCGCTGGTCCCGAAGTCGGCGGCGATCTGCTTGTTGAGTAGACCGACGACGATTCCGGCCATGACGTCCCGCTCGCGCGGGGTCAGGGTGTCGTACCGGCGGCGCAGCTCGGCGAGCTGCTGCCGCTCGCGCCGCCTGGTGCGATCGCGCTCCATCGCCTGGTGAATCGCGTCGAGCAGATCCTGCTCGCGAAATGGCTTCGTCAGGAACTCGACCGCGCCGGCCTTCATGGCCCGGACCGACATGGGAATGTCGCCGTGACCGGTGAGGAAGACGATGGGCAGGGGCGCATCGGCGCCGGCCATCTCCCGCTGGAGATCGAGGCCACTGAGTCCGGGGAGGCGGACGTCGAGCACGAGGCATCCCGGTGAGTCGGGTCGAGGCAGGCGCTGGAACGCCTGCGCGCTCGGGAAGACCTCCACGGTCAGCCCCACCGAGGTGAGCAGCCTCTCGAGCGAATCGCGGACGGACTGGTCGTCGTCCACGACGAAGACGACGGATTCCGCCGAGGTCATCGGAAGCCGACCCGCTTCGCGACACGATTGCCCCAGATCGACGGTCCCTCCACAACCCGGGTCATGGTTGGACGATATCATGTGGTCTCGGGCCAGAACCGCGATCGGCGCGAGTGGAGCTCGCCGTAGTCGCGCGGCAGCGTCGGAATCTTGCGTCAGTGCTGGCTCAGCTGAGCGCGAAGGTGCCCCCCAGGTATGCGGCCAGGCGGGTTCGGAGAGCGAGGCGGGCCCGGTGCACTCGCGACTTGACCGTGGCGAGCTTGATCTGCAGCACCTCCACGATTTCTACGTTCGAGAGTCCCTCGTCATCACGCAGGAGAAGCGCCACACGGTGCTCCTCCGGCAGCTCGTCGATAGCCGCGCGGAGCACGGCGTGGAGCTCGGTCTGGAGCACCGGGTCGTGCAGTCTTGGCGACCAGTCGAAACCCGGCTCAACGTGGTGGCCCGTCTCGTCGAACGAGGGCCCGAGGTCCTCCCACGACACCTCGTTCCGCTCGACCCGCCGCCCCCGCCGCTTTTGATAGGCGGCGTTGGCGGTGATGCGATAGAGCCAGGACCCGAAGGCGGCGGCCCCGCGAAAGGTGTCGATCTTCCGGCTCGCGGCCCAGAGAGCGTCCTGGACGACCTCCTCGGCGTCAGAGCTGTTGCCGGTGATGCGGAGGGCCAGGCGATAGACGCGATCCCCGTACGTGGCCACCAGCGTCTCGGTGGCTCCCGGCTCCTGCCGGCGCAGCCGCTCCACCAGGATCGCGTCCCGATCCACGGCGGGGCCGCGACGAAGTAATGGGGTGTCGTCGATGACAGGCCTGCGACGGCCTAGCTCCATCTGGCTAGTGCATTCCATCTCGGTCTCCCACTGGATGTGACAGGACTTTGCGCAGAGACATCGCGCGATACTCGCGCGGCGTGACGCCCATGAGGCGGCGAAATACCGTGGAGAAATGACTGGGGGTTCGAAAGCCCACCAGCTTCGAGATCTGGGCGATGGACAGCCCCGGCGCGACCAGCAGCGTGACCGCGCGGTCGATGCGCGTGCGCACGACGAACCGGTGGGGCGGCAGCCCCGTGCTGTGCTGGAAGAGACGGGCGAAGTGATACGGGCTCATGTAGACCGCCGCCCCCAGCCGCGCGAGGGTGAGCTCCTGATCGAGATGCTCCCGGATGTAGTCGGTCACGCGCCTCAGTCTCGACAACGGGAGCACGCCGATTTCTCGCGGGGTCGGACTCGGCCATCCCGAGAGATGGGTTTCGTCCGAGACCGTCGTCACGAGCGCGCTCGATGCCTCAGTCGCGAGTTGCGTCATCGTCATCTCCTTCTGCGGCAGCGGTCGGCCAGGACCGCGACCCGCCTCGTTCCAGGGCTCCTCTGACCGCGCCGAGCAGCGCCTCGCCCTGGAACGGCTTTCCGAGGAACGCGACCGCGCCGGCCTGCAGAGTCCGCCGGCGGGCCTCGTCGTCGGTGTGCGCGGTCAAGATGATGGCGGGGATCCGAGGACCGGTGGCGGCCAGATGCACGAGAAGGTCGAGGCCGCTCATCCCCGGCATTCGCAAGTCGAGCACCAGACAGGCGGTGTCGTCTCGATGAGCGGACTGCAGGAAATCTTCGGCCGTCGCGAACGTCTCGACTGTGAACCCGACCGACGTCAGGAGGTTCCTGAGTGACCGGCGCAGTGATTCGTCGTCGTCCACGATCGAGACCAGCCGCATATCGCCTTCGCTCATGGTTCGAAGGCTAACGGCTCGAGGCTTGCCCGGTCTACCCGACCTTGGTGGGGTAAGGGCCGCCCGGAATGAGCGGGAACTATTCACGTGTATTTCTGGGGCCAGCTGCCGAATCTCGCTTGCCTGGTCCCCGTCTTAATGGTGTAGGAGGAAAGAGAGGTACCACCGTGGAAAAGCTCAAGGATCTGAGGAGGTTGGTACTCGTGGCGATCGCGTCTCTGGCTATCGTCCTCGCGTTTGGCGCGCCGAGCCAGGCGCGCGGAATGGACGGCCACGGCTTTGGGGACGGTCACCCCGGCGGCGTGGACATGCATCAGGGCTTCGACGGCCACCACGGCGTCGACGGGCATCACGGTTTCGACCGCGGTCACGACCGCTTCCGGTTCGGCTTCGGCGTGCCCGTTTACCCCTTTTACGGGTACTACCCGCCAGCCTACGGGTACCAGGCTCCGGCCTACTGGTACTGGTGCCCAAGCTACGGGGCGTACTACCCGAACGTGACCAGCTGCCCGGAGGCGTGGGAGCCGGTGCCGGCTTCATGACGCGAGGGAGGCAGGGTAGCAATCTCGCGCTCTGTCACGCATAGCCGCCGCTCGTCAGCGAGCGGCTATGCGCGGCTCACCAGCAACGACACCAGAGCACCAACTGCCAGCGATCGCCGCACGTCGCATTAGGCTCTCCGCGTCACTGTCGCGTTCTTGCCGAAGACGAAAGGCCGGCATCCGGCGTCCCGACAGAGTCGTCTGAATAGCGAATGCAGGGGGTCTCACATGCCGACGACACGGTGGAGTTCTTCAACCTCGCGCTCGGAACGCAACTGACCACGGCGGAGAAGAAGGACCTCGTGGCCTTCCTCCGAGCTCTCTAGCGGACCCGTGAAGACGTTCTGGTGGGTCCTGGCGGGGCTGGCCGTACTCGTCATCGTGCTGTCGGTGCAGGAGATGGGGCGGACGCGGCCGTCGCCCGGCTGCACCAGCAGCGTGGTGATCGCGCGTGGCTCCCACGGCGAGCCGGTGGAGTGTGTCTGCGTCGATGGGGTCCTCGCCACCTGCTTCCACCCGG
>JBKOVG010000285.1:0-8129 GCA_046723845.1 Candidatus Methylomirabilota bacterium | reverse complement strand
GCGCCGATCAGGGCGCCGATCCCGGCTCCCAGCACGGTCCCCAGCGCGGCGCCCGTGGCTGTGCCCTGCACGGTGGACGAGCCTGGCTGGCCTCCGGCCTGCTGCACTGCCCACTGACGACACACCACGTCGTCGGTCTGGAACTGCTCGAAGGACTTGTCCGGGCCGGGCATCACCGTCACGGTGGGGCCCGACGGGGTCGACACACAGCCCGAGCACAGCAGCACCGCGCAACCCATCGCCAGCACAGGTCTGGTCATGTCATAGCCTCCCTCAGGGTACGGCCATGGCCATGAGACGGAGGGTGAGGCGAGAGCGCTTACGTTGAGAGCTTCGGGAAGATTTTTCTCGGCGCGGACGGGGCTCGGGCTACTTGTCGCGCCAGACGTCCTGGAGGCGCCCCCAGCTGTAGAGCGAGTGATGGGGGACGAGATTCTTCACGTGGGGCCACATGGTGAAGTAGTCGGGGCGCCACTCCAGCACGGGCCGGCTTGCCGCCTGCTCGAGCTTGAGTAGCCGTCCTGCCACGACCAGCGCTCGGCGAGCTCCGGGATGATGGTGTCCGCGCCGTGGGTGGGCTTGAGCGGGTCGAAGAGTACGAGGTTGCTCAAGCAGGGCATGGCCGGCCACATCGTGGAGATGGTCGGGCTCTCGTGGATGGCGAAGCCCTGGGGCAGGTCCTCGCGCAGGGGGAGGGTGAGGGAGCCACCCGATCGGGGTGTCTCGCCCAGGGCGGGGGAGGCCAGTAGCAGGGCGAGGATCAGCTCGAGCAGGGGAACGAGTCGCGTGATCAGAAGACCCTCTCACGTCGTAAGGTGGGCAGCGTCACAGGGCGTCGGGCTTCTGCTCGTAGGGCGAAGCTAGGCGACGCCCTTGTTGGGATTGACGGTGGAACGAAGCTGAAGACCCGTGCTCGTGTTTGCCATGTATCCTCTCCAGTGGCCGAGGTGGACCCGCGGGATCGCCCGATGCCGAGAGGCAGGGAGAGGGTATCAGAGAATGCGGAGCTTCCGCAGATGCCTGCTCGGATCAGCCCTGGGAGAGCGAGAGGTCGGAGCGGTCCTCGTCCTCGCCGGCGTTGCGGAGCATGTCGAGGAGCCGCGGCCCCGCCGGGACCAGCACGCCCGAGGCGCCCGCCGCCTCGTACTCGCGCAGCGCGAGATTCCACTCCGCACGATCCTGCGGACTCGGGAGGAGAGCCCACAGCTCGGTCGGCGCTGTCTCGCCGCGGGACGTCCTCTCCCGGACGGCGCGACAGGCCACAGGCGAGCCGCCGACGAGCACGAGACCGTTCACGGGAGGGCCGACCCCCGCCGCCTCGCCCTCCTTCGCTTCGAGGAGCACGGGCACTCGTCTCGCGTCCGGTCTCGTGACGGACGCCGGCAGCCCCGGGAGCGACGGGCTGTCGACCTTGAGCACGAGCCGGCCGCGCGAGAGACGGTCGAGCGTCCGTACGTCGCTCTCGAGGAAAGCGCCCACGCGAGTGCCCGAGACGGGAGCGACGAGCCGCACGCGGCCGGTGACGGAGGCGATGGCGGCCAGGAGCAGCCAGGGTTCGTGGCCGTCGCCGTCGACCCACAGGGAGTCGGCGCCCGCCGCATCGAGGGCGCGGGCATCGGCGAGGAACTCACCGGCATCCTCGAAGCGAGCAGGGAGCAGCACCCCGATCTTGAGCATGGACCCAGGTCAGGACGGGGGCATCTCGACGGAGAGAGACGGCGCCCGGCTAGGCCTGCGCGGCAAACACCACCACCATCCGCAGGGCGAGTCCGCCCAGCAGGACGAGGAAGGAGGCGAGCACAGTGAAGGCCGGGCGTCCCATCGAGGAGCGGAACTGGAGGACGAGGGGAAGTACAGTGCCCGCGAGGACCAGGAGCCACAGGATGAGATAGCGTCCGAGGAGCAGCTTGCCGCTCATCGCCCCCAGCGTCACGAAGAGGGCGACGATGAGCGCGAGCTCGAGCACGATGAAGACCCGGTCAGCTCGGATGAGCTTCATCTCCGAGTCGGCGGCTTCCCGCCACATGCGGCTCACCAGGGCGATGCTCGCCGCGGCCACGCTGAGGCCCGAGGCGAGGAAGAGCCCGCCCAGCGTCCACGTGTCGCTCCAGACGGGCTGATTGCTCACGCTCAGGAGCACGCCGGTGTAGCCGGTGATGAAGAGACCGAACAGCGCGCCCACCACCATGAAGAGACGGCCGAAGCCTCCGCTGAGGAGGCGGGTGATCCGCTGGGCAAGGGGATGGCGCAGCCAGCCCGTGAGGGTAGCCGCTTCCACGAACGACACGGTGGCGAAGGCGCCGAAGATGAAGAGCATCCACGCTCCCACCGACATGGGCGACCAGTACTTGAAGTTGAGCTCGAAGGTGCGGCTGTTGATCAGCATGTGCCAGAAGCGGACGGGTCGGCCGAGGTCGAGGGTGAGGAGGATGGGGCAGATGACCATGGCGGGGAAGCTGACGAGGAAGGCCACGCGTGCCGTTCCTTCGTCACGTGCGCTCCCGAAGAGCCGGAGGAGGGTGCCGATCACGTAGGCGCCCCCGGCGATGCCGCCGAGGAAGAAATACCAGACGATGTACCACTCCCACTGGGGCGGCGCGACGAAGTGCTCGGTCATGGCCCTACCCCTTCCCGCCGCGATCGCGGAACGCGATGACGGCGCCCACGAGACCGAGGACCGCCGTCACCAGCGAACCCAGGTAGCCCCGGAAGTTGTTGCGCCGCGGCAGCACGGCGTTCTCCGCGCTGGGCAGGCCGTAGGCCTCGGGCTTGTCCATGAGGAGGAAGAGGGCGTGGAGGCCGCCGTATTCTTTGTCGCCGTAGAGCCGGGCCTGCGGCACACCCTGAGCACGGAGCTGGGCCACCCGGGCGCCCGCCACCTCGCGCATCTGGCTCAGCTCGCCGAACTTGATCGACTCCGTGGGGCAAGCCTTGGCGCAGGCGGGGATGAGGTTGTTCTGGAGCCGCGAGTAGCAGAACGTGCACTTCTGGGCGAGGCCGGTCTTCTCGTTGAAGCCGATCACGTGATAGGGGCAGGCCGCGATGCAGTCGCGGCAGCCGTTGCACACCTCCGGCTGGATGTAGACGGTGTCGAACTCCGTCCGGATGATGGCGTTCGTCGGGCACACTTCCATGCAGCTCGCCATCGCGCAGTGCTTGCAGACGTCGCTCATCATGTTCCAGGCCACGCCGCCTGCAGGCGTGGTGAACTCGTGGAACTGCACGTGCCGCCAGTTCTGGTCGTCGAGCTGGCCCGTGTTGTCGAAGCTGTCGCGGAACTCCGGGGCGTGGCCCGGGAGCTCGTTCCATTCCTTGCAGGCCACCTCGCAGGCCTTGCAGCCGATGCAGAGGGTGGTGTCCGTGAAGAAGCCGACCGTTCGCGCCATGGCGATTCTCCTATCCAATCCCCATGAGGTTGGGCACGATCTTGGCGAAGCCACGTTCCTGGGCGTAGAGCTCCAGCGGCAGAGCGGCGAGCTCGTCCACCTCCGGCACCGCCCCCGGTTCCTTCCGGAGATCCACCGTAACCAGGTAGCGGTGACAGCTCTCGCAGCCGTCCACCCGCAGGTGGGGGAAGCGCTCGGCGTCCGCGTAGATGACCAATCGGTCCGTGGCCGCCTCCCCGCAGGCGGGGCAGGTCATGCGCTCGAAGATCCAGCGCTGGGCGCAGCGCGAGCACGTGAGGCAGCGGGGCCCCGTGGTCAGCGCCTCGCCGCTGTCGGTGAAGTACCCGAGCTGCGGCCGTCCCCCGCATTGCGGGCAAGGGGAGGCGATGTCAGTCTCCCGTCCCGTGACGCCGATGTCGGGGCCGCGCGCCTCGAGCACTGGACCGGCCGCGGCCCGGGCGAGGAAGACTTCTACCGGTGACTGCTGCTCGCCGGCGAGCCACGCGCGGATCAGGCCGACCGGATCCCCGGCCTCGATTCGCTGCGCGCTTGCGGCACGGAGGCTGTCGGGCCCCTCCGCCACCGTCACCGCGACGATCTTGGGAAGCACGCGCGCTGCGACGTAGGCGGCGAGGCCGGCCGGATTGAGCGGGCTTTCCAGCGCCTCCAGGCACGCCGCTTCCTGCGGATCCAGGAGCGCCGCGTAGAAGGTCAACATCTGCTCGGCGAAGGGGAAGCGATCGGCGAGCTGGCGCGCCCGGCGACGCCGCCGGGCCCAACCCTCGCGCACCTGCTCCGCCGTGATCGTCTGCTTCATCAGATCTTCTCGATGTTCACCAGGAACGACTTGAACTCCGGGGTGCGCGAGTTCGCATCGCCCACGAACGGGGTGAGGGCATTGGCAAGCCAGTTCGCGCCCTTGGTCGGGTCGCGATCGGCGGCGATGCCCACGAAGCCCCAGTGGATGGGAATACCGATCTGGTAGACCTGCTTGCCGCCAACCTGGACGGCGCCCAGGCGCTTGGTCACGATGGCGGCCACCTCGATCTTGCCGCGCTTGGAGAACACGCGGACCCGATCGCCGTTGCGGATGTTCTTCTCCTGGGCGAGCGCTTCCGGCACCTCCACGAAGGGCTGGGGCTGGAGGCCCACGAGGAGAGGCACGTGCTGGGTGACGTAGTGCTCGTGCTCGGTCAGCCGGTAGCTGGTCGCCACGTACGGATAGTCCTTGACCGTTCCGAAGCGATCCTTGCGGCCGGCCTGCTGATCGTAGAGGAACACCACGGGCGACTCGGACTGATTCTGGTGCAGGGGATTGGCGATGGGCGACTCCATCGGCTCGTAGTGCTCGGGCAGGGGTCCGTCGAGCATGGAGCTGGAGAAGATGCGGCCCACGCCCTCGCTGTTCATGATGAACGGGCCCCACGCCTTGGGGCTCCGCGGCTCCATAGTCGGCGGATAGTCGGGGACGTCCCCCACCCACTTCTTCTGCGCCTCGTCCCACTGGATGCCCGGCCGCGTGGGATCCCAGGGCTTGCCGTCGAGGTCCGCGGAGGCGCGGTTGTAGAGCACGCGGCGGTTGAGCGGCCAGCTCCAGGCCCAGCCGTGGTAGTAGCCCATGCCGGTGGGATCGTTCTTCTGCGGATCCTGGATGCCGTTGCGGCGCTTCATGAGGTTGCCGCCGTCGGGATAGGAGCCGGTGTAGATCCAGTTCCCCGCGGTGGTGGTGCCGTCGTCCTTGAGCTTGCCGAAGGTATCGAGTCGCTTGCCCGTGCTCAGGTCGAAGCCGTTGATCTCCTGTGCAATCTCATCGAGCTCAGGCTTGATCGGGTCCTTGTAGCTCATGGTGACGGCCATGATCGGCTCCGGCACCTTGCCGCCCTGCTGCTGGTAGAGCTTCTTCACCCGTTGGAAGACGTCGGCGAGGATCCAGTGGTCGTGGCGGGCTTGCCCCTCGGGCGGAATGGCTTGGTCCTTCCACTGTCCCCACCGGCCGCTGTTCACGAAGGAGCCGTCCTTCTCGATCCAGTGCGTGGTTGGCACCATGAACACTTCGGTCTGGATGGTCTTGGGATCGACGCCGGGCCGTCGCCAGAACTCCGAGCTCGTGGTGGGGAGTGGATCCATCACCACCAGCCACTTGAGGTTGGCCAGGGCCTGCATGACCTGGTTGGAATCCGGCCCGATGCTGGTGGCCGTCATGCCGGAGAGGATCACGCCCTGCATCTTGCCCTTGAGGGCCTGGTCGTAGATGGAGATCCACGACGAGTTGGTGGCGGGCTTGGGCACGAAGTCGAAGGCGTACTCGTTGTCCGCGGTGGCGGCGTCCCCGTACCAGGTCTTGAGGACGCTGACCATGAACTTGCGGTAGTTGGTGCCGAAGAAGTTCCAGGAGTTGGTGTCGAACTTCTTGGGTGCACTCTGGATGACGTAGTCGTCGAGATTCTTTTGCCCCGGGGCCGGAATGCGCAGATAGCCGGGGAGGATCTCCCAGGAGATGGCGTTGTCGGTGTTGCCCTGGATGTTGGCGTGGCCGCGCTCGGCGTTCATGCCGCCGCCCGGCCGCCCCATGTTGCCGAGGAGGAGCTGCAGGAGGGCGGCGCTGCGAATGAGCTGGGCGCCCGTGGTGTGTTGGGTGAGCCCCACCGCGTAGACAATAGTCATGACCTTGTCGGGCCGCCCCATCTCGCCCACGATCTTGGCGATCTCCAGGAACTGCTCGGTGGGGATGCCCGTGATGGAGGCGACCATCTCGGGGGTGTAGCGCGAGTAGTGCTTGCGGAGGAGCTGGAACACCGAGCGCGGATGCTCGAGCTGCATGTCGCGCTTGGCGATGGCGATGCCCGCCCCGGCGTGCGCCTCGCCCTTGGCGATCGCGGCGGCCTGCGCCTTCTCGAGGGTGGCGGTGGCCGCCGCGTCCGTCTCGTAGGCCCACGCCGAGACGTCGTAGGCGCGCTTCTGGGGGTCGTAGCCCGCGAAGAGACCTTCGTGGAAGTCGTAGCCTTCCTTCACGAGGAAGGAGGCGTTGGTGTAGTTGCGGACGTAGTCGTGATGGATCAGGTTGTGCTCGAGGACGTAGTTGATGAGGCCGCCGAACAGCGCGATGTCCGTCCCCGTGCGGATCCGCGCGTAGATGTCGGACACCGCCGAGGTCCGCGTGAAGCGCGGGTCGACGTGGATGATCTTCGCGCCCCCGCCCGACCCGGGACCACGCTTGGGGTCGAGCTTGGCCTTCACGAACCACTGGAATCCCACCGGATGCGCCTCGGCAGGATTGGCTCCGTTGATCATGATGACGTCGGCGTGCTTGATGTCACGCCAGTGATTCGTCATCGCGCCGCGCCCGAATGTGGCCGCCAGACTGACGACCGTGGGGCCGTGTCAGACTCGGGCCTGTTGTTCTATGAACACCACGCCAAGCCCCCGCATGAGCTTGGCGGCCAGGTATCCTTCCTCGCTGCTGAAGGCAGCGCCGCCCGCGAAGGCCACGCCCTCGCAGCGGTTCACGATGTTGCCCTTGGCGTCCTGCGCCACGAAGGTCGCGTCGCGGGATTCCTTGATCCGCAGGGCGAGCCGGTCGAGCATGGCGTCCCAGCTGATCTCCTCCCAGCGATCGCTGCCGGGAGCGCGGTACAGCGGTTTCTCCACGCGACGGGAGCTCACGGCGATCTGCATCGCGGTGGCGCCCTTGGGGCAGAGGCGGCCCTCGTTGACCGGGCTGTCCGGATCGCCCTCGATCTGGAGGAGCTGCGTCTGGCCCTTCTCGTTCTGCTTGGTGTAGGCCACGATCGAGCAGCCCACGGCGCAGTAAGGGCAGAGCGAGTGCACTTCCTTGGCGCCCGCGATCCGGAGCTCGCGCTTCACCTCCACGGCCCGGGCCACGTCGAAGCCGACCGACGTGGCGCCGACCGCGCCCGCGCCGGCCGCGCCGACCTTGAAGAAATCACGGCGGGTCAATTCCTGCATGACTAGACCCTCCTCGAGGAATGATCTGAGCTGGTGGCGGTGTCCGATGCGACTCGATGCGCCCCCGCGTAGACGTTGAAGCCGCCCTCGCGCAGGAACCCCACGAGGGTCATGTCGGAGGCCTGGGCCATCTGCACGGCCATGCTGGAGGGCGCGGAGACCGCGGCCACCACAGGGATGCGGGCCTTGAGCGCCTTCTGCATGATCTCGTAGCTCGCCCGGCCGCTCACCATCAGGATGTGCCGATCGAGCGGCATCCGGCGGGCGAGGACGAGGTGACCGATCACCTTGTCCACGGCGTTGTGACGGCCGATGTCCTCGCGGAGGACGACGAGCCCTCCCTCGGCGTCGAAGAGCCCCGCGGCGTGCAGCCCGCCGGTCTTGTCGAAGATTGGCTGCGCCTCGTTCATGGCGCGGGCGATTCGGCCGAACAGGCTCACGGGCGCCAGCAGAGCGGACGCGACGGGAGGCAGCGAGTGGCCGATCGCCTCGATGGTGCTCTTGCCACAGACGCCGCAGGACGAGGCAGCGATGAAGTTGCGGCGGAGGAGCTTCCGCGCTGCCGTCACGTCCCCGCGGAGGAGGACGTTGATGACGTTGCCAGTGTCTCGCTCACCCTCCGGGCCCGGATAGCGCGCCACCACGTCGAGGTCGTCGGCGCTCGCGATGGCCCCTTCGGAAAAAAGCAGCCCGGCGACGAGCTCCTCGTCGTCGCCGGGCGTTCGCATCGCGACGGCCAGGCTCATGCCCCCGAGCCGGATCTCCAGGGGCTCTTCG
>JBKOVG010000117.1:0-7041 GCA_046723845.1 Candidatus Methylomirabilota bacterium | reverse complement strand
CCTCGGCAATGAGTTTCGCACCAGCGAGCATCGGATCCGACTCGATGTCCCACAATACCGGCGGGTTCGGGATCGGCTGACCTGACTCGTCGCGCGCCAGGACCGATGCCAGGTCGAACCTGAATCCGTCCACATGCATCTTCTCCACCCAGTACCTGAGGCTGTCTACGATCATCCTGCGGACGATCGGATGATTGGCATTGAGGGTGTTCCCCGTGCCGGTGTAGTTGGCGTAGCGTGCCCCTGACTCCTCGAGGATGTAGTACGCCATGTCGTCCAGCCCGCGAAAGCAGAAGGTCGGTCCCCGGTGATCGCCTTCCGCTGTGTGGTTGAATACCACGTCGAGGATGATCTCGATGCCGGCGCGGTGCAGGGCCTTGACCATGTCGCGAAACTCGTCGACGGGCCCCTGCGGATCTCGGCGGGAGCTGTAGGCGCAGTGCGGCGCGAAGAAGGAGACGGGCGCGTAGCCCCAGTAGTTGACCTTGCCGGGGGGACAGTCCTGGGCGTCGAACTGGAAGACGGGCAAGAGCTCCACGGCGGTGATGCCCACATCTTGAAGGTACGGGATCTTCTCGATCAGCCCCGCGAAGGTGCCGCGCCGCTCGGGAGCCACCCCCGAGCTCGGGTGGCGGGTGAAGCCGCGCACGTGCATCTCGTAGACGATCGTCCGCGCCGACGGCCGTTGCAGTGGCGTGTCTCCCTCCCAGTCGTAGTCCGACACGTCGACCACCACGCTCTTCATGGCGCTGGCCACATTGCTTCCCGGCCGGCTCGCCGCCCCGCGATCGTAGCGGTCCGGAACCGCGACGCCACGGCCATAGGGGTCGAGGAGAACCTTGTCGCCATCGAAGCGCAGCCCCCGATCGGGATCGCGTGGTCCCTCCACGCGATACCCGTAGAGCTGGCCGGGGCGCAACCCGGGCACCAAGATGTGCCAATAGTGATAGGTGCGGCCCTCCTCGAGATCGACGGGGATCACGCGGGACGGGGCTGCGTCGTCGACGCGGTCGAATAGCAGCAGCGACACCGCGGTGGCGTACCTGGAGAAGATGCTGAAGTTGACGCCGTCCGCGCAGAGCGTGGCTCCCAGCGGCGAGGCGGCGCCACAGCCCGCTACGGCCGGCACGACGAGCGGCGCCGGTGAGCCTCGGGACTCGAGGGTTACCGGCCGCTTCGTGGCGCCTCTCCGCCGCGGCCGAGCGCCGGCGCCGAGCCTAGAGCACCGGGCACGGCTTCGCGTCCCAGATCTCGGTCGCGTACTGCGCGATGGTGCGGTCGCTCGAGAAGAAGCCTGATGCGGCGATGTTGGCGATGGCCTTTCTCGTCCAGGCCTCCTGGTCCGCGTACAGCTCGAGGAGGCGACGGTCGGCCTCGAGGTAGGCGCCCAGATCGGCGAGGTGCATGTAGTGGTCTCCCTGGTTGAGCAGGGTGTCCCGCACCGTCTCGAAGACCCCCGGCTCGTAGCGGCTGAAGTAGCTCGAGAAGAGGAGGTCCAGGGCGGCGCGCGTCTCCGGGTCGTGGTCGTAGTGCCAGTGGGGGTTGTACCAGGCGCGGTTCGACGACACCTGCTCCGCGGTGAGCCCGAACAGGAAGAAGTTCTCCTCGCCGGCCGCCTCGGCCATCTCGATGGTAGCGCCGTCCCGCGTGCCGATGGTCAGGGCGCCGTTCATCATGAACTTCATGTTGCTGGTGCCGCTCGCTTCGTAGCCCGCGGTGGAGATCTGGTTGGACACCTCGGTGGCGGGAATGAGCCGCTCGGCCATGGACACGCAGTACTCCGGCAGGAACACCACCTTGAGGCGACCGCGTGCCACGGGATCGCCGTCGATGGTGCCGGCCACGTTGTTGATGAGCTTGATGATGACCTTGGCCAGGTGGTAGGCGGGCGCCGCCTTGCCCGCGAAGAAGAACGTCCGCGGCCTCATCTCGGTGGCGGGGGCCTGCCGGAGCCGATCGTAGAGCACGATGACGCGCAGGGCGTTGAGGAGCTGCCGCTTGTATTCGTGGATGCGCTTGACCTGGCTGTCGAAGATCGAATCCGGGTCGACCGTCACGCCGGCGGTCGCCTTCACCCACTGGGCGAACTCGGACTTGGCCTGACGCTTGGCACGCCGCACGGCGTCCCGAAAGCCCGCGTCGCCGGCGAGAGGGCCGAGCTTCGCCAGCTCGGCAAGATCGGTGATCCACGCGGGCCCGATGGCCTCCGTGATACAGCCGGCGAGGGCGGGATTGGCGAGGAGGAGCCAGCGCCGCGGCGTCACACCGTTGGTCTTGTTGTTGAAGCGCTCGGGGAAGAGCTCGGCGAGGTCTTTCACCGTCTGCGTGCGCAGGAGGCCAGAGTGGATGGCCGCCACGCCGTTGGTGCTGTGCGAGCCCACGATGGCGAGGTTGGCCATGCGGATCTTGCGCTCGGCGCCACCCTCGACGAGGCTCACCCGCCCGACGCGCCCGGAGTCGCCGGGGAAGCGGGAGCGGGCCTCGTCGCGGAGACGACGGTCGATCTCGAGGACGATCTCGAGGTGTCGCGGCAGCAGCCGCTCGAACCAGGCGAGCGGCCACTTCTCCAGCGCCTCGGGCAGGAGGGTGTGGTTCGTGTACGCGAGCGTGCCGCGGGTGAGATTCCACGCCTCGTCCCACCCCAGGTGCGCCTCGTCGAGGAGGATGCGCATCAGCTCCGGAACGGCGAGGCTGGGATGAGTGTCGTTGAGCTGGATGGCGACCTTGTGCGGGAGCGCGCTCCAATCGGCGTTGTTCCGACGGAAGCGCCGCACGAGATCGGCCAGAGAGCAGGCGACCAGGAAGTACTCCTGAACGAAGCGGAGAGCCTGGCCCATGCTCGTGGAGTCGTCGGGATAGAGGACGCGCGTCAAAGACTCGGCGGCCAGGCGCTCGGCCAGCGCGCTGACGAACTCGCCGTGGCTGAACGCCTGGAAGTCGAACGACTCATGGGCGCCCGCGGCCCACAGGCGGAGCGTGTTGATGGTTTTGCCGCCGTATCCCACGACGGGGCGGTCGTAGGGCAATCCGAACATGCGCGACGGCCGGCCCTCGATCGCCGCCAGGGTGCCCCCGCGCACCTCGAAGGAACATCCGAGCGGGATCTCCACTTTCTCTTCCGGCCGGGACACCTCCCACGGGTCGGGACGGCGCAGCCAGTTGTCAGGCTGCTCCTGCTGCCAGCCTGCCTCGATGGCCTGCCGGAAGATGCCGTACTCGTAGCGGAGCCCGTAGCCCATGGCGGGCAAGGCCATGGTGGCCATGGACTCGATGAAGCACGCGGCGAGCCGGCCCAGGCCCCCGTTGCCGAGCCCCGCGTCGGGCTCCTCCTCGACGAGAGCGGGCCAATCGAGGCGCTCGTCCGCGACAACCTGCCGGGCCACGGGGTCGAGCCGAAGATTCATGATGTTGTTGGCCAGCGAGCGGCCGATGAGGAACTCCATGGAGAGGTAGTAGACGCGCTTGGGATTCTCGCGCTCGTAGGTCTGCTCCGTGCGCACCCAGCGCTGGGAGAGCACATCGCGCACGGAGCGCGCCAGGGCCTCGTACCGCTCCCGGGCGTCCACCTCCGCGGGATCGATGATGTTGTCGAACAGGAGGTGCCGCTCGTAGAGGGCGTCGCCCGTTCCCGTGAACTGGATGGGCCCGCACCCGTACTGGGCCAGGAGCTCACCCCACTCCTGCGGAGCGGTGGCCTTCGCGCCGGCGCGCGGATTGTCTGCACTCATGTCGCTCTCCTCCCCGCCCGGAGCCTGCCCGGGCGGAGCATTGTCACTCGTTGTCGGCCTCGGTAGAACGCACGCCTCCAGCCTTGGCCTCCTGGCCCCAACGCCAGCCCGTGATCTCGGGCATGTCGTCGCCGTGCTTGGCGATGTACTGCTTGTGCTCCATGAGTTTGTCGCGCACCGCCTGCTTCGCGTAGGCGGCGCGGGAGCCGAGCTTGGGCACCCGGTCGATGACGTCCTGCACCAGGTGGAACCGGTCGAGATCGTTCAGGACGCACATGTCGAACGGCGTGGTGGTCGTCCCCTCCTCCTTGTAGCCGCGCACGTGGATGTTGTCGTGAGGATGCCGCTTGTAGGTGAGGCGATGGATCAGCCACGGGTAGCCATGGAAGGCGAAGATGATCGGCTTGTCCGTGGTGAACAGCGCGTCGAAGTCGTGGTCGGACAGGCCGTGAGGATGCTCGGTCGCCGGCTGCAGCGTCATGAGGTTCACCACGTTGATGACGCGCACCTTGAGGTCCGGCGCATGGCGGCGCAGCAGATCCACCGCGGCCAGGGTCTCCAGGGTCGGTACGTCGCCACAGCAGGCCATCACCACGTCGGGATCGCCGCCGCGGTCGTTGCTCGCCCACTCCCAGATACCGACGCCCGCCGCGCAGTGCTTGACGGCCTGGTCCATGGTCAGCCACACCGGGGCGGGCTGCTTGCCCGCCACCACCACGTTCACGTAGTTGCGGCTGCGCAGGCAGTGGTCGGTCACGGAGAGGAGGCAGTTGGCGTCGGGCGGCAGGTAGACGCGGACCACGTCCGCCTTCTTGTTGATGACGTGATCGATGAAGCCGGGGTCCTGGTGGCTGAAGCCGTTGTGGTCCTGTCGCCACACGTGCGAGGAGAGCAGGTAGTTGAGGGAGCCGATGGGCCGCCGCCACGGGATGTGATTGCACACCTTGAGCCACTTGGCGTGCTGGTTGAACATGGAGTCGATGATGTGGATGAACGCCTCGTAACAGGAGAAGAAGCCGTGACGGCCCGTGAGCAGGTAGCCCTCGAGCCAGCCCTGGCACTGATGCTCGCTGAGCATCTCCATTACCCGCCCGTCGGGGGCGAGGTGATCGTCCCACGGCATGGTGTCCGCCACCCAGGCGCGGTTCGTCACCTCGAGCACGTCCTGCCAGCGGTTCGAGTTGCTCTCGTCCGGGCTGAAGAGCCGGAAATTCCGCGTGCCGAGGTTCATCTTCATCACGTCCCGGAGGAGCTTGCCCATGACGCGGGTCGCCTCCGCGGTGGTGGCGCCGGGCGACGGCACGGAGACCGCATAGTCGCGGAAGTCGGGCATGCGCAGGTCCTTGAGGACAATGCCGCCGTTGGTGTGCGGATTGGCGCTCATGCGTCGGTTGCCCTTCGGAGGAAGATCGCCGAGCTCGGGCTTGAGGCGGCCGGACTCGTCGAAGAGCTCGGCGGGCCGGTAGCTCTTCATCCACTCCTCGAGGATCTGCACGTGGGCGGGATTGTCGTGCATCTCGCCCATCGGCACCTGGTGCGAGCGCCAGTAGTCCTCGGTGCGCTTGCCGTCGATCTCCTTGGGACACGTCCAGCCCTTGGGTGAGCGGAGCACGATCATGGGCCAGCGGGGGCGGCCCGTGAAGCCCTTTCGCCGGGCGTCGGCCTTGATGCGCTGGATCTCCTCGATCACGGTGTCCAGGGTGGAGGCCATGAGCTCGTGCATCGCCGCCGGCTCGTGCCCCTCGACGAAGTGCGGCGTGTAGCCGTAGCCGCGAAGCAGCTGATCCAGCTCTTCGTGGCTGATCCGGGCGAGCACGGTGGGATTGGCAATCTTGTAGCCGTTGAGGTGCAGGATGGGCAGGACCACGCCATCCGTCACCGGGTTCAGGAACTTGTTGGAGTGCCAGCTCGTGGCGAGGGGTCCCGTCTCCGCCTCCCCGTCGCCGATCACGCAGGCCACCATCAGGTCGGGATTGTCGAAGGCCGCGCCGTAGGAATGCGAGGTGGCGTAGCCGAGCTCACCTCCCTCGTGAATCGAACCGGGCGTCTCCGGGGCCACGTGGCTCGGAATACCGCCCGGGAACGAGAACTGGGTGAAGAGGCGCTTCATCCCTTCCTCGTCCTGAGAAATGTTCGCGTAGACCTCGCTGTAGGTGCCCTCGAGATAGGCATTGGCCACGAGGCCCGGGCCGCCGTGGCCGGGACCGGTCACGTAGATCATGTCGAGGTCGTGCTTCTTGATGAGGCGGTTGAGGTGCGCGTAGATGAAGTTCAGCCCGGACGTGGTGCCCCAGTGGCCGAGCAGCCGCGGTTTCACATGCTCCTTGGTCAGGGGCTTCTTGAGCAGCGGGTTGTCGTAGAGATAGATCTGGCCCACCGACAGGTAGTTGGCCGCCCGCCAGTAGGCGTCGATCAGATCCAGTTCCTTGTCCGACAGTGCCTTCGTCATCATTCCCCTCCTCTGGTCCCGGAGTTCCCATCTCGCCGCTCACCGCGTGCGTTGCTCTCGCCCGCGCGGCGGCCCACCTCTCGTCCATCGCGCTCGCCTGCACCCGGTGGTCAGTGTACGTCCCGAGACAAGCCGTGACCGTGGGGCGCCGCTTGGCCGAGCGCGCGCGATGCAAGCGTGGCTCGCCTGCTTTGGGTTTCAGGCCGTGGTGTCGAGCGTCTCGGTGGTGGCTCGACGGTTCTTCGGTGTCAGATGTGACAGCAAGATTACAGGCACCGCAACGTCGTCCCACGTGATGCTGCCTGCAGCTTAGCGGTCTCCAAGCGGAAGGGCAAGGCCTCACCAGCGTTGATCTTCCTCAACGATGGGGGCTAGGCTGTGCGTGGCATGGCACAGGGCCGAGAGCCGCGCGCACGGGGGTCGAGAGGGGTATGATCTGGATTCTGGATAATTTCGCGCTCTGGACACGACCATGAACGAGCCCGCCGCCGCCCGAAGCGAATCCGCCACTCGATCCGTGAGCCTTGCCAACGAGGAAGGTGTCAAGCAGGTCCTCGTCGACACCATCCTCGGGCTCTGGGAGATCGTCAACAACCTCACGCGTCTCCAGCCCTCGAGGCGCGAGCGCTACCGCGTAACCATCTTCGGCTCCGCGCGCGCCATTCCGGGCACGCACCCCTACGACGAGGCGAAGCGGCTGGCCAGAGCGCTCAGCGAGCTCGGCTGCGACATCGTCACGGGCGGGGGGCCGGGCTTCATGCAGGCGGCCAATGAGGGGGCGGCCGAGGCAGGGGCCCTCCTGCCGGGCCAATCCATCGGCATCCGGGTCAATCTGCCATTCGAGCAGCACGCCAATCCCTTCGT
>JBKOVG010000435.1:0-10407 GCA_046723845.1 Candidatus Methylomirabilota bacterium | reverse complement strand
GCCAGTCCCTGCCCAGCGCGAAGGCCGAGCCGCCATCGCCGAAAAGCGGCCCGAGCCCGCCCGCGCGCACCCAGCGCCCGGAGGCCGAGCGCGCGAGCACGATCGAGCCCGTGCCCGCGAGGACGAGCAGCCCTGCGCGCTCGCCGATGGCCCCGCGGTAGGCCGCCTCCACGTCCGGGAGCACGTGCACGCGCCGGGCGAATCCGCCGAGTCGCCGCACGGCGGCGCGGCGCTCCGCCCGAGTCCACACGCCGCGCGTGGCCACGACGAGATGCTCCACGGTCGCTGCGCGAAGGCGCTTCCGGCGCCAGAGCGCGCGCAGGCCGGTCGCCAGGTCGCGCGTGGCCCGACCCTTCACGGTCCAGCGCCGCCCGTCGCCATCCTCCGCGAGGACGCGTAGCCAGGTTCCGCCCGCGTCCACGCCCACCGTCCATGTGCGCGCCATGACTGGCATTTTCTCCCGGCCGCCGCCGGCCCGTCAGCGAATTGTGGCTGCCTTTCACCGGTACGGCATTCGTGCGAGACTGGGGGCTCGTCCTGGGAGATCCCGCGCAGAGGAGGAAGTCACATGCTGAACCTGATTCTGGCGGTGTTGCTGGCCACGACGGCGGCGGCAGGTGGCCCCACCGAGACGGTGCAGAGCGCGGTGAAGCAGGTGTTCTTCCAGCAGGGAGGCACCGAGATCAAGAAGGTCTCGACGGCGGAGCGGCGGGCCGACATCCGGCGGGTCGCGGAGAGCCTCTTCGATTTTCAGGAGATGTCCCGGCGCGCGCTGGGCCCGACCTGGGACAGCGTGTCTCCCGCCGACAAGGACGAGTTCGTCAAGCTCTTCACCAACCTCATCGCCAACTCCTACATGGGCAAGATCGAGCAGTACACGGGCGAGCCCATCCGGTACGAGAGCGAGCAGGTGGACGGCGACGATGCCTCCGTGCTCTCCACCGTGGTGACACCCAAGGGCGCGCAGATCGGCATCGAGTACAAGCTCTATCGCGCGCAGGACCGCTGGGCCGTCTACGACGTGAAGGTGGATGGGGTCAGCCTCGTCGGCAGCTACAAGGCGCAGTTCACGCGTCTCCTCCAGCGCGGCTCCTTCGCCGATCTGCTGAAGCAGCTCAGACAGAAAGCCGGCTCGTAGTTCTTCGGCGATCCCGCGGGTGTGGGCCATAATGGCGCGAGCCCATGGCCGAGTCCGCGGGATCCGCGCTCACGTGGCCCGACTTCGCCATCCTGGCGGCGTCGCTGGCCGCCCTCGTCCTCATTGGCGGCGCCTTCAGCCGCGAGCAGCAGGCCACCGAGGATTTCTTCCTCGCCCGCCGGCGCATCCCGTGGTGGGCGGCCTGCCTCTCCTTCCTCGCCACGGAGATCAGCGCGGTCACCATCATCGCGGTCCCCGCCACCGCCTATAGCGAGAACTGGGAGTACGGCCAGTTCTTCATAGGCTCGAGCCTGGCCAAGCTCGCGGTGGCCTTCCTCTTCATCCCCGCCTTCTACCGCTTCAACTGCACCACCATCTACGAGTTCCTCCTCTTCCGCTTCGGGCAGGCGAGCCAGGTCACGAGCTCGATCTTCTTCTTCATCACGCGTCTCCTCGGCTCGGGCGTGCGGCTCATGGCCGCGGCCCTCGCGGTGGCCGTGCTCATCGGCTGGCCCCTGTGGGCGACCATCGCCCTCTTCACCGTGGTGTCCATCGCCTACATCGGCTTGGGCGGTGTCAAGGCCGTGGTGTGGACCAACGTCTTCCAGGCCCTCATGTTCCTCTTGGGCGGCGCCCTCACCGTGGGCTTCCTCGTCTGGCGCATCGACGGCGGGATAGGCGCCATGCTCGGCACCGCCGCCGAGGCGGGCCGCCTCAGCGTGATCAACTGGGGCCCCACGCCGGGCGCCCCCGACTTCTGGCACCGCGTGCTCACGGACCCCAACATCTTCTGGCTCGCCATCCTGAACGGCTTCGTCGGCTCCATGGCCGCCTTCGGCACGGACTACGACCTGATGCAGCGCCTCCTCACCGTGGAGACGCGCGGGGAGAGCCAGCGCACGCTCTCCGTCACGCCGCTGGGGACGCTGGTCACGCTCCTGATCTATCTCGCCATCGGCGCCGGGCTCTTCACGTACTACGCTCAGCATCCGGGGGTAGCCCTGCCGCGACCCGACGAGATCTTTCCCTACTTCATCCGCACCGTGATGCCGGTGATCCTCCGCGGGGTGATGCTGACCGCCATCGTCCTCGCCTCCATCGACTCGCCCCTCGGCTCGCTCTCCGCTTCCTTCGTCACCGACCTCTATCGCCCGCTCATCGCGCCCGGTCGCACCGATCGCCACTATCTCTGGGTGTCGCGCGTAGCGGTGGTCGGCTTCGGTCTCGCCCTCGCCACCCTCGCCTGGGGCTTCTCCTTCTTCGACAAGATCCTCTGGCTCGCCTTCAAGATCGCGGGCGTCACCTTCGGCTCGCTGCTCGGCGTCTTCCTCCTGGGACTCCTCACCCGCCTGCGCGCGAACCATGCCAACGTGGTGGCCATGATCGTCATGGCCGTGGTCAACCTCGTCCTCCTCGTGCTCTCCGAGGCGGGGGTCATCGCGCTGGCCTGGTCGTGGCTGGTGATCCTGGGCACGGCGGGGACCATGGTGCTCGCCCCGCTGCTCTCACCGCTGCTCGACCGCGGCCGCCATCTCCGGCCCGAGGCGGACCCCGCGCGGTAAGATCTGGGCGTGGACGCCGAGCTTCCCCTGGACGACGCCCGCATCCGCCTCCGCGCCGGTCTGGCGTCTCTCGTCGTGGCCGGCCTGCTCCTGGCCGCCAAGTACCAGGCCTATCGCCTGACGGGCTCGGCGGCCGTCCTCTCCGACGCGCTGGAGTCCATCGTCAACGTGGTCGCCGCCGTCTTCGCCCTGGGCGGTCTCGTCTTCGCGGGCCGGCCCGCCGACCGCAATCATCCCTATGGGCACGGCAAGATCGAGTTCTTCTCCGCCGCCTTCGAAGGCGGGCTGATCGCCTTCGCCTCCGTCCTCGTCGTCTACGGCGCCCTCCGCAGCCTGATCAGCGGGCCCGAGGTGCGCCAACTCGGCCTCGGCATCCTCATCGTCCTCGGCTCCGGGCTCGTCAACCTCGCCCTCGGCATCTACCTGGTCCGCACGGGTCGCCGGCACCAATCCCTCACCCTGGTCGCTGACGGCCAGCACGTGCTCGCCGACGTGTGGACGAGCGGCGGCATCGTGCTCGGTCTCGGCCTCGTCCAGCTCACGGGTCGGGCCTGGCTCGATCCCGTGGTGGCACTGCTCGTGGCGTTCTGGCTCATGTGGACGGGTTTCAAGCTCGTGCGGCACGCCGCGGGCGGCCTTCTCGACGAGGAGGATCCGGCGCTCCTGAATCGCGTGCTCGGCGCGCTCCAGCGGTACCTCGGCAACGGGGTGATCCGCATCCATCACCTGCGGGCCATCCGGTCCGGCCGCTTCCAGCACGTCGAGGCGCATCTGGTGGTGCCGGAGTTCTGGAGCGTGGAGCGCGCCCACGATCTCTCCGAAGAGGTGGCGGCGCGCGCCATGCGGGACATGGGAGCGGAGGGCGAGATGGTCTTCCACACCGATCCCTGCCATCGCATCTACTGCTCCGTGTGCGATCTCGCCGACTGTCCGATCCGACGCGAGCCGTACCGCGAGACGACGCCGATGACGCTCGAGGAGGCGGTGCAGCCGGATCTGCCTCGCGTCGCGCCAGGAGCGTAGGCAGGGTTTACGATTCCGAGGCCGTCACCATGGTGTCGTCGCGCAACGCCCGGTGATTCCAAGCATTCATGCCGACGGTATGGAAGATGCTTCGGTTACCAGGTGAAAGAGAAAGTGTCGGGTAGGCTGACGGACGCAAACGGCACGGACAGAGAAGGAGAAGGACATGAAGCGTACGCCGGAAGGACTGACGACGGGTCGCGGCAAGATCGACGAGCTCGACATTCATCTGCTGACCAACCTCGAAGAGCGACAGGATCGGCTCTACGCGATCCTGAGCAAGACCACACGCTACCGGAACATCCTCGGTGGCGAGATCAAGAAGCTCCGCGCGGGCAGCGCGCCGGAGATGATCCGGCCCCTGGTCGCCCAGTGGGATCATCTGCGCCGGGAGATCAAGCGCCTGGCCCAGGAGCTGTAGCCCGCTCCCTCTCTCGACGCTCCTGAGCGTTTCGGCGGGCTTGCCGCGAGCGCTCGGGAGCGGATAGTCTCGTCGGCGTGGATCTGCTGCTCGGCATGTCCGCCGGCCTCGCCCTCAGCACCGCGGCAGGCCTGCGCGTGTTCGTTCCCCTCCTGATCACCTCGGCGGCGGCCCGGCTGGGCTACCTCACCCTCACGCCGGGCATGAGCTGGATCGGCTCCGACGCTGCCCTGATCGCCTTCGCCACCGCGGCCGTGGTGGAGATCGCCGCCTACTACGTGCCGTGGCTCGACCACCTCGTGGACGTGGTGGCGGCCCCCGCGGCCATCACCGCGGGCATCATCGAAATGGCGGCGGTGACGCCGGAGCTGCCCCCGCTCGTGCGGTGGACGATCGCCGTCCTTGCCGGCGGCGGCGTCGCCGGGCTCGCCCAGCTCGGCACGACGCTGCTGCGCCTCAAGTCCTCCGCGCTCACCGCGGGCCTGGGCAATCCCGTGGTCGCCACCACCGAGCTCGTCGGCGCCGTCGCCCTCGCCGCGCTCGCGCTCCTCGCGCCGATCCTCGCCGCGGTCGCGGTGGTCGCGCTCCTCGTCTGGATCGCCCGGCGGGTCCTGCGCGGCCGGGCGCGCCCTCGTCAGGACCTCGCGCCGCGCTAGGAGCCTGTCGGAGAAAAGGTCTGGGCGTGTGGGGTCAAACTGGGTAACGTGCTGGACATGACGAAGACCTTTCGCCCGTACAGCCTCGACCAGCAGTTGCTGTTGCCGCCGGATATGCGCAGCTGGTTGCCGGAAGGCGACCTGGCACTGTTCGTCAGCGACGTGGTGGACGAGCTGGACCTGTCAGCCATCTCTGCCGCCTACGAGACGGGGGATGGGCGCGGCCAGCCGCCGTATCACCCGGCGTTGATGGTGAAGCTGCTGGTGTACGGCTACTGCATCGGGACGGTCTCGTCGCGCAAGCTCGAACGAGCGACCTACCGCGACGTGGCCTTTCGGGTGGTGACCGGGGACCAGCAGCCCGACCATGACAGCATCGCAGAGTTTCGGCGCCGGCATCTCGAGGCGCGGGCGCAGTTGTTCGTCCAGGTGCTGCGCCTGTGCCAGCGGGCCGGGCTGGTCACGCTGGGGCACGTGGCGTTGGATGGCACCAAACTCAAGGCCAACGCCTCGAAGCACAAGGCCATGAGCTACGCACGGATGGAGGAGACCGAGCGCCGGCTGGAGGGCGAAGTGCGGACCCTCCTGGCGCAGGCCGAACGGGTCGATGCCGCCGAGGATGCGCAGTACGGACCGAGCCGGCAGGGCGACGAGCTGCCTGCCGAGCTGGCGCGGCGGGAGAGTCGCTTGGCGAAGATCCGGGCCGCCAAGGCCGCCCTGCAGGCGGAGGCGCAGGCGCGCGCGGCCGAAGCCGCCGACGCGGCGCGCGCCAAGCTGGCGGCCCGGGAGCAGCGCGAGGGCCGGGCGAAGGGCAAGCCGGCCACGGTGCCCGATCCCGCGCAGGCCCAACCCGCGCCGACCGCGCAGCGCAACTTCACGGATCCCGAGTCGCGCCTCATGGTCGATGGGGCCACGAAGGAGTTCGTGCAGGGCTACAACGCGCAAGCGGCGGTCGATAGCCAGGCGCAGGTCATCGTGGCCTGTGAGGTGACGCAAGCGGCGGGGGATGTGGAGCAGTTCGTCCCGATGCTGGAGCAAGTCATCGGCAACGTGGGGCAGCGGCCTGCGCAGGTGACGGCGGACGCGGGCTACTTCAGCGAGGCCAATCTTACCGCGCCCACGTGCGCCGGGATCGCGTGCTATGTCCCGCCGGATCGGCAGCCCCACCGGGGTGCAACCGCCGCGGGGCGCAACCGGCGCGGGCCATTCAGCGAGGCGATGCGCGAGAAACTGCAGACGGCGGTCGGGCGGGCGGTGTATGCCCGGCGCAAAACCATCCCGGAACCCGTGTTCGGCCAGATCAAGCAGGCACGCGGCTTTCGCCGCTTCTGGCTGCGGGGGCTCGGCAAGGTCCGTGGGGAGTGGGCACTCATCTGCCTCACCCACAACCTGCTCAAGTTGTTCCGCGCCCAGCCTTGGCCCGCTCCAGCCTGATCCCCGCCTCATGGGCCTCCCCGGCTGGTCGCCGAAACCGCGAAGATCCCTACGGTGTCTGTCGTCGAACCGAGCGGCGCTAACAGAGGCGGCGCCTTTGATGTCTCTCATGGATTCGGCTTCCATTAAGCCGACAGGCTCCTAGCGCGTGATCTCGAGGGTGACCTCGCCGAGACCCTCGATGGCGAAGCGGACGCGGTCGCCAGGCGAGGGGAACTTCGTGGTGATGCTGCTCCCCGTCATCACGATCATGTCGCGGCTCAGCATGCGGCCCTGGCCGTTGAGGAGGTTCGCCAGCCACGCCACCGCCTCGAAAGGATGACCGAGGGCGTCGCCCGTCTTGCCCTGTCCCGCCGGCGCCCCGTTGATCCAGCAGCGGGTGACCGCCGTCTCGAGATCGACGCTCTTCCACGACGTCACGGGGGCGCCCAGGACCACGCCGCCGTTCCAGGTGTTCTGGGCGACCAGGGTGAAGGCGTCGAGGTTCTTGTAGTCGGCGTCGCCGTCCTCCACGAGCTCAAAGGCCGGTACGCACGCCGCCACCTTCCCGGCCACGGACGCCCGCGTCCATGGCCCACCCGACGCGGGTAGATCCTCGGCGAGCCGCACCGCCACCTCGAACTCCACGCCGAGATGGTGATACGCCGCGAGATCGATGCGCGCGCCCGAGGCGAGCACGACCGTGGAGAAGATGGCGCCCGCTACCGGCCGGTCTACGCCCGTCATCTGCTGCATTGCCTTCGAGGTGACGGCGATTTTCCAGCCGACGATCTCCCCGCGCCCCGACTCCGTCATGAGCCGGTGGAGCGCGGTCTGGATGCTATAGGCGTCGTCGAGCGGCGCACTGCGGACGGCGGCGTCCAGGGGATGGTAGCGGGTGCGTGTCCGGAGCATGTCGAGGCAGACGCGGGCGGCGACGTCGATGGCTTGGGGCGTGAGCATGATGTCCCTCTCAGGCGCTGGGGGTGAGCAGGCGCGCGAGTGCCGCCTCGAGCTGGCAGCGCCGCCAGCCATAGGCCGTGATGCCCGATACGCCGGGAGCGAGATACTCCGCGTCCCACGGATCGCGCATGAGGACGACCCCGAGGGCGGGGGAGGCTTGCTGCAGGACGTCGAGGAGCGCGCGGTTGGACCGGTAGAGATGCGCGTCGTAGAGGAAGAGGATGGTCGCGTCGGCGTGACCGGCGGCGGTGGCCGCGCGCGCGATCTCCGCCTCCGTGGGCTCGATGCCGACGATCTCCACCGTCGGCTCGATGCCGTAGGGCGCATGGGCCTGGGTGACGAAGCCCGCCTCGTCTTGCACCGCCTCCTCGATGGTGATGCGATCGGCGAGGGAGGAGAAGCGCGGGAAGACCGCCACCACGGAGCCATTGAGGGCGCGGCGGAAGTGGTCGGAGAGCGGCGACACGCAGGTAACCGCCCGTGTGGCCAGCGCCTTCGCCAGCGGCTCGCCGTCGCGCTCCGGCCTCGGCGCCCCGCCGTCGAATCGTCCGGCGCGCTTGGCCTGGAGCGTCTCGAGCCGTGCCACGCTCTCCTCGAGCTCGCCGCGTGGCAGGGCGCCCGTGCGATAGGCCTCGAGGAGGGCAGCGTGCGCCTCACGCTGGCGGGCCGCCGTGTGGCAGATGATCAGGAGATCGTGCCCGGCGCCGGCGGCGCGCACGGTCGCCTCCCCGACCGGACAGAGCTCGCCGATGGCGCCCATCTCGAGATCGTCGGAGACGATCACGCCGCCGAAGCCGAGCTCGCGGCGGAGATAGTCCGTGACGATGGGACGCGAGAAGGTCGCCGGCATGCGAGGCGAGGCATCGAGACGCGGATAGAGCGGGTGCGAGGTCATGATGCAGTCCACGCCCGCCTCGATGGCGGCCACGAAGGGCGGCAGATGCCCCGCGCGCATCTCCGCCCAGTCGGAATCGATGACGGGCAGGCCCAGGTGTGCGTCCACCGGCGCGTGTCCCTTGCCGGGGAAGTGCTTGGCGCAGGCCGAGATGCCGGCCGCCTGCAGCCCGCGGATGCGCGCGACGCCGTAGCGCGACACGAGCTCGGGATCCTTGCCGTAGGAGCGAATGCCGATGTTCGGGCTGTAGCGCTCGGTGAGCACGTCGAGCACGGGGGAGAAGTTGACGTCCACCCCCAGGCGGCGCAGTTCGCGTCCCTCGAAGATCCCCTGGCGGCGGACGAACGTCACGTCACCCGCGGTGCCCGCGGCGAGGTTGTCGGGGAAGATGGTGACGGCGCGGCCGAGCATGATGATGCGGCCGCCCTCGTGATCGGTGGCCACGAGCAGCCGCCGTCCCATCGCCTCCTGCAGTCCGGTGAGAAGACGGGCGAGGCGCTCCGGGGTCTCGAAGTTGCGCCGGTAGAGCATGATGCCCGCAGCCTGCGTGTCGCGGTAGAGCCGGATGTCGTCGTCGGTCAGATCCGGACCTGGCAGGCCGAACATGAGACGGCTTCCCACCAGCGCTTCGAGGCTCATCGTGGCCTCCGGGTGCTCATCGGTACAGGAGATAGGGCCGGCGTGCGCGAGCGAAGCGGGCGAGGTCCGCGCGCCACGACGCGGCGAGCCGGCGATGGGGCGCGCCCCGCTCCACCGCGCGACGCATGGACGGGCCGCCGCCCAGGAGATCGATGGGCAGCTTGTTCCACTCGAACTCGTAGGGCGGCTTGCTCCACTTGAAATGTCTCGGCGCCTGCCGCCGCGCCTCCGCGAGGAGCGCGAGATAGGTCGCCACCGGCTTGAAGCGTTCGGCGTCGGTCACGTGTACTTGCACGCCGCCGCAGCGCCGCCCCTTCCACTTGTGGAAGGCGGGCTCGAAGCCGATGGCGCGGAAACGCACGCCGGGCAGGCCCCGACGCTCCAGTGCCCGGCCCAGGCGCGGCCCGTCGAGATACGGCGCGCCGACCCACTCGAAGGGGCGCGTAGTGCCGCGGCCCTCCGAAAGATTCGTGCCCTCGATGAGGCAGCCGCCCGGATAGACGCGAGCGGTGTCCACCGTGGGCATGTTGGGAGAGGGCGCGACGAAAGGGAGTCCGGTGGCTTCCCACGGCATGGCGCGGCGCCAGCCGAGCATCGGTACCACTGTCAGGTCGCAGCCGAGGCCGTGCGTGTCGTTGAGATAACCAGCCAGCTCGGCGATGGTCATGCCGTGGCGTGTGGGCAGTGGATAGAGACCGACGAAGGACGCGAAGCGCGGATCCGCCATGTTGCCTTCGAGCTCGACGCCCCCCAGCGGGTTCGGCCGGTCCAGGACGACCACCGGGAGCCCGACGCGAGCGGCCGAGCGCATGGCCAGCGTCATCGTCCAGACGAAGGTGTAGTAGCGGGAGCCCACGTCTTGGAGATCCACCACCAGCGTGTCGAGACCGTCGAGCGCGCGGGGCGCAGGCTCGAGCCGCTTTCCGTAGAGGCTCAGCACGGGCAATCCCGTCAGCTTGTCGCGCTCGGCCCCGATGCTCGCGTGATCCTGGGCCGCGCCGGTGAGGCCGTGCTCGGGAGCGAAGAGACGGCGGAGCTTCACCCCTCGCATCGACTGGACGACACGCGCCGCGTGGTCGAGACCGCGCGTCACCGACGCCTGATGGCAGAGGAGGCCTACCGTACGACCACGGAGCAGCGTGGGAAGGCGTGAGACCAGCACGTCGAGACCGGGCAGGACCGCGGCCATGGATCCTTATAGTAGGGTAGGCTCTCACGTGATGGCGAGGATTCGCTTCGACCGCCTGCCCACCGAGCGTCCGAATCCGCGGAGCTGCTCCCTCGATCGCCTCGCTCCCGCCGCCATCGCCCGGCTCATGAACCGCGCCGACGGGGACGCCCTGCGGGCCGTGGGCCGCGCGGTGCCGGCCATCGCTCGCGTGGTGGGGGCCATCGTCGAGCGGCTGGGCCGCGGCGGCCGGTTGATCTTCGTGGGCGCGGGCACCAGCGGCCGGCTCGGCGTCATCGAGGCCGCGGAGTGCCCCCCGACCTTCAATACCTCGCCGCGGCAGGTGCAGGCGGTGATGGCGGGCGGACGGAGCGCGGTGTTTCGCTCCGTGGAAGGCTCGGAGGACGACGAGCGGGCGGGCGCCGCCGCCATCCGTCGGCGCGTGCGCACCGGCGACGTGGTGGTGGGCATCGCGGCGAGCGGCGTCACGCGCTTCGTGCGGGCGGCTCTCGCCGAGGCGCGTCGGCGC
>JBKOVG010000093.1:0-10680 GCA_046723845.1 Candidatus Methylomirabilota bacterium | reverse complement strand
GCCCTGGGGCATGAAGATGACCATAGCCGTGAAGATGATGCCCACGGGAATCAGGTAGTACTCGGTGAAGTAGCGCGAGAACCCCTGCCCCAGTCGGAGAGTCGCCCTGTCGATAGAGCCCGCTTAATCACCGGCTCGGTCACTCCTTCGCGCCACTCCACGATCCATGGCCACGAATGACAGGGGACAAAGCTGCAGGTCCCCATCAATTCGACTATTCTGCATAGTAACGGTTCAGCTCCGCCTGGGTCGGGCTTCCGTCGGCAAAGCCTGTGCCGCAAGATGTGCACACCGCGACGTCATAACCGGTCCCGAGAATTCCCTCCTGGAATCGTTGCCGATACAGGACGCGGCGTTCGGAGGTTTCGCAAACCGGACACGGTCGAGGATCGGCCATGAGATGTCATTCTCGCCTATGCCACGGCATTTACAAGCCCCGGAGGCCTCGCCGGGCCGATGAGGAGGGGACCCTGAGCCGATCAGAGGCTGACGACGCGCGTCCGCGGGTCTCGCTATCCGCCCAGCTCCTTGATCAGGTCCTCAATCTTCTCGCTCTGGGCCAGCTTGGGATCGAGCTGAGCGGCGCGGCGGAGCGCGGAGACAGCGTCGTCCTTTCGACCGAGTTTGGCGTATGCCATCCCGAGGTGATACCGGATCGTGCCGTTGTTGGGGGCCTTCTCGGCGGCACGCGATAGTGCTTTCTCCGCGTCCGCATACGAACCCCGCCGATACTGGACCCAGCCGAGAGTGTCGAGGACCTCTGGGCTCGCAGGCGCGAGCTGATCGGCCTTAGTGGCGAGGGGAAGCGCTTCATCCGGCTTTTTCCGCTGCTCGAGCAGGATCCAAGCCAGATTGTTCAGGGAGGCGACATCCTTGTCATTGAGGGCCAGTGCCTTGCGATAGCTTTCCTCGGCCCGATCGATCCGCCCCAGCTGCTGGTAGGCCTGGCCGAGCCCGCGCTGGGCATCCAGCAGGTCGGGCTTGATTTTGAGGGCAGCGGTGAAGGCTTCGGCGGCCCCCTGCGGATTGTTCTGAGCGAGGAGCGCGATGCCTCTGAGGATGGGGGGAGCCGCACTCTTCGGATCGATCTGCTCGAGCTCGCGAGCGATTCTCACGGCTTCACCCTGCCGACTGGTCTTGACATACAGGAGTCCAAGCTGAAGCTTCACGTCGGCCAGATTCGGATTGACGCGCAAGGCTGCCTCGTACTCCGCCTGCGCCTGCGCGGGCTGTCCTTTCTGCTCGAGATACCTGCCCAGCAACGTGTGAGCTCCGACATGCGAGGGATTGGCGCGCAGGGTGGCGCGGAGATGATTGGCCGCCTCGTCGGCATTCCCCTGCTGAAAGAGGATCTGAGCCATCAAGTAGTTGCCCTCGGCGTGGGCGGGACTCAGGTCCAAGAGCTTCTTGAGCTCTGCCTGGCCTTCCTTGACCTGACCCTTGCGGAGGAGAGCCCTGGCCAGCGCCTCGCGGGCCGCCACGTTCTTGGGATCAGCCTGAAGGGCGGCCTGCAGCTGCTCGATCTGCTTGGTCTCGTCCGGTTTCTGCCCGGAGAGCGCGGCGAGCTCGGTCTTGGCGGCTTCGAACTGCGGATTGAGCTTGAGGGCCTCCTCGTATGCTGCCCGTGCCTCGGCTGCCCGTCCCAGCGCAGCATATGTGCGGGCCAGGAAGTAGTGGGCAGCGGGAACCTGCGGGTTGGCCTTCACGACGGCGAGGAGTTCCTTGAGTGCCGCGTCACTCTTGCCCTCGTTCAGATACGCTTGACCCCTGACCAGCCGTGCATCGGCGAACTCCGGATACTGGGAGAGCAGGTCAGACATCAACGCAATGGCGTCGTCGTAGCGGCCCTTTCCGAGGTAGAGGTTACCGAGCTGGATCGCGAACTGGGGCTGGCGCGGCGACGCCTTGAGTGCGGCCTCCAGGATCGTGATGGCCTGATCGTACTGACCAGTCTTCTCGTACAGCGCGGTCAGGAGCAGAACAGCGGTGGTTTGATCTGGCCGATCCTTGAGCACCGCTTGGAGCTGGGTGATGGCCTCGTCATCCTTCTTCTGGATGAGGGCCACCCGTGCCAAACCGAGGCGCGCGCCAGCCGACTTCGGATCGAGCTCGAGCGATCGGCGAAACGAAGCCAATGCCTGATCGGGCTGGCTGTCGGCGAGGTAGAGCCCACCGAGAAGTGTGTGGAAGCCCGCATCCTTCTCGTTTCCCTTGATGGCGGACTCGACGAACTGAATGGCCTCCTTGATTTTCTTCTCCGCCACTAGAGCGGTCACCTTGGCCTGGACTGCTGCCAGCGATTTTGGGTCAGCCTGTATCGCGGCGTCGAACTCCTGGATCGCTGCGTCAGGATTCTTCTCGGCGAGATCGAGCCCTCCCAACGCCAGCCGCGCGGGAACGAAGGTCGCGTCGACCTCAGCCGCCTTGGCGAACATTTCCCGAGCAGCCTTGACATCTCGCCGCTGGGTCTGGATCTGCCCCATCAGGAGATAGACCTGCGGGGACTGAGGCGCCAACCGTTCCGCGGCCTTGGCCGCGGCGAGGGCCTCGTCAAAACGCCCCCCAACCCTGAGCGCGCGCCCTCGCTCGATGTGGTACTCGGCGACCTTGGCCAAGGTCGTGGCCAACGGGTCGAATTGATCCAGCGCTTCGCGGGCCCGCCCTGCGCGCGAGTAGGCGACACCCAGGCGGAACCGGATCGGCATATTTTCGGGGGCCCGCCGCTGGAGCTCCTCGAGCTGGGCGATGGCGGGCTTGGGATCATTGCTCGCTAGATAGGCAACAGCGAGCAGGTACCGCCCCGTTCCGAACGCTGGCGACCGCTCGACCACTGGCGAGAGCAGCCGCACCGCGTCGGCAGGTCGATTGGCTCTGAGGTAGTAGGAGGCGAGCGCCACGACGGTGTCAGCTGACCATGCTCGTTGATCGATCCCTTCGAGTTCATTGATCGCCTCCGGCAGATGACCCAATCGGGCCTGAGCAATCGCCAATGCCTGGCGCACCCGGGGGTTGGCCGGGTCAATGGCCTTCGCCTGCTCGTAGAGCTTGAGGGCCTCGGTGGGCTGATTCCGCGCGAGCTCGATTGCGCCCAGGCCGGCCAGGCTCAGCGCATCCTTGGGATTCTTGGCGAGCACGCCCCGGAATGCCTGCTCCGCCTCCGGCACCTTCCCGAGTCCCACGAGGATGGTCGCTCTCGTCCTTCCGACATCGGGAGACGTCTCCCCTGGGGGAGCCGCGTCGAGAGCCGCCAGGGCCTCCTGTAGCTTGCCTTGGCTCATCAATACCGAGGCTCTGATGTAGAGCCCGTCTTGATTTTGAGGCTCCTTGTCCAGGATCAGAGCCGCCTGGGCCTCGGCCTCTTTCCAGAGGCCAACTCGTACCGCAGCGCGACCGAGGTCGGCGGCAAGCGGCAGCGAGTCAGGGGACAGTTTCTGAGCGCGCTGGAACTCTCGGACCGCGTCGCCATACCAGGACTTGGCAGCATAGGCGCGGCCGAGGCCCTGCGCGGCGGGACCGAAGTTCTGATCAATCTGTAGCGCATTTCTGAATTCGATGATGGCTTCGTTGGCTTTTCCGTCCTTGAGGTACTTCTCTCCGAGCGCTACAGCCTTCTGCTTCTTGGCTTCCGGACTCTGCGAGCAGCCCAGGCTTCCCAGGACGACGAGCATGACCATGAGCAAGACCGCGGGCAGGCTAGACAGCTTGTACGCTGTTGATTTCACCGCCGAACCTCGTCGTGGCAGGAGCCGCCACAATCCGGGACTGTTTGACGTTCGAGAAGCTTCCTCTAGAGCGACCTTATCACAATCGGCCGACTGGCCCACCGAGGGAATCTCACCAATTCAGGGCTTTCCTCTGTGGGTTCGCGATGATCGGCCCAGTATCACGGTTAGCCAAAAGCGAATCCGGGTCATTGGGAACCAGGAGGTTGACTTTCATCCGCGTGGAGTGGGTCGTGAAGAAGGCCCTTGGCTTGGCGAGCCATTCACATCCAAGGCCCGGCGCAGGTTCCAGTAGCCCACCAGCCGTCCCATCCATCGAAACAAGTCGAGTAGCTGATCGAACGCTCCGGGTCGCCGACAGAGAAACAGCGCAATCCATTTCCAGAAGGCCACGAAAAGAAGCCGAAATAGCCAAAGAGGGACACCAAGAATCGCTCGACCCTTCGCGATGCGGTCGGCGCCGATCTCCCCCTGGGCGGCGTCAAACTCCATTTTGAGAAAGTAAGCCCTTCGGAGCCTTCGGTGGCCGATCCTGTGCTGCACCACGAGGGCAGGGTCGTACACTATCCGGAGCCCGTGCCCAAGCGCTCGATTTACCAGCTCGACCTCTTCGCCCCTGAAGAGCTTGGTACCCACGCGACCTCGCGCATCATCGAAGCCTCCGATCTCCTCGAAGATCTCACGTCGGAACGCCATGTTCCCCCCCCAGACCTGGGGCCGCCCCCGCACCGGGTAGGACAGCACACAACTGTCAGCGTGGTCCATGATCGCCAAGCGATCCAGCAAATCTTGGCGCTGCGTGAGCCAATCGGGTGGGGGAGCTTCCCAATGAGGAAGAATCCGGCCGCCCACGCCGTGGGCCCTCCATCGATCCATTGCCGACACGATCTGGATGATCCAGTCAGGAGCGGGGAGGACGTCATCGTCGATAAACGCGATGATCGATCCTCGAGCCTCGTTGATTCCGCGATTGCGCGCATGACTCAATCCCAGTCGAGGCTCAAAGACGTAGACCACCGGAATCGCCGTCAACTTCGACATCGAATCAACCACGTCAGCCGTGTGATCCCGAGAGTTGTTGTCGACCACGACAATCTCCCAATCGAGCGAGCCGCGCCCCTCCTGCGGAGCCAAGGCTCCCAGGGCTCCCTCGAGGAGCGCAGCCCGATTGTGTGTTGGGATGACGACGCTGAGCTCTATTGGCATCTCGAGACCGATGAGACCTGCCGCACGCTCAGGATGAAGCCAATCCCTTCGGGAATGCAAGGACATGAGTTCTCGTCCGGTGGGACCTTGAGCCTCTCGACGCCAGCTTCTGACGGATCCCCACCCGTGGGCACAGACTATCGTCTCGTAGCGCTGGCCCGGCAATCAGTCAATTCCCATGGCGTGCACTTCTGCAATGGATGCCTCCCCCACAGACCAGCACCCAATCGGTCTGCGAGCATCAAGGGTGCGATGAACGTGGCCTACCGGGGACAGCGCTCGCTCACCTCGTTCAGACGGTCTGCGGGTCGAGGGTGAGTGCTGAGCCAATCGGACAGCGGGCTGGCGGGTCTCGCCCGGACCAGGCGCTCCAGTATGGCCAGCTCGGCCTGGCATGCACGGACCCGTCCGATGACTAGTTCGAGGAGTTCTTGACCGTACCGATCCGCGGCAAGCTCTTCTCCTCTGTCGTAGGCCCGATACTGGCTCTCGACACTCGAGTCCACTGCCATCTGCGTGCCTGCCACTCCGATGGCCAGGAGCGGCCCGATCACGGGTATGGCGGCCACGGCGGCGCCCGCCGTCGTACTCTTGTCCCCGAGTTCGTCCCGAGTCTTCTTCTCCGCGGCGCGGCGCTCCTTGCGGGCTGCGAAGTGGCCGAGCTGCACATGCCCGATCTCGTGCGCCAGTCCGGCGCGGAGCTCGTCAGGCGGTAGCACTCTGAGAGCTTCCTCGGTGATGCCGAGTGAGAACTTGCATTGAGGGTTCGGCCCCGCCGACAGGTTGATGGCCTTGCTCGGTATGATCCCCAGAGCGGCCGCACACCCGTCAGCCGGACTGGTCCACATTCCCGACGTGATCAGAAGAGGCACAAGGAGGCGAGCGATGGTGGCTCGCTCTTCCGGAGTGGCATCACGGACTTTTGGACGCGGCGGCGAGGCGGCCGGCGGCGTGCACGCGCATGCGCCCGCGAGAAAGGACAGGAGTCCGAAGGCAAGGGTTCTACTCCGCCACATGCATCGAGCCTGCGTCCTGTGTTAATTACAGATCCAGTACCCGTCCGGTTTGGCGAAGCAGCGAGGGTGGGCGTAGGTCCATGTGCCGTAGTCGTAGGGCCCGGGATAGCCGTAGGTGTACGGCCGCGTGCTCGCCGAGCTCACGTAGGGCCCCGGATACGCGTAGGCGAACCCGCCGGGATAGCCGTAGACGAAGGGACCGGGATAGAAGAATGGATGCCAGAAGAACGGTCCCTGGACCACGAATCGACTGGGGTGGGCTTCCGCGGCAAGGGGCGCGACGAGCAGGGCCAGCACCGCGATGCAGAGGATCACCTTCCTCATTGGTCACACCTCCTGATCGATTGTACGCCTCACCTCCGTGCCTTCCGGTCTTTCACGACGCGTTCGAGGAATCAGGACAGAGCGCCTCGAGCCGCTGCACGGCGCTCTCGAAGCTCGCGTCCAACCGCCGGCAGAGGGAGACGGCCTCCGCTGCCCGGCCCGCCCGGCATGCATCCTCGATGGCCGAGGTCAGCTCGGCGAGCCCCGTCAAGCCGAGGTTGGCCGCCATGCCGGTGAGGGCATGCGCAGCTGTGCGCACCGCCCCCAGGTCCGTCTCTGCGCTCACGCTGGCCAGGCGCTCACGATGCGGCCGCGCGTGCTGCGGCAGCTCCGCGATGAGCTGGCCCACCTTGGCCGCGCCCAGGGAGTCCACGAGCAAGCGCACGTAGGATTCGTCGACGCCGTCGGCGCCGTCGCCGCTCCCCTCCGCCTTGCTCGCCCGCGGGGACGCGGGGGCATGGCGCGAGAGCAGGGTAGCGAGGGCGACCGGATCAATGGGCTTGGGCAGGTGCCCGACCATCCCCGCGTCCATGCAAGCGTCGGTCTCTTCCTTCATGGCGCTGGCGCTCAGGGCGATGATCGGCATCCGTCCCTTCTCTCCTGGCAGCCGGCGGATCTCCCGCGTGGCCTCGATGCCATCCATCTCCGGCATGTGCACGTCCATGAGGACGACGTCGTAGGCGCGCGCGCTCACTGCGGCCACCGCGGCTCGACCCGTGCCCACCACGTCCACCTGGTGGCCCCGACGGCGCAGGAGCGCAAGGGCGACCTGCTGATTCACGAGATTGTCCTCGGCGACCAGGATGCGGAGCGGCTCCACCGCGGGCTCGCTCGTGGCGCCTTCACGCTTCACCTCGCCGTGGGCCGGCGCGAGGGCCACGGTGAACCAGAAGGTGCTGCCCTCGCCCACCACGCTGTCGACGCCGATCTCGCCGTGCATGGCCGTGACGATCTTCCGGCAGATGGCGAGCCCCAGGCCCGTGCCCCCGGCCCGCCTGATGGCGAGCTGATCGACCTGCGTGAACTCCTGGAAAAGCCGGCGCTGCCCCTCGGGCGGGATGCCGGGCCCCGTGTCCACTACCTCGAAGCGCAGGCGCACGCGGCCATTGGACTCGCCCACGCGCATGGCCTCCACGCGCACGCTCCCGTGGTCCGTGAACTTGATAGCGTTGCCGAGCAGGTTCAGGAGCACTTGGCGGAGCCGCCCGGCATCACCGCGCAGGGCCACGAGCACGGAGGGCGGGACGACGGTGTCGAGCGCGAGCCCCTTCTCCCGGGCGCGGGGGGCGAGGAGTCCCACGATGCTCGTCACCACGCCCGGCACGTCGAAGTCCTCCTCCTCCAGCGTCAGCTTGCCCGCCTCCATCTTCGAGAAGTCCAGGATGTCGTTGAGGATGGTGAGGAGGGCCTGGCCGGATTCGCGCACCGTCGTCGCGTACTCGCGCTGCTGGACGGTCAACGGCGTCTCCAGGAGGAGATGCGCCATGCCCAGGACGCCGTTCATGGGAGTGCGGATCTCGTGGCTCATCACGGCGAGGAAGTCGGACTTGGCGCGTGTGGCCGCCTCCGCCGCGTCACGCGCCTTGGCCAGGGAGGCCTCGGCGGCGCGGGCGCGGGCGCTCTCGTCCTGGGCGCGCTGCCACTCCGTGCGCAGCCGTCCCGCCACGGTGTTGAACGAGTCGACCACCCGGCGGAGCTCGTCGCGGCCTTCCACGAGCACCGGCCCCGAGAACTCGCCCGTCAGCATGCGCTTCGTCACGCGCTCGAGGCCGCGCACCGCGCGCTTCACCGCCGCGTAGAAGCCGATCCAGAGATACACGACCACCACGGTGGTGAAGGCCACGGCGAGGAGGATGATCAGCCGCTTGACGGCGAGGCGATGCATGCGGGCGCGCAGGAGATCGCCGAGAGCGGAGGCGGCTGCGTCGTAGTGGCGGAAGATGGCGCCCACCGCCGCCGCGTAGCCCTCGTAGGCCTCGCGCGCGTTCTGCCCGCCCGCGCTCACGATGGCGTCCATGCTCTCCACGCCGCGCCACGACCCCTCGAGTGTGCTCTCGAGCCGGGCGGGCAACGTGAGGTCCTCGCGAAAGGCCACGCTGTGGCCGCGGTCGACCGCGTCACGCTCCGCGTGGGCCTGGCCGAGCACGGTGACGATGGCCGATTGCCGGGCCGCGCTCGGCGCGGGCGCCAGGCGTTGCTCGATGGCCCCGATGCCCACCGTCGACAAATTGTCGGCGAGAGCGGGCAGGCGCCGGACCACCGCCTCCATCAAGTAGTAGCTGTCGAGATCTGTATCGAGGCTCAGCTTCGACTGGTCGGCGACCTGCTCCGCGAGGCGCCGCACCTGATCGATGAGGGGGCCCGGCTCCACCGCGGGATGGGCAATGCGGGGACGGAGGGACTGCCAGAGCTCCTTCACGCGCAGGCGCGCGCCCAGCCGGTCGTTGACGGCGTCTACCGCGGTGGCCGCGGCCCCGATGTTGGCCCGCTCCTGGTCCAGCAGCTCGCGGGCAGTGGGGTCGCCGGCATCGACGAGTATACGGAGGCCGCGGGAGCGCTCGAGCGGCTCGAGGACATGGCCGAGGGCGACCACGTACTCGAGCCCACGCCGCTCGGCGGCGGTGGCGGCCATGCGATGGTGCAGCTCCACCAGCCACAGCGCCATCATGACGGCGATGGGGATGGCGAAGAGCAACGAGATGAGCGCGAACTTCTGCGGATAGCGGAGTCGGTTCATCAGACGGACAGCCGGCTCCATCACCCGCTTCATGGCGCCATGATCAGGGAGGCTCCCCTGCCCGCGCAAGGCCCTCCGGACTGCCTCAGGCCCTCGCGATGCGACGGGGCACCTTGACTTGCCCACGCCCATCCCTGACCATGGGCCGCCGCAGGACATCCCGGGAGGTCACAGTATGGGCAGGCCGCTCAACATCTATGTCGTGGACGACAGCGCCGTCCAGACCGACATCGCCAAGGCCCTTCTCGAGAAGGCCGGGCATGCCGTCACCGTCAACCGTTCGAGCGCCGAGGCCCTCCGTGACATCCCCGTCCGGCGGCCCGACTGCGTCCTCATGGACATCATGATGCCGGAGATCGACGGCTACGACCTGTGCCGGCGCATCCGCTCCATGCCCGAGCTGGCGGAAACCAAGGTGTTCATGATGTCCACCAAGGCCTTTCCCTTCGAGCGAAAGCGGGCGGCCGAGCTGGGGGCGAGCGGCTACTTCACCAAGCCCCTCAATCCCGCCTCCTTCGTGTACGAGCTCGAGCGGCTCGTGGCCGACACCCTGACCCTCTCCTTCTGGGGGGTGCGCGGCACGATGCCCATCTCGCGCGAGGACTCCTACCGCTACGGCGGCTCCACCTCGTGCGTGAGCCTCGCCTTCCCCGACGGCCGCCTCTTCGTCTTCGACGCGGGCAGCGGCATCAAGGCGCTCTCCGACTCCCTCCTTGCCGCCAAGCGCACGCGGATCGACGGCTCCATCCTCATCTCCCACCCGCACTGGGACCACATCAATGCCCTGCCCTTCTTCGGGCCCTTCTACATGCAGGGCAACCAGTTCGAGATCTGTGGCGCCTCCCACGGCGACATCACCATGCGCGATCTCATCTCCGCCCAGATGGACGGCGTGTACTTCCCGGTGACGGTGCGCGAGTTCGCGGCCAGCATCACCTATCGCGACCTCGCGGAGGGCGAGCACACCATCGGAGGCGTCCCCGTGAAGACCATGCTCCTCAGCCACCCCGGGAACTGTCTCGGCTACCGCATCACCTACGGCGGCCGCTCCATCTGCTACGTGACGGACAACGAGATCTTCGATCCCGGCTCGGAGTTCCACTCCGAGGAGTACATGGAGCGCCTGGTCGCCTTCACGCGTGACGCGGATGCCCTCATCACCGACTGCACGTACACCAACGAGGTCTACCCGCGCAAGGTCGGCTGGGGACACTCCTCGGTGACCCAAGTCGCCACCCTCGCCATGCAGGCGCATCCCAAGACGCTTTACCTCATCCACCACGATCCCGACGACACCGACGACGTGATCGACGCCAAGCTCGCCACCGTTACCCAGCACCTCGCCGCTCGCGGCACGCCCACGCGCGTGGTGGCGCCCCCCGAGCGCACCGACGTGGAGCTCTAGCCCGGCCTCTTCACGAACACGCGGAGCGCGAGGCGGCCGGGTCCCGTCGTCGGGGGGGAGGGGTGCGCTCATGCTGCGTCACCCGCTCGCGTGATTCGCAGCGCTGCGGGCTGCGCGCAGGACGAGGGGGTCCCACTCCGCCTGAGCGCACCCCTCCCCCCGCCGCCACCCGCCCGGTCGCACGTGCGGCGTTCGTGAAATAGTCCGGACTACCCAGGCTCACTTCGGGTGGAGGGTGACGGTGAGGCTCTCGTCGGGGCTCCGCTTGAG
>JBKOVG010000162.1:0-5986 GCA_046723845.1 Candidatus Methylomirabilota bacterium | reverse complement strand
CATCACCGCCTAGCGGCTCTCCGGCCGCCGCGGCCCCGACGGCTTGCCCGGCCACGATTGCGGCGCCTGAGCGGGCCGTGACGACGGCGGAGAAGCCGGGCGCGACGGGCGACCCGCCCACGACTGCGGCGCCTGGCCAGGGCGGGACGACGGTGGCGAGGCCGGACGCGACGTACGAGGTGTCCACGGCCGCGCCGGCGGGGCGGGACGCCCGGGCAAGGGAGACGCGGAACGCGACGTCGGGGCGCCCTGATGCTGTGCGCGGCGCTCGGCGTTGGCCTTGGCGCGCGTCCGGTCCTCGGCCTTGCGGGCGCGGATGGCGGCGATGCGCTCGGCCAGCGGCACCTCGAGCTTCTCCGTTCCCTTCCGCGCGTAGTCGAAGCCGGGCAGGGTCACCCGCGGCAGGCGTTTGCCCACCGCGCGCTCGATGGCCTCGAGCTCGCCCTTCTCCTCGGGAGAGACGAAGGTGAAGGCGTCCCCCGTGAGCTCGGCGCGCGCCGTGCGTCCGACCCGGTGGATGTAGTCCTCGGGCACGGCGGGCACGTCGAAGTTGATCACGTGGCTCAGGGCCTCCACGTCGATGCCGCGGGCGGCGATGTCGGTGGCCACGAGGATCCGGAAGGTGCCGCTCTTGAAGCCGGCCAGCGCTGCCGTGCGCTGGGCCTGGCTGCGATTGCCGTGGATGCGCTCGCAGGCCACTCCGTGGCGGGCGAGGAAGTCCGCGAGGCGGTTGGCGCGATGCTTGGTCCGGGTGAAGACGAGCGCGCTCTTCATCTCCCCGCGCATGATGAGCTCGAGGAGGAGGGAGGACTTGAGCTCCTGGCTCACGGGATACACGGCCTGCGTGATGCCCACGGCGGGCGCGGCCGCGCGCTCCAGATTGATGGTCACGGGATGGCGCAGGAGCTCCCGGGCCAGCTCGGCGATGGGCGGGGGCATGGTCGCGGAGAAGAAGAGGGTCTGCCGGCGCGGGGGCAGGTGGCGGAGCACGCGGCGGATGTCCGGCAGGAAGCCCATGTCGAGCATGCGGTCGGCCTCGTCGAGCACGAGGATCTCGAGGCCCTCCAGCTTCGCGTAGGGGAAGCGGAAGTGATCGAGGAGCCGTCCCGGCGTGGCCACGATCACGTCCACTCCGGTGCGGAAGGCATGCTCCTGGGGCCCCATGCCCACGCCGCCGAAGACGGCCGCCCCGGTCAGGGGCGTGTGCACGGAGATCTGGCTCAGGTGCTCCTCGATCTGCGCGGCCAGCTCGCGGGTCGGGGTGAGGACGAGCGCGCGTGTCACGCCACGACGCTTGGGCATGAGGCGATGGAGGATGGGCAGGACGAAGGCTGCCGTCTTCCCGCTGCCCGTCATGGCGCAGGCGAGGACGTCGCGCCCCTCCGCAGCAGGCGGGATCGCGTCCTGCTGGATCGGGGTGGGGCGCGTGAAGCCCATCTCCTTGACGCCGCGGAGGAGATCGGGATGGAGGCCGAAGCCGGAGAAGGGCATCGGTGAGCATCGTCTCACACCCACCCGCGCGAGCTTCGATGCATTTGCTTGACGCTTCTGCGGCCCCCGTCTAGCATGGAGCGCTCTTCGTGGAGGATTCGCTGCCGCGCCTCACATGCCATCGGAGGAGACATGGACGTCTCTCGACGCGATCTGATCAAGCTAGGCACGACGGCGGCGGCGGCGAGCGGGCTCCTCGCCGCCCAGGCGGCGCAGGCGCAGGCCCCGGCGAGCGGAAGCCAGATGATGGCGCCGGTACCCTCGGGCTTCAATCCCGCGGATCCCGCCCTCAAGTTCGATCTCGTCATCGCCAACGGCGACGTGCTCGATCCGAGCCAGCGCCTGCGCGGCAAGCGCGACATCGGCGTCAGGAACGGCCAGATCGCTCTGATCGCCCCCGCCATTGCCACTGACCGCTCGCCCCAGCGCATCGATGCGGCGGGCCGCCTGCTCACGCCTGGACTCGTCGATCTCCACGCGCACTTCTGCCCGCACATCGGCATAGGCCTTCCGGCCGACGAGCTCGTCGGCATCACTGGCACAACCACGGCGGTCTCGGCCGGAGACACAGGAGCGATGACCCTCGGCGCGTTCACGCACTGGGCGAGGCCGCAGACGCGCACGCGCCTCTTCGCCTTCGTGCACATCTCCGCCATCGGGCTGGCAGGAGCCGGCCAGATAGGCGAGATGGTCAATATCGAGTACGCCAACATCGACCTGTGTACCAAGGCCGTGGCAGAAAATGCCGACGTCACTCTCGGCGTCAAGGTGCGGATGACCGAGTCCGTGGTCGGACAGAACGGGCTGGAGCCTCTGCGGCGGGCCATCCGCGCTGCCGGCATGGCCGGCCCGCAGTTTCGTGTGATGTGCCACATCGGCAATGCCCCGGGCTCCATCTCGGACCTGCTCGACCTTCTGCGACCGGGGGACATCCTGACGCACGCCTTCAGCGGCGCAGGCAACAACATCGTCCAGAACGGACAGCTCCTCCCCGCGGCGAAAGCGGCGAAGCAGCGCGGGGTCATCTTCGACGTGGGCCATGGAGGAGGGAGCTTCGACTACACGGTGTGCGAGGCCGCGCTGCAGCAGGGAGGCCAGCCCGATACCATCTCGAGCGACCTCCACGGCGTGAGCATCAACACTCCCGGCTACCCGGTGCTCCCCAACGTCATGTCCAAGTTCTTGAACCTGGGCGTCCCGCTCGAAGACGTGGTGGCGCGTGCGACCTGGGAGCCCGCGAAGATCATCAATCGCGTCCCCGGCCTGGGCACGCTGCAGGTGGGCGCGCCCGCCGACATCTCAATCTTCGATCTCGTGGACGGGCCCGTCGAGTTCGTGGACACCCGCAACAACACGCGCGCTGGCACCAAGAAGCTCGTCCCCTGGCTGACCGTGAAGGGAGGACGGCCGTGGGGACGGCCGCCGCTGCCTATTCCTTTCTCCTAGCGTTCGGGTAGGATAGGAGCGAATCAGGTCGCCTCCATGCCCAGAACCCTCATCGAGCCGCAATTTCCCATCGAGCGCCTGTCGATCCTCGACAGCGAGGGGAATCTCGACGCCGCCCTCGAGCCCAAGCTCGCGCCCGACCAGCTCCAGCGCCTCTACCGCGGCATGCTGCTTGGGCGCCGCCTCGACGAGCGCATGCTGCGGCTCCAGCGCCAGGGGCGGATCGGCACCTTCGCGCCCATCAAGGGGCAGGAGGCCTCGCAGATCGGCAGCGTATGCACGCTGGAGGCGAGGGACTGGCTGGTGCCGTCCTTCCGGGAGACGGCCTCCATGCTCTGGCGGGGCTGGCCCATCGAGCAGCTCCTCGCCTTCTACGCGGGGCGCCTCGAAGGCGGGCAGCCCGCGCCGGAGCAGCACGACCTGCCCGTGACCATTCCCGTGGCGACCCAGCTTCCGCACGCCGTGGGCATCGCCTACGGCATCCAGTACCGCGGCGAGGACTCGGTGGTCATGGCCTGCTTCGGCGACGGCGCCACCTCGGAGGGCGACTTCCACGAGGCGGCCAACTTCGCCGGCGTGTGGCACGGACCCGTGGTCTTCCTCTGCCAGAACAATCAGTGGGCGATCTCCGTGCCGCTCAAGAAGCAGACGAACTCGCGCACCATCGCCCAGAAGGCCGCCGCCTACGGTTTTCCGGGCATCCAGGTGGATGGCAACGACGTGCTCGCCGTCTACGCGGCGTGCCGCGAGGCAGTGGACCGGGCGCGAGCGGGCGACGGCCCGACGCTCATCGAGTGCGTCACCTATCGCCTGGCCATGCACACGACGGCCGACGACCCGACCAAGTACCGCACGGAGGAGGAGGTCAAGGCCTGGGAGCAGAAGGATCCGCTCACCCGCTTCCGGGTCTACCTCGAGGGCAAGCAGCTCCTCGACGCCTCCGTCGAGGCTCAGGTGGACGAGGAGATCGCCGGTGGGGTGGAGCGCTTCGAGGCGCTGTCCCCCGCCGATCCGCTCGGCATGTTCGATCACGCGTATGCGGAGCTGCCGCCGCACGTGGTGGCCCAGCGCTCCGAGCTGGCCGCGCGCCTGCAGGGATCCGGGCAGAGCAATGCCGCCGCCGCCGCGGAGCCTGCCTCGCCGCCCATGCGCGGCCAGCGCACGACCACCCGGTTGACGAGTTGATGTCCCCCTTCCCGCGGGCCTGACGAGCGGAGCCATGGCCAAGCTCAACATGGTCAAGGCGCTGAACCTGGCGCTGCTGGAGGAGATGGAGCGCGATCCGGACATCGTCATCATCGGGGAGGACGTGGGGGTGGACGGTGGTGTCTTCCGCGTCACGGAAGGCTTGCACCGCCGATTCGGCGGCCGGCGAGTGATCGACAGCCCGCTCGCAGAGGCGGGCATCATCGGCGCCTCCGTGGGCATGTCGCTGTACGGGCTCAAGCCCGTGTGCGAGATCCAGTTCTCCGGCTTCGCCTTCCAGTGCTTTCACCAGATCGAGAATCACGCCGCGCGCTACCGTCAGCGCAGCCAGGGCCGCTTCCACTGTCAGATGGTGATGCGCATGCCGTACGGCGGCGGCGTGCGCGCGCTGGAGCACCACTCCGAGAGCGAGGAGCAGTTCTACGCGCACATCCCCGGGCTCAAGATGGTCATCCCCTCGGGGCCGCGCACGGCCCGCGGACTCCTCGTGGCCGCGCTCCGCGATCCCGATCCGGTGGTGTTCTTCGAGCACAAGGCGCTCTACCACGCCTCCAAGGAGGAGGTGCCGGACGAGACGGAGGCGCTGCCCATCGGCCGCGCGGAGATCGTCCAGGAAGGGCGCGGGCTTACCCTCGTCGCCTACGGGGCCATGCTGCGCGTGGCCCTCGAGGTGGCGGAGACGCTTCAGCTCGAGGACGGAGTGGGCGTGGAGGTGCTCGACCTTCTCACCATCTCGCCGCTCGATCGCGAGACCCTCATCGCCTCCGTGAGCAAGACGGGGCGCGCGCTGATCGTGCACGAGGCACCGCGGAGCTTCGGCCCGGGGGCGGAGATCGCGGCCAGCATCTTGGAGGGCGCGTTCCTCAGGCTGGAGGCGCCCATTCGCCGCGTCACCGCCTACGACGTGCCCTTTCCCGGCTTCGCGCGGGAGAAGGGAAATGTCCCCGACGCCGCGCGCGTGCTCGCCGCCGCGCGCGAGACGCTCGCCTACTGACCGTCTCCCCGAGGGAGGGTGCCATGGACGTGGTCAATCTCACGGAGAAGCTGTCCCGCTTCACCGAGCACTGGTCGCCCAAGATCGTGGGCGAGGTCAACGACATGCACGTGAAGCTCGTCAAGTTCGCGGGCGAGTTCGTCTGGCATCACCATGACCACGAGGACGAGCTCTTTTTCGTGGTGGCGGGACGGCTCCGCATGCAACTCCGCGACGGCGATCGCGAGGTGGGGGCTGGCGAGTTCATCGTGGTCCCCCGCGGGGTCGAGCACTGCCCGCTCGCGCTCACCGACGAGGTGCACGTCCTCCTCCTCGAGCCCAAGAGCACGCTCAACACCGGGAACGTCGTCAACGAGCGCACCCTGGCGACGCTCGATCGGATCTAGGCCGCCCGCTTCATGTCGCGCACGTTCGTCCTGCCCGATCTCGGCGAGGGGCTCGTGGAGGCAGAGATCCGGACGCTCCTTGTCAAGGAGGGCGACCTCGTCAAGGAAGACGCCCCCCTCCTCGAGGTCGAGACGGACAAGGCGCAGGTGGAGATTCCCTCGCCCTTCGCGGGCCGCGTGGAGAAGATCCACGTGCAGCCGGGGCAGACGGTCAAGGTGGGCCAGCCGCTCGTGAGCTTCGGCGATGCAGCCGGCGCGACGGCGTCGGCTCCCGCGGCGCCTCGGCAGAGCGCGCCGGCCGCCCCCGTGGCCGAGCCGAAAGCGCCGACCTCACCCCCGACCGCGCCGGCGTCCCGGCAGAGCGTGGCGACTCCGGCGAAGGCCGACGGCGGCCCCGTGGCCGCCACGCCCTCGACGCGCCGGCTCGCGCGCGAGCTGGGCGTGGATCTCCACGGCGTGCAGG
>JBKOVG010000219.1:0-14737 GCA_046723845.1 Candidatus Methylomirabilota bacterium | reverse complement strand
GACAACGGCCCCGGCATCGTCCGCCAGCAGATCCCGCCCATCTTCGCCAAGCTCCTCTACGGCTCGAAGTTCCACCGGCTGCGCATGAGCCGCGGCCAGCAGGGTATCGGCATCTCCGCGGCGGGCATGTACGCCCAGCTCACCACGGGCAAGCCGGTGCAGATCATCTCGCGTACGAGCGCACGGGCGGCCGCCCACTACTTCGAGGTGCAAATCGACACCAAGAAGAACGAGCCGCGGATCTTCGAGAGCAAGAAGATCGACTGGGAGCACGACCGCGGCACCCAGGTCACCCTGGAGATCGAGGGGCGCTACCAGAAGGGCCGCGCCTCCGTGGACGAGTATCTGGAGCAGACGGCCATCGCCAATCCGCACGTGCAGCTCGTCTATCGCACGCCGGAAGGGGAGACGCGGGAGTACCCGCGCACCATTCCCGAGCTGCCGCCCCAGCCGCGCGAGATCAAGCCGCATCCCTACGGCATCGAGTTCGGCATCCTCCTGCGCATGCTCCACGACACGCGGAGCCACTCGCTGGCCGGCTTCCTCGCCGGCGACTTCAGCCGCGTCTCGATCCCCGTGTCCCAGGAGATCTGCAAGACGGCCAAGCTCTCGCCGGACGCGCGGCCGCGCAACATCCACGGCATGGAGGCGGAGACGCTGTACCGGGCCATCCAGGCGACCAAGATCATGGCCCCGCCGTCGAATTGCGTGTCGCCCATCGGCGAGAAGGCGATCCTCCACGGGCTCTACAAGCAGATCAAGGGCGAGTTCTACACGGCGGTGACGCGCCCGCCCGCGGTGTATCGCGGCAACCCCTTCATCATCGAGGCGGGGCTGGCCTTCGGCAAAGCGCCCGAGGAGACGGCGGCGGCCACCGAGGCCCCTGCCGCCCCCCTCGCCGAGGGGGAGCAGGCGGAGGACGACAGCGAGCTGGCGCGCGTGATCCGCTACGCCAATCGCGTTCCGCTCCTCTATCAGCAGTCGGCTTGCGCCACCTTCAAGGCGGCGCTGGAGACGGCGTGGCGCAACTATGGCGTCACCCAGTCGCGGGGCGCGCTGCCCGCGGGGCCCATGGTCGTCTTCGTCCACATGGCCAGCGTGTGGGTGCCGTTCACCAGCGAGTCCAAGGAAGCCATCGCCGACTACGACGAGATCCGGAAGGAGATCAAGCTCGCCCTCCAGGAATGCGGCCGGCGGCTCGGCGTGTTCCTCCGCCGCCGCGAGCGGGCCAAGAGCGAGTTTCGCCGTCGCAACATCTTCGAGCTCTACATCGAGGAAGTGGTGGAGGCCTGCGCCCGGCTCAAGGGCGGCAAGCTGCCCAAGGAGAAGCTCAAGAACCAGCTCCAGAAGATCGCGTTGAAGCGCACGGGCGGCGCCAAGACCGACCAGATCCTGGGCCACGACGGCGGGCCCGAGGGCCTCCCGCACTCCATCATCGTCACCCCCGAAGGCCCCGAGGGCGAGGCGCCCGTGCTGCCCGCCGCGGAGACCGCCACGGTGGCGGCTCCGGAGGCGCCGGAGCCCGAACCGGCCGCGCCCGATCAGAAGCGCGGCAAGACCAAGGGCAAGGCCTCGAAGACGAAGGCCACGAAGCCCAAGGCCACGAAGCCCAAGGCCTCGAAGGTCAAGGCCTCGAAGGCCAAGGCCGGCCCGCGCAAGGCGAAGGCGCCTCCGCGCAGGAAGAAGAGGTAACCATGGCCAAGGCCGCCACGCGCAAGGTGGGAGCCGTCGAGAAGAAGCTGGTGGGGGTGGCGGACACCGTGATCACCGCTGCCGAGCGCAGCAAGGATCCCACCCTGGCCATTCCCATCCGAAGCCTCGCCAACATCAACTTCAACGAGAAGCGCGGCATCATCGAGCTGGGCCGGCGCAAGCAGGCGCGCACCTTCTTCAACGTGGGCATGGCCAAGAAGTTCATGCAGACGGTGCTGGTGGCCGACGCGCTCAGCGAGCTGCAGCGGGCCAACCTCACCACCTCGCTCCGCGAGATCTACTACCGCACCAAGCACACCATGAAGGGCTCGCACGAGAACACCTTCGACAATCAGAACGAGTCCGATCCGCTCATCGAGGACCTGGAGGTGACCCTGGCCGCCCTGCGCGAGGAGCTCCACGTGCGGGCGGAGAACGCAGGCAGCATCGTGGGACCGGTGGTCCTGAGCGATGACGGCGACCGCGTCGATTGTGCGCGCCTGGGCAAGGGCGGCTACTCCGTGCCCTCCATCGTGGAGCCGGAGTACATCGAGATCCGCCGCTGCACGGCGGACTTCGTCCTCCTCGTGGAGAAGGGGACGCAGTGGAACCGCCTCTCCGAGGACAAGTTCTGGCGCCGCTACAACTGCGTCCTCCTCACCGGCAACGGCCAGCCCCCGCGCGGCGTGCGCCGCCTCGCCCGGCGCCTCCACGAGGAGTACAAGCTGCCCGTCTACGTCCTTGTGGACAACGATCCCTGGGGCTACTACATCTACTCCGTGGTCAAGCAGGGCTCGATCAATCTCGCCTTCGAGAGCGAGCGCATGGCCATCCCCAAGGCGAAGTTCATCGGGCTCTCCAGCGCCGATCCCGACCGCTACGGCTTGCCGCGCAACGTGGGCATCAAGCTCAACGACAAGGACGTGAGTCGGGCCAAGGAGCTGCTCAAGTACCGCTGGTTCGAGAAGAAGTCCTGGCAGGAGGAGATCAAGCGCATGCTCGGGACCGGTCTCAAGTACGAGCTGGATGCGCTCGCCAACAAGGACTTCCAGTACCTGACCAAGCAGTACCTCCCTCGCAAGCTGAAAGAGAAGGACTGGCTGGACTAGAATCCATCCGCACCTCGGCGTGTTACGCTCCCCTGGAGCTGGCATGCCCAACCTCTTCGAGGAATTCCGAATCATCGTAGGTGCCCTTGCCGCCGCTCGCGTCCCCTATGCGGTGTGTGGAGGGATCGCTATGTCGATTCACGCTCGTCCCCGCGCCACCATCGACGTCGATCTGCTGGCCCCGCCCGCCGCGGTCGCCGCGATCGCCGAGGCACTCGCGCCTCACGGTTTCGCGCGGCGTGAACCCGCGCCGGCACGACTGGCCGGGGGCGACGTCGTGATGCATCGACTGACCAAGATCGTTCCTGGGGATCCCGAAGTGCTGATGCTCGACGTGATCGAGGCTCGATCGGGCCCGACCGAGAGCGCCTGGAGCACACGCATGGACGCGGAGTGGGAAGGCCACCCGGTGACCGTGGTCTCGCGCGCCGGACTGATCGAGCTCAAGCGGCTGAGGGGTTCTGCTCAGGATATGGCCGACATCGCGCTGCTCGAGGAGCAGTCATGACACCGGCGGAGAGAGCGGTGCTGGCCACCTCACAGGCCCGCGATCTGTGCCTCTCGCTGCAGCGCGCGTTCGTCGGCCCGCGCGCGCTCGAAGCTCTCAGATCGGGTCGAACGGATGCTCTCGGGCCTGCGGAGCTTGGTATCGCGCTCGGCCTCGCATGGGCGGCGGGCGACATGGTCCTCATGCGTGCGACGCTGGCCACCCTTCCGGCCGAGCGCATCGCCGGCGACCCCGTCCTGTCTGCTTTTCAAGACGTGAGCCGCTGATGGTCGTTCGGGAATCGACGTATCGATCCAGAGACGTTGACCTGTCCCGTCGCGCGTAGCTACGATGCACGCCATGACCGACGGCGAGATCGAGACTCGACGCTACACGCGAGCTGAGTACGAGAAGCTCGTCGATCTAAGCGTGTTCCCGCTAGGCGAGGCCCTCGAGCTCATCGGTGGCGAGCTCATGAACGCGGAGCCGCAGGGCCCCGCGCACTACACGGCGATCCGGAAGGCGGCGCGGGCGCTCGATGCCGCCTTCGGGCCGGGCTGGGATGTCCGCCAGGAGGGACCGCTGGCCCTGGACGACGAGTCGGAGCCCGAGCCCGACGTGGCCGTCGTGCCCGGCCAGCCCGACGACTACGCCCTCGCGCATCCCTCGCGCGCCGTGCTGACCGTCGAGGTGGCCGAGTCGAGCCTGCGCGTCGACCGGCTGCACAAGGGTAGCCTCTACGCGCGAGCGGGCCTGGCCGACTACTGGGTGCTCAACTTGGCCGCCCGCGTCCTCGAGGTCTACCGCGAGCCCGTGCCCGACGCCGCCTCACCCTTCGGCTGGCGCTATGCTCGCCGCGAGGCCCTCGATGTCACCGCGCAGGTGACGCCGCTCGCCGCGCCGCAATCGAGCGTCTCCGTGTCGCGCCTCTTCCCCGGCCTCAGTGGGTAGCGGTCTCAAGCCGAGCGCTTCGCGCAGCCGGCGGGCTTGAAGACGCGCTCGGTCGAGGCGGGAAACTTCGCCAGCTTGTCGGCGGGACGGCGCGGGCGAGGGACGAGCTCGCCGCCGCAGTTGGGGCAGCGCCCGCCTAGCACGCCGTCGGCGCACGCGCGGCAGAACGTGTACTCGAAGGAGCACATCACCGCCTCCGTCGAGTCAGGCGGCAGATCGCGATCACAGCATTCGCAGCCCGGTCGTAGCTCGAGCATCGGCGGTTTCTCATCCTCGCGAGCCCTCGCTCTCCGCGAGCAGCTCGGCGACGACGGCTGACGGCAGATCGCGCAGGCGCTCGATGATCACGTCCATGCGTGGTCCCGGACGCCCGGCGTCGTGTAGAGTCGGGAGCGCATGCCCGATCCATCGACACCTTCGCCGGCGCCCAGGCGCCTGGGGGCGTTCCGGCACCGCGACTTCCGGCTCTTCTGGGGCGGGCAGCTCGTTTCCCTCATCGGCACGTGGATGCAGAGCGTGGGGCAGTCGTGGCTCGTCCTGGAGCTGACGGGCTCGCCCTTCCAGCTCGGGCTCGTGAACACGCTGCAGTTCACGCCCATCCTCCTCCTCTCCGCGGTGGGCGGCGCCCTCAGCGACCGCCTGGGCAAGCGGCGCATCCTCCTCGTGACCCAGGCGGCCATGATGGCACAGGCCTTCGTGCTCGCGCTGCTCGTGCGGAGCGGCCACGTCCGCTACTGGCACGTGGCCGTCCTCGCCACGATCTACGGCGTCGGCCGCGCCATCGACATTCCCGCCCGCCAGTCCTTCCTCAGCGATCTCGTGGGTAAGGCCGACCTGCCCAACGCCGTCGCCCTCAACTCCGTGGTCTTCAACGGCGCGCGCATCGTGGGGCCGGGCGTGGCCGGGCTCCTCATCGCGCGCTTCGACGTGGCCGTGGCCTTTTTCCTCAACGGCGCGAGCTTCGTGGCGGTGCTGGCGGCCCTCGTGGCCATCCGCACCGAAGGCCATCCCGATCCCGCGGGGCGGCTCGGCATCCGGCAGGGGCTGATGGGCGCGGCCCGCTACGCGCTGAGCACGCCGGCGGTGGGCTTCACTCTCGCGCTCCTCGTGGCGGTGAGCCTGCTCGTCCTCAACTTCAACGTGGTCGTGCCCCTGATCGCGCGCGACGTCCTGCATGAGGGCGCGCAGGGCTTCGGCCTCCTCATGTCCGCGCTGGGGGCGGGCGCCATCACGGGAGCGGCGGGCATCGCCCTGCTCCGGCGCGATCGGCCGCCGCTGTTCTTCCTCGCGGGCTCCGCGGCGCTCCTCGCCATCGGCGTGGCGCTCCTGGCGCTGGTCGGCCGCTTCGGGGTGGCCGTGGCGCTGCTCGCCGTGCTCGGGTGCTTGCAGATCTACTTCACGACGAGCTGCAACACCACGCTGCAGCTCATCACGCCGCACGCCCTGCGCGGCCGCGTCATGGGGCTCTACGCGCTGGCCTTCGCGGGCATGACGCCGTTCGGCTCGCTGCTCGTGGGCACCGTCGCGGAGCACCTGGGTGTGCGTGCGGCGTGTGCGCTGGGCGGCATCGCGGGCCTCCTCACGGTGAGCGCGCTCACCCTCCTCGCGCGGCGTCCCCGCTAGTCGCTCAGGGCGCGGCGGCGGCCAGCCGGCGGCGCTGCACCACCGCGGGGTACCAGTTACTGAACCAGATCGCGCCACCCAGGGCCACCAGCGTGGCGCCGATGTCGACCCAGAGCGGAATGACGGGGACCCACTCGGCAGTGGCGTCCGCGGCGACCATCACCGCGAAGGCGCCCGCCCAGGTGGCGCTGATGATGAGGTTGGTGGTGAAGAAAACCGGCAGGGCCCAGAACTGCTCGGGCACGCGCTCGCGCGCGTACTGGATCGTGAAGGGCTGGCCGATGGCGAGGGAGACGAGCACGATGGCGAGCAGCCCCACGTCCACGGCGAGGCGGACGGTGGCCACCGTCCAGTTCGGCGAGCCGATCCACGTGTAGGCGGTGAGGAGGGCGAAGAGCACGAGGGTGCCCACCTCGAGGATCTTCACTGCTTCCCGGCGCCGGCGCATGCGCGCGAGGAGCACCAGCGAGGCCGCGAGGGCGCCTACCAGCCCGGTGATCGGCGAGTGGAGCCGCATCAGCACGAAGAAGACCGCGAAGGGGGAGAGGCTCAGCAGGATGCTCATGAGGCGCGCCTCCGTCGGCGAGGGATGCGCGGCTCCGCGGGCGCGCTGGCGCGGGCGCCGGTGGAGAGCAGGCGCATCGCTTCTCGGTGGATGGTCCGGAAATCCGGCTTGCCGGGCAGCTTTCCGGCCAGGTGCAGCACGATGAGGCCGTGCATGGTCGCCCAGAAGACATAGCCCAGGAGCTGCGGATCGCCGTGGAAGATGCCCGCCTCCACGAGCTTCTCGAGCGCAGCGCTCATGAGATGCCGCGCGCGGGCGGTGGCGCGGATCAACTCGGGATAGCGGTCGGGGTGCGGCTGCGAGAGATCGAACATCAGGCGATACGCCTCGGGCTCGCTCAGCGCGAAGCGGAGGTAGGCCTCGCCCACCGCGCGGCCCTGAGCCTGGAGATCACCGCGCGTCTTCCGCGCCGCCGTCTCCAGCGCGCCCGCGAACCGGTCGAAGGCGGCGGTGCGCACGGCGGCGAGGATCTCGTCCTTGTTGCGGAAATAGCGGTACGGCGTCATGGGGCTGCAGCCGAGGGCATCCGCGAGCTGCCGCATGCTCACGCCGTCGCGGCCGGCGGTGGCGAACTTGTGCTGGGCCACCGCGCAGAGCCGCGCGCGAAAGGCGTCGACCTCGGCGGCGGAGAGGTTCTTGGGCATGCGCTCAGGCGTCCGGGGGCGCCGCGCGCGGGAACTCCCGCACGAACCTGAAGAAGCGTGCGAGGTGCCGGTCGGAGGCCACGAGCACGCGCGGGCGGAAGCGGATGGTGTCGAGCACCGGCGCGTCCTCGGCGATGAGCCGCTGCATGAATCCGCGCAGGTTCTCGAGCTTGGCCGCGTCCCCCGCGGTGCCGGTGGCGGGCACCCCGTAGACGTAGAATCCCATGGTCTGCCCGTGTGCCATGGGCGCGCCGCTGAAGAGCATGAAGAGATCCTCGCCGCCGAAGACCAGGTGCTGGGAGAAGGTGTTCACGCCCGTGATGAGGACGTGCTGCACGAACGACGGCGTCTCGATCCGGTACTCCATGTGGTTCTCGGCCACCGTGACCCCGTCGGGATCCACCGCGGACAGTCCGTGGAGCGTGCGGAGATGCTGGAAGTCCACCCCGTTCGAGACGGCGACCCAGGGATCGACCGGGCGTGTCCCGCGGAAGCGCGCCTCGTAGCAGATCTCGCGCTCCGTCGCTCCCGGGATGCCGGGCACGGGGAAGAGCTGCCTCTCGCCGTTGAAGGCCCAGACGAGGCCCCAGGCCTCCGCGCTCGGATAGGTGGCGATGCGCGCGCCGGGCGGAATCTTGTCGCCCGCGGGGATGTCCACGCAGCGCCCCGAGCAGTCGAAGCGCCAGTGGTGATAGGCGCAGCGGATCTGCCCGTCGACCACCTGGCCCACGGAGAGATCGGCGCCCAGGTGCGGGCAGAAGGCGCTTTGCACCAGGGCGCGGCCATCGGCGTCGCGAGAGAGGATCACGCGGGTGCCCAGGAAGTCGCGGCCGACCACCTGGCCGGGGACGATCTCGCTGGCCAGGGCGAGGGGGAACCAGGACTGGTGGAAGCCCTCCGCCGTCTCTTCCTGCGGCTTCCTCAAGGTCTGGGGTGCGCTCATGGGCGCCCTCCTTGGCGTCGTGGGACCATGCTCGTGTGCGGCTATGAGTGGACACCGTACATTTACACTGTAAACACGTCAAGCGATTGTTTCGGCCCCTGACCGGCCACGGAACCGCGGCCGTCCGGCGTGCAGTTCGTCTCGTGTCAGTCGACGGGGATACCCGCTCAGTAGCGCGCGGCTAGGCGGCGGCAGGCGGCTCCGGCTCGGTGGAGGGCGCCGGGGCCGACCCGAAGAACACGGCCAGGGCGAGGGAGAGGCGGAGGGCGAAGCGCTCGAAGGCGCTCGCCACGCACGCGATGAGCGCCGCTCCCACCAGATAGAGGACGGTCACCGCCGACGAGACGGCGCTGGTCGCCCACCCGTGCCGGTCCACCAGGGTGGCGAGGAACACTCCGATGCCGTAGAAGCCGAATCCCCAGCCGAACACCGCGACGAGGAAGGCGCCGCCGACGACCTTCCATCCGTGGTACATGCGCTCCGCTCTCCTCGGGCTCCTGCCGGCACGCCTCGATGTCCACCGAATCGTTCCATGCTAGGATGCCCGCGCGGGTGGCGGAGGGCAACGTGAAACGATTCGATGGAGGACGAAACATGACCGCAGCGACCCCGGCCCGGGCCATGGACATCTCGGGGGTGGCCGCCGCCATCGGCGATCCGTCGCGCGCGGCCATGCTCACTGCGCTCATGGACGGCCGCGCCCTGCCCGCGAGCGTGCTCGCCTACTGGGCGGGCATCACCCCGCAGACCGCGAGCGCGCATCTCGGCCGGCTGGTGGAGGCGGGACTGGTGAGGGGGGAGGCGGACGGGCGGCAGCGCAGCTACCGGCTCGCCAACGAGCAGGTGGCGCAGGCTCTCGAGGCGCTCATGGTCCTGGCCCCACATCGTCCGCGGGCCCGGGTGCCTGCCGCGGAGGACGGCGCGCTGTTTCCCCACGCCCGCCTCTGTTACGACCACCTGGCGGGAACCCTGGGTGTGCGCGTGCTAGCTGCGCTGGTCGGACGCCGCCTGCTCGTGGCTCGAGGAAAAGACTTCGAGGTCTCGACGAAGGGGACGGCGTGGTTCGCGGCGCTGGGGATCGATGTGTCGGGCGTGCGCCGGCGCCGCCGTCACTTCGCGCGGGCGTGCCTGGATTTGACCGAGCGCCGTCATCACCTGGCGGGGTCGCTCGGCGCAGCCCTGGCCGCCAACCTTATAAAAAGGGGCTGGCTGCGCCGGCGCCCTGAGGGGCGAGCGGTTTCCGTGAGCACGGCCGGGCAGACGGCCTTGAAGCAGGAGCTGGGCATCTCGCTCCCGTGAAGTGACCCGTCGCCCGCCGCACCTAGGCGGCGATCCGGCGCGACAATCCGATGAAGGCAGCTCCCGCCACGGCGAGCACGATCAGGAGCAGGCTCGAGGGCGCGGGCACGGCGCTGATCAGCCCCCGGATTTCCCCCGATGCGTGATCGCCCGTGTGGGCATTGATGTAGAGGTTGTTCGAGAAGAGGTTAACGAGCTCTGCGGCCAAGGTGGTGCCGATCCCCTCGTTGTTGTCCCAGACGCCCGTCACGTGGATGAACCCGGGAGACATGGAGATGGACAGATCGTCCAGGTCCGACACCGGGCCCAGCGGCGGCGTGGTGGCCTCGATCATGCCGAACACGATGGGGCCGGCGACCCCCGCGGGACCGCGGTGGATGTGTAGCCGGGTCAGGTCGGTGGGTCCGGGAGGAGTCCCGGGCGGGAAGTTCAGGCCGAAGATCGTCACGTCGTAGGACAGCGCGGTTTGCGCGTCGTTGAGCACGAAGGTGGCCACGCCGAAGGTACCTTCGAAGGCCGGCACGGTCGGAACTTCCTGGTCGAACGTCATGTTCGCGTGAAATATCGTGCTGGCGTCCGCGACCACGCGCGTTCCCAGCAGGCTCAAGGCAGCAACCGCGGCTACGACAAGTGCTTTTCTCATCGCGTGCCCCCGTCGGTTGTTGTCACGTGATCGGGACGGAGAACTCTGCGGCGTGAGAACCGGGAGGGCTCGGTTCCGGTTCCGGTGTCTTCAGAATTTCTTAAGGCTTCTCGGTCGGTAATATCGTTGCATCTGCTAAGCTCGGGCTCCCTTCGATCCTGCGCCCACGAGGTGCCATGGATCTTTTTTCCTGGCCGACGGCGTTGCAACGGGTCCTGTCCCTCTTCGTGTTGTCCGGCCTCATGGGATGCGCGAGCGCGAAGGACACCCCCCAGCAGGAATACGTATGGGCCATGGGCCGCATCTGTGATAGCCGGAGCAATACGTGGTACATGGACAAGGTCGAGCCCGACGGGCGCTACACCATCCGGGGCGCGACCAACTCCGTGGCGTCCCCGAACCTGCCGTATGTCGATTGCATGAAGGACAGTTCAAGGAGCATCCCTACGGGGAGTGGCTGAAGACCCGGCCGACGAAATGAGGAGGATTCGTGAGGAGTCATGCCATGGCGGTGCTCGTCACGATCGGCTTCAGCGTGGTGGGCGTGATCGGCGACTATTTCCTGAAGCTGGCGAGTCAGCACGACACCCCGCTGCGCAGCGGGTGGTTCTACGTGGGCTTCGCCGTCTATGCCTCGACGGCCTTCGGCTGGGTCTTCGTGATGAGGCAGATGAAGCTCGCCGCCGTCGGCGTGGTGTACTCCATCTCGATGTTCGTGCTTCTGACCGCCCTGGGCTCGATCGGCTTCGGAGAATCCCTCGGCGCGCGCGAGGTGGCCGGCCTGATCCTCGCCATCGCCTCGCTCTACCTCCTCATGCGGTTCGCGTAGTCAACACGATCGCGACCGCCGTCAGCTGCTAGCGCAGCGGGGTGATTGCTCTCAGGAGTCGCGTGGCCTATCTTGAAGGACGCCCAGGAGGCAGAAGACATGAAGGAACATGAAGACGCGCGCCGGCCGCCGGCGGATCTCGCCGAGGCGCGGGCCTGGCTGGACGCGCTGGAGCAGCTATCCACAGCGGAGGAGCGCGAGCACCGGCGCCTTCGCGACCGGCTGGAGCTCTTCCGCCAGTTCGTGGAGAACAGCCAGGGCCTCGTCTGCAGCCACGACCTCACCGGCAAGCTTCTCTACGTGAGTCCCGCCTCCGCCATGGAGCTCGGCTATGCGCCGGAGGATGGCGTGGGCCGCAACCTCCGCGAGTTCCTCGCGCCCTCGGTGCGCCCGTTCTTCGACGGCTATCTGGAGCGCATCCGCGAGAAGGAGGCCGACCGCGGCCTGCTCCGCCTGGTGAGCAAGAGCGGCGAGGAACGTCTCTGGGCCTATCGCAACATCCTCTACCGCCCTCCCGACCGCGAGCCCTACGTGATCGGCCACGCGGTCGACATCACGGAGCGCCATCACCTGGAGTCGCTGCTGCGCGAGAGCGAGGACCGCTACCGCACCGTGATCGAAGGCCTCGAGGAAGGCGTGCTCTTCAAGAGCGCGAGCGGCGTCATCTCCGGCTGGAACCCGGGCGCCGAGCGCATTCTCGGCTCCGCCCTCGAGAGCCTTGGCGAAGACGCCGTCAAGGAAGATGGCTCCCCGTTTCCGCCCGAGGAGCAGCCCGATGCGCTCGCCCTTAGCACCGGGCTGCCGTCACCACGCCTGGTCATGGGTGTCCTGCGCGAGGATGGCGAGCGCACGTGGATCTCGGTGCGGGCTCACCCGCTTATCCGGTCCGGGGACGACACGCCCCACGGCGTGGCCATGTCGTTCGTGGATGTGACCGAGAAGCGTCGTCACCCGGCGCTCACCGGCGTCATCACCATCTGCCTCTACTGCAAGCGCATACACAGCGCCGAAGACACCTGGCTGCCTGTGGAGATCTACGTGCGCGATCACTCCGACGCGCAGTTCAGCCACGGCCTCTGCTCGGAGTGCATGCCGCGCATGCGCCAGCAGTACCGCCTAGGCGAGTAGCCGCTCCCCGCTCAGGAGTTGGCGGCGAGGGCCGTCGGCGCGCCCTCGGCGTTGGAACCTGCGGGTCAGGCACCCGTGAGTGCACCCTTGTCCCGCTACCGCTTCGGCTCTGCGAGGAAGACCGGGATCTTCCGCGTCGTCTTCTTCTGGTACTCCTCGTAGGGCGGGAACGCCTTGATGGCGAGCTCCCAGAGCCTGGCCCGCTCGGCCTCGTTCTCGACCTCGCGCACCCGCATGGGCTGCACCACCGTGAGGTCTCGAACCTCGACGTTCGGGTTCGCGCGCAGGTTGTACACCCACACGGGGTTCGTGGGCGCCCCGCCTTGCGACCCGACCAGGACGTAGTTTGCCCCGTCCTTCACGCGCATGAGCGGTGTCTTGCGGATCCCGCCCGTCTTGTTGCCGGTGTTGGTCACGATGATGACGGGCAGCCCCGTGTCGCGCAGCGTGGTGCCCTGGGTGCCCCCGCTGCTCTCGTAGAGCTCGACCTGTTCACGCACCCAATCCCTGGGACTCGGAATGTACTTGGCCATGGGGCTCTCCTCGATGTGGGGGAGGCGCAAGCGTCGGGAACGGCTCATTGTACGGCAGCTGGTCGAACAGCGTCGCCCCGTGCATGGCCTGCCATCAGTAGCACCGCCATCAATCCCGCCGGGAACATTGCTTTCCTCATACTCGTTGTCCCTTTGCGCTCCCTTCCTGGTGGGTCCGCCGTGTGTCCAGTGGCGGAGATGATGCCCCTGGCCCAGGCGGACGCTGTCACCGTCTGAGGATAGGGGTCGCTAACTGACTTACCCGGTCCTTGACGACGCTTCTGCCCCGAGGCAGGATCATCGTCTCAGGAGCCGGATCCGAAGGGGGGCGGTCTCGGCTTCAAGTCGACGGCCGGACCGATCGCTTGCTGGTGTCAATGTTCTCCAAGCGTCAACCATATCGTCGCTAAAGGAGAGGGTATGGCACAAACCACCGAGTCGAAGGCGACCCGTCGCGATTTCCTGAAGCTTGCCGCCGGGGCCACCGGCGTGGCCGCGGGGCCCTGGGTTTCCCGCCACGCTCAGGCCAAGCCGGTCCAGATCACGTTCGCCCGCGAAAGCTCATATGTAAAGAACTTCGACGTGCATTTCCAGAACGTGATGGCCCCTGCCTACGAAAAGGCCACGGGCATCAAGATCGAGTACCAGATCCAGGCCGCAGGCGGTAGCGCGGTGCCCCAGCTCGTCTCCATGGTGGAGAACAAGAACGGCGCCGACCTGGCCTGGGTCCAGCAGGAGTGGCTCTACCGCGACGCATTGGTGGACGTGTCCGACATCGCCGAGGAGGTGGGCAAGCAGCAGGGCGGCTGGTACGACGAGATCAAGCGCCTGTCCATCGACAAGGGCAAGTGGAAGTCCGTGCCCAACGCGAACATCGGCCAGCTGATGAACTACCGGAGGGACTGGTTCGACGAGGTCGGGGTCAAGACCTTCCCGGAGACCTGGGACGAATTCCTGGAGGCCGGCATCAAGCTCAAGGCCAAGGGCCATCCGTTCGGCATGTCAATGGGGCACGGCTTCGCGGACAACTACTCCTGGCTCTACCCGCTCCTGTGGTCCTACGGCGTGACGGTCATGGACAAGGACGGCAAGAAGGTCGCGCTGGATAGCAGCGAGACCGCGAAGGCCGTGGAGTACGTGAAGAGGCTCTACAAGGAAGCCTGCATCGAAGACTGCATCGGGTGGCTGGACCCACACAACAACAAGGCCTTCCTGACCAGCCAGATCTCGTGCACCAACAACGCCTACAGCATCATGGTCTCGGCCAAGCGTGACCTGCCCGAGATGGGGAAGGTGATCGAGCACGGCCTCAATCCCAAGGGGCCCACCGGCCAGCGCTACCACGCGCTGGTGCCCGTGACCCACGGGGTGTTCGCCTACAGCAAGGACCCGCAGGCGGCCAGGGATTTCCTGCGCTGGATGATGGACCCGAAGCAGTACCGCCCGTGGATCGCCTCCGGCGACATGTATTTCGCCCCGTACCTGCACGCCTTCGACAAGGCGCCGGAGTGGGACATCGAGCCGCGCGTCAAGCCGTTCCAGAAGGTGCTGGAGACCGGGAAGCTCACGTCGTGGCCGGCGCCCGCCAATCGCCAGCACGGCGAAGTGATCAACCGCTGGATCGTGATCGACATGTTCACCAAGGCCATCACGGGTACCCCGACCAAGACCGCCATCGCCGAGGCGGTGGCACAGATCAAGACCATCTACGGATAGGTAACAAGCAAGGGTAGGCATTGAGCAAGATCCTCGAGGCCCCTCGGGCGGGCGCCCTCGCGGCGCCCGCCCACCGGCCAGCCCGGTTTGGCCGGCTCGGCACGTTCGTGGAACGCGAGTCAGTGTATTCCTGGCTCATGGTCACGCCGCCCGTGCTCTTCCTCCTGGCCTTCCTCGGCTACCCGTTCATCTACGGCGTATACCTGAGCTTCTTCCACAAGGAAGTGGCCCGTAGCGCCTCCTTCGTGGGCTTCGCCAATTTCGTCAAGCTGAACAACGACCCGATCTTCTGGCAGGCGGTCAGGAACACGATCATCTTCACCGGGGCCGCGACCATTTTGAAGGCTTGCGGCGGGCTCGGCATGGCCCTCGTGATGAACCAGAGCTTCAAGCTGAAGTCCTTTGCGCGCGCCATGCTGCTCTTGCCGTTCATCGTGCCCACCGTGCTCAGCACGGTGGCGTGGCAGTGGATCTTCGATCCGGGCATGGGATTGTTCAACCGCGGCTTGATGTACTTCGGCTTGGTCACGCAGGCGCAGGCGCCGTCGTGGCTGGGCAATCCCACGCTGGCGATG
>JBKOVG010000396.1:0-5856 GCA_046723845.1 Candidatus Methylomirabilota bacterium | reverse complement strand
GATTGGGAGTTATCGCCTTCCCAGTCGAAGGGTTAAACAGCTTGGTGAATGCACACCCAAGGATCGCATTGCCGATCCGGAGACCCTGCAGTGTGAAGCCCCAGCCAGCCCCCGGGTCAGTTGAATCGGCATTGACGCGCTGCGCAGCGTCGTCGCCGTTGATCGACTTGCACAGAAAGAACCCCGTGGATGCGGACGGCATTCCCCCACTGCCCGCCTGCGCTCCCGTCCCGGGCAGTGCGAGGAGCGCGATCACCGCGAGCATTCCGATAACGCGTTTGCGTGTCATGATGACCTTTCTTTTCGGCCCGCCTCGGCAGGCACGGCCCAGGGTCGAGCGTTTGGTTTGCGTCATTCCGCGCTACCGTCTCTTCGAGCGACTCGGCTTACGGCAGGATGGTCACCTCCTGTCTGGCGCTGAACGCCTTAACCGCCGGTTTGCCGGTGACGACGTCTATATCCAACGGGTCGACGAAGTAGCCGGACACGACGCCGAAGTGTGTACCGGTCGGCAACCCACTCGTCGCGAACTGACACTTCAAGTCCTTGATTTGATCATTCAGCCCGCCGTTCGGGTCGGCGAGGTTCTGCGCAGAGCACGTGCCCTGGCCATTCTGGTTCGTCTTCACGGGCACGACGACGTTCTCGACGCTGAACGTGAGGCATGGTGCTGCTGACGCCGTACAGCCGTTCGTCAAAGTCACGACTTGGTTCGTCGCATCCCACACGAGCGTGCCATTCATCTCACTGAAGATCCCGATCGAGATGGTGGCCTCGGTGCCAAGGTTGATTCTCTTGGGGAAGCTGAAACTCGGCTTGATGACGATCCGGTGCGTGCAGGGAAACGAGGTGGTCGGGGGGGCGACGCCATTGGGATCCGTCGTAATCGTGCCGCCGCAGTCCCTGCTATCGCCGATGCCGTTGCCGTCCACATCCTTTCTCTGGAAGAAGTCGGTCTCGTTTTCCTTCGTCATTTCGCTTCCCGACAGGCTCGATGTCAGAGTTTCGCTGCGGCCGCCGGCGAAGTCGATGGCCGCCGACAACCTGTAGAGCACGTTGGCCCAGTCATTGGACCCAAACAGCGTGGTATTAACGCCGTCACTGTTGATGTCCCCGATCGTAGGATTCTGGAAAACCTTGCCCTGGCTGGTTTGCCGGTTCCAGTTGATGGGCAACTGGCCAGCCGTGCAGGGACTGCTGACGGTCGCAGTCGTTGGGGTGACTATCGACCATGGGCCTGGGCCGAAGGCGATCTGATCCGCCGAGGGGAAGAACGGCAGAATAGGCCCGAGTGTGGGGTCGGACATGATCGTCCCGACTCCGGTGCACTCATTCAGAGCCGCCTCGTTGAGATTGACCTCGCTGCGTGAGTAGTCCAGCCGGCGCCCCGCGATGGGACTGCCGGAGAACTGGCGGCTGTAGCTCATGACGCTGCGGTAGTTGGGCTTGTTGTTGACGGTATCTTCCCCGCCGTGCTCGAAGCCGAGGAGGTGCCCGAATTCGTGCATGAACGTGCCGGCTTGCTGATCGGTGGTCCCGCGGGGATGGCTGACCCCGTTGACGGTGGTCGTCGTGAAGCTTCCGAGAGAGACGACCGCATCGTCTCCGCCGACTTCTGAACACCCTGAGCTGCTGGAGCCACCGTTGGGGTTCCCCACCAGGTTATGGGCAAAGAGGACATAGCGGAACGCGAGCCGCATCGCGTTCACCGCTTTGGCGCTGGGCTGGATGGAGGCATCGAACGCGCCGAAGTTCCCGTTGGCCACGCGAAAGTCCATGTTGGTCACGCCGGGTGTCCCGTTCTTGATGGCGTCGTAGTCCGCCGCATCGTTGGGGTCCGGGGCGGCGCTGGCCAGAGCCGTGCAGGGAGTCAACGCGACATTAGTGACCTCATTTTTGACGGCGGTACCGGTGGAGTTGAGGAACGCCACCGCCTGCTTGTCGACCTGGGTGTGGAGCCTGATGCCGTTCGTATTATCAGGATTGCTGAACAGCCCCCATCCCGGCGGCGGCGAAGGCGGGGGTGGAGGAGGAGGCGCCGCTCCGAAGGCCTCCCTGACGCTTTGGACACCGACCGCCGTGACGCTCTGTGTCTGGCTCAGCGCCTGAGGGTCGGGCTTGTGATTGGCCATCCAGGCAACCTCGACAAAGAGATCCTTGTGATTCGGGTCGGCGCACCAGGGAGTTCCACTCGGCTGATTGGGTGGGGGATCTGGGATGCCGTCGCCGTTCGTGTCAACTTGGGCACATAGCGTGAGGTCCTTCGTGCCGTCGCCGTCGAAGTCGATGCCTCCAGTAACGAGTACTCCGCTGCCGCCCTGGTTCGTCTCCCAGCAGTCGGGGAGCCCGTCACCGTCCGCATCGATGACGACCCCGCTGCCGTCGAAACACGACGCCAAGGGGGATTGACCTGGTGATGCCGCGGTCCCCGTCGAAAGGCCAGCGGCGAGCGGTGAATAGGACACCCCGTTCAGAACGACGACGGAGTTCGAGGGCAAGCCGCAGGTGAAGGGCGGGAACTCGAGACCGGCGACGCCGTTGCCGTTGGCGCCGCGCCGCGACCACATGGTGTCCCGGTAGAGGTCTCGCCCGAGCGGATTGATCGCAGTGGGCTGCGTATCCCTCTGGAACGTCACGGGGTCGCACACGAGGTCACCGAGCCCGGGGTCGCTGGAGAGCGAGCTCAAACCCGTGGCCGTCACGGTGGGGAAGACTCCCAGGCTCTTTCCGTTTTTCTTGTCGAGCCGTTGCATGGTGAGCGTGCCATTGCATGACATGAGCAGGACACCGCCCGAGATCGCCAGGCCGTTGGCGCCGCACGGCAGCTGGGTGTAGTCCCCGAGGAGGGTCGTGGTGCCGTCCTTGAAGCGGACGACCCTGCCGATCTTCGTCCCGCCGCCCACGGTGAGACCCTGGTAGATCATGTCCTCTTCAGGGTCCCAGGCCAGACCTGCGCAGCTCGTGGCCACTTGAGGGAGTGAAGTCGCCGTGCCGTCGGTCACGCTGTTGGTCTGACTGTAATCGATACTGTAGAGACTACCGTCCGACCCACAGCCGAGAAGATCGCCCTTGTCCGGCCGGTGAACGAGATGCGCCCAGCCGGTGCTCGGCGCAGCCGCGACCCCGGCGATCGTGGTCGTGATCTGCTTGACTACCGTACCGGCGGCGACGTTGGTCCCGCTCGCGCTGATCGTAATCGGGTTGATGAAGTTCAACCGGCTCCGGATGGTGGCATTCCCGCCGTTGTCGAGGCAGCTCACGACCAGCACGATCGGGTACACGACGGGATCGACCCCGGCCAGCTTCCTGCCCCGTACGAGGGCCAGCGAGGTGCCGCCCTGCACACCGCAGGTGGGGTCCACAAGCGCCGGTGAGTTCGCGATGCCCGGGGCAGTCGAGACGAGCGTGGGAACGATCTCAGTCAACTTGCCTCCGACCTGAAACTGGTTGGTAGTGGAATTCACCCACGCCGCGCGCGAGGGTGAGGGCAAGGCGCACAAGATCATTGCCAGCAGGAGCCCAAGCGTCACCCCAATGCTCAGAATGCGTGTGGTGGTCTTCATCCTTTGTCTCCGCCTTCGGTTAGAGGAGAAGTCTGGGCCCGTGCGGTGGGGAACCAGGCGCAGGGAGACAGGAACTTGACTTCGGAACTTGTCTGCCCCGCGTTGAGCTCGAAGGTCAGCGGAAGACTTTCGGGAACCGGGCGGGCCGCGTCGGCTCTCGTGCGTGCGGAGACGGGAAGCACGAGGAAGAAGAGGAGCAGCGCGATCGAAGACACGCGCGCGCCTCGCGCGCCAGATCCGTGGGAGCGGGAATGAAGGGAGATCATGCGCCGCTTCGCAGGAATTGTGCGAGCGGCAGCAGTGCGACGATGAAGCGGACAGCGTGCGCGAAGCCGTCCTTTGTGGTGGGGAGCGATTGCCTCGTGAGGAGCTTTGCCATGCTCACGTCTCCCGTCCGCGACATCGGGGTTTGTACTGAGAGAGAGCTAAAAACACCCGGAAATTAGGACACGAAAGAGGCTCTGTCAATGAAAAGTTGTCCTTATTCCAGCACTTTCCGGGGAATGGACGAGCAGATCGGCCATACCTCGGAGGTGAAGCTACGTATTTTGGCGTACGCACATGGGCGTGCGTCGAAAATCTTGACATTTTGTAGCTTGCCGAGGTACGTGCGGCCGGGCCTTCCAGCCCCTCGCCATAGTCGTGGTCAGCGCCGGAGTGTCCTCACTCTCACTCCTGGACTGCTCCCCCGCGGAGACGAGCGGGATCGACTTGTCTGCTAGAATCCCACCTTCACCATGACCGATCGCCCCCTGCCGCTCACGGGCATCCGCGTCCTCGAGCTGGCGCAGATCGTGGCCGGCCCGTTCTGCGGCACCCTCATGGCCGAGTTCGGCGCCGAAGTGATCAAGACGGAGCTGCCCGGCAAGGGCGACGACCTTCGGCGCCTCGGCCCCACCGAGAACGGCACCAACTACTGGTGGGCCGTCGACAACCGCGGCAAGAAAGTCATCACCCTCGATCTCCACACGCGCGAAGGGCAGGAGATCGTGCGGCGCCTCGTGCCGAAGTGCGACGTGGTCATCGAGAACTTCCGGCCCGGCGTCCTCGAGTCCTGGGGGCTCGGCTGGGAGGATCTCCGCAAGCTCAGGCCGTCGCTGATCATGGCGCGCATCACCGCCTTCGGCCAGACCGGGCCGCTGCGCCAGGGCCCAGGCTTCGCGGCCATCGCCTCCGCCTTCGGCGGCACGTGGTATGTGAACGGTCCCGCCGATCGTCCGCCCTCACGCCCCACGCCTGTCTATCCCGACTACATGACGGGGCTCTTCACGGCCTTCGGGGTGATGGCCGCCCTCCGCCACCGCGACGCCACCGGGGAAGGGCAGTGGATCGACGCCGCCCTCTACGAGTCGGCCTTTCGCATCCTCGAGTACTCGACCACCTACTACGGCCGCCAGGGCGTGGTGCGCGAGCGCGGCGGGGTCCAGCACTCGGGCTGGCCGGGCGGCGCTTTTCGCACAGGTGACGGCCACTACATCGTGTTCACCACGCCGGCCCAGCATATCTTCGAGCGCCTGTGCGTGATGCTGGGCCAGCCCGAGCTGCCGAAGGATCCCAAGTTCTCGAGCCACGAAGGTCGCGCCAAGCACATGGTCGAGCTCCTCGACATGGCCGAGGCCTGGTTCCACGCGCGGTCGGCCGACCAGGCTCTGGAGGCCCTGCGCGCCCACGACATCCCGCACTCGCCCATCATGAGCATGGCGGACATCTTCAAGGATCCGCACTACCGCGAGCGGGAGTCCATCATCGAGGTGCCGTCTGAGGTGGGTCCGCTGCCGCAGCCCGCGGTGATCCCGCGGCTGTCTGCCACCCCGGGCCGCGTGAGCCACGCGGGCCCGCCGCTGGGCCAGCACACCGACGAGGTGCTCTCGGGTCTTCTCGGCATGAGCCAGGCGGAGATCGCCGCGCTCCGGGAGGCGCGCGTCGTCTGATGCGCTCGTTGACCCGCCCGAGGCGATCTGGCAGGATCGCCGCCATGGTCAAGGGCGCCGGGGCCCTCGGGACAGGAGCGCGCATCCCCGCCTTGGTGCTGGCGCTCGGCCTCTGGCTCGCCGCCGCGCCGGGGCTCGCCCAGACCCCTGCCGGCGAGGTGACCGTCTCCTTCCATGTCACGCTGGCACCGAGCTGGTTCGATCCCTCCGCCGCCCCGCCGCAGATCACGCCCTTCGGAGTCCTCTACGCGATACACGACGCGCTGGTGCGGCCGCTCCCCGGCCAGAAGATGGGGCCGAGCCTCGCCGAGTCGTGGACGGAGAGCCCCGACGGCCTCGTGTACGAGTTCAAGCTGCGGCGC
>JBKOVG010000227.1:0-9329 GCA_046723845.1 Candidatus Methylomirabilota bacterium | reverse complement strand
AGCAGGCGCTGCTCACCAGCATCATACCCCCGATGACCGCGGTGCGCCCCCAGCGGTCTGACAATGCCCCGCCCGTGGCCGAGGCCACGATGCCCATGACGTGGAAGATCGCCGACAGCGAGGCGCCCAGGCCGGCCGCGCGCTCGATGGTCGTGCCCTGGACGGCGAGCGCAGCCGCGATGAAGGCGGGCGTCCACGCCCACATTCCCAGCAGCTCCCACGAATGGAAGACGTAGCCCCAGATCATGAGCTGGGCGGGACGGTTGCCGGCCAGGTCGGCGTCGAAGGAGACCCGGCGCGGCGCGGGGGCGCCCGTGCGACGCGATCGCGCGCCGGAGAAGAGCGCGAGGGACAACGCGAAGCACAGGAGGGGCCCCAGGGCGAGCACGAAGAGGGCGGGCCGCCAGCCCGCGCGCGCCACCACCGCCCCGCCTACCACGAGCGCGAGCACGTAGCCCATCGACGAGGCGGCGAGAAACCAGCCCATGGCCCGGCCGCGCCGCGCCGGCTCGAAGCGCTCCGCGAGCAGCATGATGGCCGGGGTGTAGATTCCCGACACCGCCACCGCCACCGCGCCGAAGAGAAGCAGAGCCGAGAGGTGGCCGTGGGCGAGCACGGGTATGAGCAGGGAAACGGCGGCCGTCACCCCGGCCGAGACCCGAAAGAGGAGACGCGGGTCGAGATAGTCGGCGAGCACGGAGACGAAGACGAGCGCCACCGCCGTGCCGATCTGATACGCAGAGGAGATGGAGCCGGCCGCGGTGGAGGAAAGTCCCCATTCCTCCTGCACGACGGAGAGCACGGCGGGATACGCCATGGCCATCGTGGAGCCGGCGGCGCGGGCGGCGCAGAGACCGCTGAGCCAGACAGCATCGCTCCGGTCTCGGGCCCGCGGCGTGGTGCTCGTCTAGCGGCTCCGAAGACGGGAAGCGGCCGGCGCGATGCTACGGGAAGTGATAGCGCGAGATGTGCAGATGGACATTGTTACCGGCTTCGGGCTTGAGGGTGATCTCGCTCGCGCCATAGAACATCATGGCGTCGATCTTCTTGAGCCGCTCGACGAGCGTCCCCATCTCCGGCGCCACCATGGAGAGCGCGGCCATGCCGAGCGCCCCGCCCACTTCGCTGGCCGGCACCATGAGCAGCGTGCCGCCTCCCGACCAGCCGAGCATGCTCCGTGGTCCGTCGTTGACCGCCACCTCCGGCAATCCGAAGATCTGGTGATAGGTCTTGGCGGAGTCCTGGGGATCGCGGCATCCGATCACGAGGCGCTTGAAGCGAACGGCGGAGTCCGCGTGCGCCTCATCGGGCGGCGGCGTAGCGAGCTCCACGAGGACACCATGGCAGGCGCTCGGATTGAGAAACGCGATGCGTCCGGCCAGGCCCTGGCGCGACGTCTCGTCGAGGAGTGGGACACCCTGGGCCCGCAGCGTTCCCAGGTCGGCGTCCACGTTGGGAGTGCCGAGGCAGAGGTGATGAAGCCCTTCCCCCCGCTTGGCGAGAAAGCGCGCCACTCCGGTGTCGTCGCGCGTGGGCTCGAGCAGCTCGATCTCGCTGTCGCCCGCGGCGAGGAGCGCCGCCCGCACGCCTTGATCGGCAATCTCCGCCTCGCGGAGGAGAGGCAGCCCCAAGGCGTCGCGCCAGAAGCCATACGCCTTCGCGAGGCTTCGAACCACGATGCCGACGTGGTGAATGTTCTTGACCATAGCGTGAGTCAGCCGCGGCACGACGACCGAAGCGCGCCGAATCCGTGGCGACGTACCAACCTAGCCGAGCCCCGGGGGAATTTCAAGCGGTTTCGCCCCCGGAAGAGCGCGCTCACGCGGAGGCGAAGAGCTTCCGGAACGCCGACCAGCGAACCGGCGCGACTCGGGCGAGACGAGCGGCCTCGTCGACGTGCGCTTCCGACTTCATGCCCACGAGGGCGGTGCCCACCCCGGGCGTGGATCGCACGAACTGCAGCGCCCGCTGCGCGTCGGTATCGAGACCAGGCAAGACCTCGGAGAGAACCGGAGGAAGATTGCGCACGAGCTGCCCTTGGTAGATCGAGGCCGAGGTCATGGCATAGAGGCCGAGCTTTCCCGCCGCTTCGAGAGTCGCCACGGGCTCGCGATTATCCAACTGGTTGGGCAGGGTGAACGCTTCGGTCATGGCGAGGTTGTACGGCAGCTGCACCACGCGGAAGTGGTGCTCCGGGCCGCCCACCTCCTCGGCCAGGGCGACCATGTCGGGCAAGGAGAGGAAATCGCGGGCGGACGGAGGCTGACGGTACCCGCTCCACGTTGAGGTGCCGTAGACGCCGATGCGTCGATCGCGCGACGCTCCCTCCAGGAACTCGAAGGCCGCGCGCAGCCGGCGCATGAAGACCGGCCGCGATACCTCGCTGAGCTGTGTCTCGGGATTGTGGAGATAGTAGATGTCGATGGTCTCCAGTCCCAGATTCGTTCGGCTGCGCTCGATCTGGTCCTCGAGATACCGCGGCGTGATGCAGTGGGAGCCGCCGACGAGATCACCCGCCCCCAGAAGCCCCAGCGGGGGCGGCCCCTCGAAGGGCAAGAAGCCTCCCTTGGTCGCCACGACCACACCTTCGCGCGCGACCCGTCCCGCGCCCACCGCCTTGGCGAGGGCCCGGCCCACCGCGCGCTCGCTCCGCTGGCGGCGATAGTTGACGGCCGAATCGATGACGTTGATCCCGGAGAGGAGGGCCCGCTCGATGGCCGCTTCGTAGAGCGCATCGGTGACGTCGTCCTCGCGGCCCAGGTACGTCCCGATGCCCACCGAGGACACGGCGAGCCCGCGCCATTCCCGGAAGTGCCCGTTGCGCGCCACGCCGCCGAGGGCAGCGCGATACGCCACGGTGCCTGCCGGTGTCGCCACGCCCCTGAGCATGACCGCGGACTACTTCGGCTCGAGCACGGAGAAGCGCAGTATGCCCTCCGTGATGTGGCCGTCCACGGCGAGGACCTTGTAGCGGACCACGTAGGCGCCGGGAGCGAGCGGAGCGAGGGGCAGATCGATCCGGTCCGGCTGGTCCTGACCGTTGACGGAGATGGGCAAAGCCACCGGCTTGCCCTTCTCGGGGGCGAGCGAGACGTGGCTCAGGCGCTTCTCGAGCTTGCTGTTGAAGCGGAGAAAGACGTGCGTGGGGGGCGCGGTGAGCGTGGCGCCCTGGGCCGGCACGGACTCGAGCACGAGGGCGTGGGCGGTTGCCTCGCCCGGCGACGAGGCCAGCACCGCGGCGGCCACCACTCCCGCCCAGGCGCCGACGATCCGCGACATGCGCGTTAGCGCCAGTCGTCGAGCACCAAGTCCTCCGGGTGCTCGTAGTCTTCTTGCTTGCCCCGCTTCATCCGGACCATGGTGAAGTCTGGATGATAGCCGCGCTCGAGGAGAGTCTGGTAGGCCGTCCAGTAGTAGGTGTAGATCGGCGCGACCACGCGCTGGAGCTGGGCGGCGTGGGCCATGTCCTCGACGGCGGCGAGGAGCGCGTGGAGATGCTCGGGCTTCCGCTGGCTGCCTTCCACGGCGAGGAACTTCACATAGGCGCTGCCGTGCGGAGCCTCGCTCACTCCCGGCATGTGCACCACCGCGAAGCCGATGACGTCCCGCCCCTTCTCGAGGAGCAGGGTGTCTCCCAAGGCGAGGCCGTCCACGATCTCCACTTCCTTGCTCAGGTCCATGCCGCGCCAGATGCCGTTGGTGATGCGCCGCACCCGCTGCATCGCCGCCTTCTTCTTCGCTTCTTCGAGGGAGGAATAGCGGCGCACGACGAGGCCCGGCTTGGGCGGCCGGGTCGCCTGCACGATCTCCCGCCGATCAAGGGGCTTGCCCGCGAGTATCACCAGTCCCTTGGGCCGGTAGCCGAATTTCTGGTACAGCATGATGTGCTTCGGGCTGTTCGGATACGTCGACACGCCTTCGAGCGTCGCCTTGTTCTCCTCGAAGAAGCCCTGACAGGCGGTGAGGAGCTGCTGGCCGATATCCTGATTCTGATAGTTGGTCAGCACGGCCACCGGGCCCACTAGTCCCACCGTGCCCCAGATCACGGCGAGGGCCGCCCCCACGATCTTGCCGTCGCCTTCCTCGGCGACGAAGCAGCCCCAGGGCTCCATGAGCCAGCGGTGATGCACGTACTGGGAGCCGCCGAAGACCTGGCGCGGCCGGGTGCCCATCTGCCGCTCGAAGAAATCGCCGAAGGCCTGCTCGATGACGTCGCGTACCTTGGCGAGGTCGCCCTTGCGCACGCGACGGATCTTGATGAGCGGCGTGCGTCCCTGGCTATCGAGCCCCGGCCGGTCCACCGTCGCCCTCATGATTGGTTGGGGAGCCCTGCCAGCTCCTCGAGCAGCGTGATGACGCCCGAATGGTCGAGCCCACCTCTACCCTTGACCCGCATCGCGTTGAAGAGCTCCTGGACGATGGCCGTGCAGGGCAGCGGCACCCCGAGGGCGCGCCCCGACTCCATGATGAGTCCCAGGTCCTTGAAGTGGAGGTCGATCTTGAACCCTGGATTGTAGGTCCCCGCCACGTAGTTCGGTGTCTTCTGCTCGAGGCACTTAGAGCCGGCCAGGCCGCCGCCGAGGGCCTTCAAGGTGAGCGCGCGATCGAGGCCCGCCTTCTTGGCTAGCGTCAACGCCTCGCCGAGCGCGGTCAGGTTGACCGCCACGATGATCTGATTGGCAAGCTTGGTGAAGCCGCCGGCGCCGAGCGGTCCCAGGTGGGTGATGGTCTTTCCGAGCGCCTGGAACATCGGAAGCGCGGCCTCGAAGTCGGCCTTCTCGCCTCCGACCATGATGCTGAGGGCAGCGTCGATGGCGCCTTTCTCACCGCCGGAGACCGGCGCGTCCAGCATGCGGACACCCTTCTCGTCCAAGGCCTTGCCGACCCTCTGCGAGACGAGCGGCGAGATGGTGGACATGTCGAGGTAGAGAAGACCCTTCTTGGCGCCTTCGATGATGCCGTCCTTGCCGAGGGCGACCAGCTCCACCTCCGGAGAGTTCGGCAGCATGGTGATGAGGACGTCCACTTGGGCCGCCACGTCTCTCGCGGAGGACCCGCGCTTGGCCCCGGCGCCGACCAGCTCGTCGACCGGCCCCTGGCTGCGGCTGTGCACCACCACGGGGTAGCCGGCCTTCAGCAGGTTCTTGGCCATAGGGCGTCCCATGATTCCGAGCCCAATCATTCCAACGGTTTGCGCCATGGTCATCCTCACGGAGGCAAGAAATGGAGGGACGACGAACCCGCAAGGCGTGAAGTAACACAGGGCCGCGCAGCGAGTCAAGCGCGAAAGTCATGAAAATCCGAGAAATTCCGGGGTTCTCGAGCGGGGAATCTCGATCCCCCATGGCCGACTATGCTCCTTGAAGCATAATAGATTGCTCCGGCCCGAGGGCTCACGGAGAGTCGTGCTAGAATTCAGCGGCTTACCTGAAACTGATCGCTCATCTCAGGAGGTTCCGCGTGCGACGATTCGAGCTCGCTCTGCCTGAAAGCCTGGACGACTGCCTGCGCCTCCTCGCCCAGCCTGGTCCCGAGACAAAGCTCCTCGCGGGGGGCACCGACCTCCTGCCCCAGATGAAGAACGGCGTGGTCACACCCAAGCGGGTCATCGATCTCTCCGGCGTGGCCCGCGTGAAGATACTGGAGTGCGACGCCAAGGGGCTCCGCATCGGCAGCGCCGTACCCGCGCGCCAGGTCGAGCAGGACGCCCGCGTTCGCGACACTTATACGGCGGTGGCAGAGAGCGCGGCCCTCCTCGGCTCCGTCCAGGTGCGGAACCTCGCCAGCGTCGGCGGCAACATCTGCAATGCCGCCCCCTCGGCCGACATGGCTCCGCCCCTCATCGCGATGGAGGCCCAGGCGGTCATCGCGGGGCCCAAGGGCGAGCGACGCGTGCCTCTCTCCGACTTCTTCACGGGCGTCCGCAAGACGGTGGTCGGCCCCGACGAGCTCCTCGTGGAGATCTTCGTCCCTGCCCCCGGACCCCACAGCGGTGGCTGCTATATCCGCCACACCCCGCGCCGGGAGCTCGACATCGCGGTGGTGGGAGTCTCCTCCCAGGTGACGATCGCCAACGGGGTGTGCGCCAAGGCGCGGATCGCCCTCGCCGCCGTCGCTCCCACCCCGGTGCGGGCCACCGCGGCCGAGGCGGCGCTCGAAGGCAAGCCTCTGACGCCGGAGCTGATCGAGCGCGCAGCGGATCTCGCCGGCCAGGCGGCGAAGCCGATCAGCGACCAGCGCGGCTCCGCGGATTTCCGGCGCCACCTTGTCCGGGTCCTCACCCGCCGTACGCTCACCACGGCGCTCGCCCGCGCGGGCGCCTGATCCTTCGGAGGACATCACCGTGGCGAAACAGGTTCTGCAGTCCACGATCAACGGCGAGGCGGTGGAGGTGCTGGTCCAGCCCTACGAGACCCTGCTCGACGCGCTCCGCGAGGAGCTCCACCTCACCGGACCCAAGGAAGGCTGCGGCACCGGCGACTGCGGCGCCTGCACCGTGCACCTCGATGGCAAGCCGGTGGCGAGCTGCCTCATGCTCGCCATGCAGGCCCGCGGGCGCTCCATCTCGACCATCGAGGGCCTGAGCAACAACGGCACCCTGCATCCGCTCCAGGACGCCTTCGTCCGCCATGGAGTGCCCCAGTGCGGCTTCTGCATTCCCGGGGTGCTCATGGCCGCCTCCGCCCTGCTCGCCGAGAACCCGAATCCTACCGAGGAGGAGATCCGCTACGGCATCGCGGGCAATCTCTGCCGGTGCACGGGCTACACGAGGATGATCACCGCCATCGCGGAGGCCGCTCCCGCCACGGCCGCGCTAAGGAGAGCCTGACATGTCAACGATGAAGACGACCCGCGACGTCAAGGGAGTCGGCCTGTCCATTCCCCGCCCGGACGGTCCGGAGAAGGTCACGGGCCACGTGCAGTACGTGGCGGACATCAAGCCGCGGGGCATGCTCCACGCCAAGCTCCTCCGGAGTCCCCACGCGCACGCCAACATCCTCCGCATCGACACGAGCCGCGCCAAGGCGTACCCGGGCGTCCGCGCCGTCATCACCGCCGCGGACATTCCCCAGCTCAAGAAGAAGGCGCCTACTCGCGCGCACGCCGTCCTCGCCATCGACCGCGTGGTCTTCGTGGGCCAGCCCGTGGTGGCGGTGGCCGCCGATGAGCTCTCCATCGCCGAGGAGGCCCTCGACCTGATCACCGTGGAATACCAGGTGCTGCCCGCCTCCGTCGACCCCCTCGTCTCCATGCAGCCCGGGGCGGCCCCCGTGGCCGAAGCGGGTACGAAGGCGGACACGAGCGAGGCGCTCGCCCACTCCGCGGTGGCGCTGGCCAAGTCCGACACGGGTCCGAGCAAGGCCGTCAACGTGTCCCAGCAGGCGCGGGTGCAGCGCGGCGACGTGGCCAAGGGCTTCGCGGAGTCCGACCTCGTGATCGAGAACACCTACCACGTGCCCATGATGCACCAGGGCTACCTCGAGCCTCACGCCGTGCTCGCGGAGTGGGACGCCAACGGCCTCCTCACCCTGTGGGCGAGCACGCAGGGATCCTTCAACACCCGCTCCGAAGTCGCGGACGTCCTCGAGATTCCCGAGAACGCCATCCGCGTCATCCCCGTCGAGTGCGGGGGCGGATTCGGCGGCAAGATCCGCGCGCTGTGCGAGCCCATCACCGCCGTCCTCGCCCGCGTCACCAAGCGCCCCGTGCGCTACGTGATGACCCGTCGCGAGGAGCTGGAGGCGGGCATGCCCGCGCCCGAGGTGATCATCCGCCTCAAGACCGGGGTGAAGAAGGACGGCACCCTCATGGCGCTCGAAGCCGATACCATCCTCGACTCTGGCGCGTTCTCCGGCACGGTGCTCGCGGTGAGCGCGGTCTTCCTCGGCAGCATGTACAAGTGGCCCAGCTTCGACATCCGCGGCTCCGAGGTCCTGACCCACAAGCCGAGCGTGGCCGCCTATCGCGCGCCGGGGGCGCCCCAGACCATCTTCGCCATCGAGTCCCAGATGGAGCAGATCGCGCGCGCCCTCAAGCTCGATCCCGTCGCCTTCCGCCAGCGGCATCTCATCTCGGAAGGTGATCCCATGGTGAACAACCAGCCCTGGCAGAGCAACGGCGCCACCGAGGTGCTCAAGCGCGTGGCCGAGCATCCGCTGTGGAAGAGCCGCGCGGAGTGGGTCAAGAGCAACGGGGGCAACGGGAGCAATGGCGCCAAGCGGCGCGGCGTGGGCATGGCCATCGGCGGCTGGCTCGGCGGCCTCCAGCCCACGGGGGCGACGGTGCGGCTCAATCCCGACGGCTCGGTGAGCGTGCTCACGGGCCAGGTCGACATCGCGGGCACCAACATCGCCCTCGCCCAGATCGCGGCCTCCGCCTACGGCATCGACGTCGACAAGGTCCGCATCACCACCGGCGACACGGATACCGCGCCGATGACCGGGCTGAGCGCGGGAAGCAAGACGGTATACACGGTGGGCGCGGCGGTGCTGGAGGCGGCGCAGGACGCGCGCCGGCAGACGCTCGAGATCGCCGCGGCGGAGATGGAAGCTTCCGTTCACGATCTCGAGATCGAGGACGGACGTGTGGTCGTCCGCGGGGTGCCCGATCGCGCCATGACGCTCGCCCAGATCGGCAAGAAGGGCAACCTCTACATGTCCAAGGTGCAGCCCGTGCTCGGCGTGAGCCGCCCCGCCTTCAGCAAGCAGGCGCCCGGCTTCGCCGCCCAGCTCGCCCGGGTCGAGGTCGACACGGAGACGGGCGAGATCACCCTCCGCGATTTCGTGGTCATCCAGGACGTGGGGCGCGCCATCAATCCGCTGGCCGTCGAGGGACAGATGCAGGGCGGATCCGTCCAGAGCCTGGGCATGGCCCTCACCGAGGGACTGCTGTTCGATCCGGCGAGCGGACGCCTGACCAATCCGAGCCTGCTCGACTACCGCAAGCTCACCGCCGCGGATCTTCCCAACATCGAGACCATCATCGTCGAGGTGCCCTCGCCCGCCGGTCCCTTCGGCGCGCGCGGCGTGGGTGAGCCGCCAATCATACCGGCGCCCGCGGCCATCGCCAACGCCGTCCAGGACGCCACGGGCGTGCGCATCACCGAGCTGCCCATCTCGCCGGAGCGGGTGGCTCTGGGAGTGCTCGCGCAGAAGTAGGGTCGGGTCAGCGCGGGGCGGGCTGGCGCAGCTGGCGACGCACCCACTCCCGATCGAACTCGGTGATCCTCCACGAGCGATCGGGCTGCTGGCTCATTCGGAACCGGGTCTGTCCGCGTCCCGGGTCCGTGTAGGTGATCCAGGCATCGGGCGGCTCGGGCAGCACCTGAA
>JBKOVG010000448.1:0-15867 GCA_046723845.1 Candidatus Methylomirabilota bacterium | reverse complement strand
CCTCGAGGAAGCGGTGAACCAGGGTGAGGAGAGGGGCATCATGTCGAGCTATTCACTCTGGCTCGTCTATCTGGGCGACGCGTACCTGCATGCGCATCGTATCTCGGATTCGCTGGCCGTCGCCCATCGCGCTCTCCAATTGTGCCGAGAGCACAAGGAACGTGGCTATGAAGCCTGGGCGCTTCGGCTGCTCGGCGATATCGCGGCCCAGGCGGAATCATTCAACCGAAGCGAAGCCGAGGCGAGGTATCAAGACGCGCTCACCCTTGCCGAGCGCCTCGGCATGCGACCGCTGATAGCGCGCTGTGAGCTTAGTCTGGGGCGCCTCGCCGAGCGTGTGGGCGACCGATCGGCGACCGAGACATATTTCGCACGCGCGGGCGCATTGTGCCGAGAACTGGACATGCCGCTCATGAGAGATCCCACGTCGGCGTGAAGAAGCTCCGCCGACCTCTCACCGCTGATCGGTTGTCCCGCCGGCTCGGCGTGGCCGATGACCTACGGCGCCTCCGGCCCATATCTCCATCTGGATCCAGCGGAGCGAGCGGGACATCATAGAGCTGTGGCAGGGGCTCCTGGGGCGGCCGGCGTCTGAGTCTGGGCGATTATGTCACCGGGAGGGGCCCACGGACGGGGCGACCAGCTCCGGAGGGGGCTAGTGTTGGCTTACGCTCACGCTCAAACTGCCTGATACCCCGCCAGCGAAGCTCCGCATTGCCTCCGATCCTGTTCAACAATTGGCTTGAACATCACACGCTAGGAGGCGGTCGCCGCCGCTGATTTAGCGTCGGTCCCGACGCACCGGCTGGAACGCGTTCTCAAACACGTAGTTCCCCACCGCCCGTCCGTGGGAAATTCCCTCGGTCTTGTCAAACGACCAGTGGATGCCAAGGTAGATCCGACTTTGGCCGTTCTCTTCCTCGGCCTGCGAGAGTGATGAGAAGCGACGCCTGACCCGCGGACGCACGTTTCCCTTGTTGTCCTGGGTGACGCCGTTGAACTCGTCCGACACGAAGCTGAAGGCGATGCGGTCGGCCCCGAAGAATCTGCGCAGAATTTCGAACACGGAGCCCCCGAAGGTCGCGTGCCCGGACGAGTAGGCTGGGAAGGGTGGCGTGAAGTTCGGCCCGCCGCTATTGCTTGAGGGAGCACCGAGGGGCGTCCAGTTCGGATCAATGGTGGCACGGATGGCGGTAATCGGACGCCAGTACGCGTAGAAATACTTCGTCTCCCAGCACGTGATGGCGGCGTCTGCCAAGGCTGTGTTTACCAGCGCCAAAAGCCGGCTGAGCTCGACGGCATCCGAGCCCATCTGGTCGGCGATCTGCACCACGATCTGGTTGTACAGTCGTGGCGGCGTGCCAAGACCCGGTGTTCCGTCGTAGCCCCAGTAGATGCCGATCTGCGTCTGTTCGGCACTGCGCTCGGTGGCCGTCACGTTGCCGGGCGAGCAGCGGCTGGGATCGAGTCCACATCCGCCTAGGCGCTTCACCTCGTCCAACGCGGCCGCATAGGTGGAGCTGTTCAGGGCCGGAGGAGGTGGTACCGGAAATTGAGTGGAGGACCGCAGGACGAACGGTTTGACTCCGCCCCAGAGAGAACCCAGAGCGACCGGTTGCTGGGCGATGGGATCCTGTCGCCAGGTGCCCAGTCCGGGAACGGGGATGTACTCGCTGCCGTAGAGCTGCTCGGCGATTTGCGAGCCGTCGTTGGCCCTGAGCGCAAGAATGGTGGCAGCGGCCTGGCTCCCGAGCGCGGTCCCACGCCGCTGGGCTTGTTTGTCCCGGGTTTCGTCGAGATCTTCCGCGAGCAGCTCGTCAAAGGTCAGTTTCTGCGACGGGTAGAGGGCTGCCAGCGTATCGTGTGCGGCCTGAGCAATGGCGGCATGTCTCGAGGTGTCCCTGAGAGCGGGAGGCAGGCCCGTGTAGCTCTTATGTCCACCAACAATGGCGTTCACCGCGTCGAAGATGGCGATGTGGACGATGGCAAAGGCCCGGCTCGTTCGGTGCGGGCCCCCTTGCTCCCCGAAGACCCGGGTTTCACCGGCCCTGACGGGCGTATGGTCCAGCGCGTTGGCCGCGAGCAGGATCTCGTTCCAGCGACGGACCGCGTCCTCTCTTCGTGAGAGTCCCCGTCCCGGGGCATCGTCCCCGCCCTTGAAGCGCGGCCCAAAGAACTCTCGGGGGTCGCGGTAACCGCTTTGGGTCCCTTGCGCCGCCGTCTGCTCTGCCAGTCCAAGACCAAGGGCAGCCAGGATCCCGATGATCCATTGTCGGCTTCGCTTCGAACCCATCCACAGTCTTTGCTTCACCGCCCGCGTCTGCCGCGAGACTGGTTTGACCGCTCCAGCTGTTGCGACTCCACTCGCCAACGAGGTGAAAGGCGAATCAGGCCAGATGGTCACGAGTCCGACGAGGATCTCATTGTCGATCTCGCGCGATGAAATCACCTTCCCGCAGACGATGCAAGTGTGTCCGGCCCCGAGTCCACCACCCTCGGCTCGGTTCGCCGTCAGCCAGTCCAGGGCGCGTCTGGCGATCGGCCGCTCATCCTGGCGTGGTGAGAGCGTAAGCTTCCCGATCAAGTAGACACCACGAAACTAGACTCGACCGGGGCGTCTGGCCTCGGCAGAAACGTTAAGACGGCGTCACCGCTTTCGGCTCAAAAGGTCCCTCATCCGGCGTTCTCCAAGGCCAGCTCGGCGTACATCCGCTTCAGCTTCGTATTCTCGGCCTCGAGCTCGTTCAAGCGCTTCAGCTCGTCGACCGAGGCACCCGCTACTTCGATCGCCACTGGACGTACGTCGCCATGCTGATGTTGTGCTGCCGCGGGATCTCCGCGATCGGCACCCCCGCCCCGCCCTGCTTGAGGATGGCCACGATCTAGCTCTCCGTGAACCGGGACTTTCGCATAAGCATCTCCTTGGCCCCAGAAAGTCTACTCTCGAACTGTCAACTGGGAGGGGAAGGTTACGGTAGGATCCGTTCCTTGGCCAGCAACGAAATCATCTGTCGTCACGGTGTCGAGCCGGTACCATCATGGGGCGGGCGACGACTTCAGGCAAAGATGGAACCCTCCCAGGCTCGGGGCGCCTGGGAGGGCCGATCTGGACGGGGCGACCCGGACGTCACTCGATTTCGACGATCCGACCCGGCATCACGACCTGCGGTAGAGATCGATGTAGTTCCGGTTCCCGTCGTACTTGAAGACGTACTTCTGCGCGTCCTCCCAGTCGTGGGCCGGAGCCGCATTCTTCGTCAGGTCGTAGTTGATCGTGAAGATCTTCCCGGGGTTCAAGTCGGAGTCGAAGCGGACGTGGAACTTTGGAGAGTGGTTGTCGTTGGCGTTGGCGTACGTCCACCAGTACCACTTCTTTCCGCCCGCCGGGATGACGTCCTGCTTCCACTCGCCATCCCCCCACTTGTGATACACCCGGATCGTGACGTGGGTGGAATTCTCTACACCCACGACCGCGAACCGGTTGGCCGCGTCGGCCCGCATGGCCGCGATGTCGGTGACCACGATGACCAACAGGGCAAGCATCGCCCGAATCAGCTTTGTCGAGACCGTCGCTCGTCGAAGGTTCGGTCTCCCTCCCAGAGTCTCCATGGATCTCTCCTTTCATCGGCTGCTCGTCGGCCGGTTGACCTGCCTCGCCCCGCGTCTTCGCGACGAAGCATCGGCAGTGCCAGTCGGCGTTCGGACAGAAAGTGCTCGAACGAACGGCCTTAGACGCTGTTCACCTTTTCGGGCCGATCGACGTGCGGGCAGGGTGCCTTGAGGTCCCCAAGGCAAGTCGCCTTCCCAACGAGCTGCCAGTAAGGACAATGTCCGACGAGCCATTCCGCGTGGCAACGACCAACCACGTGATGCCATAAGAGCGTTGTCCTCCCCGGAGTCCGGGAAAGCCTCGAACAGAAGCTAATCCCACCCGGCAGAAGGAAACCGAAGCGATGGTACATGTGGGCGTGGACTTGCCAGACTCGGACGCGGCCACAGCGGCCACGATGAGCCGGTCCGGTCAGAGATCCAGCGGGGTGCCTTCGTAGCGGCAGGGCGGGCGGCCCTTCACGACCACGGTGTGGGGACCGCGCTGGGCGATGACCATCTCGTTGCGGGCCAGGTCGACGATGCGCTGCTGGGCGGTGAAGCGGAAGTCGAGTACCTCGTCCTGTTCGAGCTTGCCGAAGCCGGCCCGGTCGGTCATGTGGTAGGTGTTGCCGGCGTAGGTCTGGGAGCGGTCGCTGATCCGGGCCGGGTCGCGGTGGTAGCTGTCGTCGTGCATGGCGAGGAAGCTGGCGCCGGTGTCGAACACGCTGCCGTCGGCGCGGACCGAGCAGGCGCGGCTGGAGACAAACTGCTGGAACTCGGCCTTGGTCGCGTCGTGGGTCGCGTCGTCCTTGAAGACCGCGTCGACGTCGATCCGCACCCGGCCGTCCTGCACGTCGTTCTTGTCGTAGTGGACCGTGAAGGTCTCGACCCCGGCGTGAGACAGTGACCCCCTGGAAGTTTAGGGCCGGCGATGACCTCGAACCCCGTCGCGTTCCTGCTGGCCGACCTGGGATCACGAAGACCCACAGCCGCCCCCACGTCTCCAACGACAACCCATTCTCCGAAGCGCAGTTCAAGACGCTGAAGTACCGGCCGGGCTTCCCGGCACGGTTTGGCTCGATCCAGGACGTCCGCGCCCACTGCCACGTCTTTTTCCCCTCGTACAACACCGAGCACCATCAGAGCGGTCTTGGGCTGCTGACGCCCTCCGACGTGCATCACGGCCTGGCCGAGCAACGGGTAGCGGCGCGGGCGGCGGTGTTGGCGACGGCCTATGGCGCGCATCCCGAACGCTTCCCCGGCGGGCTCCCCAGCCGCCGGCGGGCCCCACGGAGGTCTGGATCAACCGACCCCACGCCCTGGGGAATTCGCACGCCACACCGAGGACCCCGGCCCTCCGACTTGCCCACGGAGGCCCCTTCGCGTAGCCTGCCCCCGATCGCTGCGCGGTGACAACGCCTGTGAGAGCTAAGGAGGGGTCGATGCGTCGGGGTGCAAAGCCCGCGAAAGCGAAGGCCGAAGCCAAGCCCCCTGTCGCACGAAAGTCGTTGAAGAACGCTGACTCTAGGGTCCGCGACCTTGAGAAGCGTCTGGCAGAGGCCCTGGAACAGCAGACCGCGACAGCTGAGATCCTACGCGTCATCTCAAGCTCGCCGACCGACCTCCAGCCGGTGTTCGACACGATCGTGCGGAGCGCCGTGCGGCTCTGCAGCGGGATGATTGCGGGGGTATCCCTTGTTCGCGAGGGGATGCTCCATCACCCCGCAAACTACGGCGGGTCGCCTGAGGCGCTCGCCGCGATTCGCGGGCGGTACCCCCGGCCTCTCGACATGAGTAGCTCGGCGGGAGTTGCGATCCTCACGCGTTCGGTCTATGAAGCGCCCGATGTTGAAGATCCGTCGGTGCTCGAGTTCACGCGAGAAGCCGGCCGCATCTTGGGCTCCCGAAGCTTCATCTCCGTACCGATGCTACGCGAGGGTGAAGCCATCGGCGCCATCAGCGTGACGCGCCGGGAGCCAGGTCGCTTCTCTGACGGAGAGACGGCGCTCCTCCGCACCTTCGCCGATCAGGCGGTCATCGCGATCGAGAACGTACGGCTCTTCAACGAGCTGGAGGGACGTAATCGCGACTTGACGGCGACCAGTGAGATCCTGCGTGTGATTAGCCGCACGCCGACTGACGTGCAGCCAGTCTTCGAGACGATCATCAGGAGCGCCGTGATGTTGTGTGATGGGCTGTATGGAAGCGCCGTCCGATTCGATGGCGAGATGATGCACCTCGCTGCCGGCTACAACTACACGCCGGAGGTGCGCCAGGCTCTCGAGGAAGCGTTTCCGATGCGGCCGCACCCGCGGATGATGGCCGGGCGCGCGATCCTGAGCCGAGCGGTCATTCAGGTCGAGGATGCGCTGGAGGATCCTGAGTATGCGCAGGACGTCGCGCGGGCCGGCGGCTTCCGCAGCATGCTGGCCGTGCCAATGATGCGCGAGGGGAACCCCATCGGCGCCATAGTCGTCAATCGAGACCAGCCTGGATCGTTCTCGGTGAGCCAGATCGCCCTGCTCAAGACCTTCGCCGACCAAGCCGTGATCGCCATCGAGAACGTGCGCCTGTTCACCGAGCTGCAGGCGAGCAATCGCGAATTGACCACGGCACTGGACCAGCAGACGGCCACCAGCGACATCCTGCGCGTCATCAGCCAGTCGCAGACGAATGTTCAGCCGGTGTTCGACGCGATCGTGGCCAGCGCCGTCCGCTTGCTGGGGGCGGACGCGGGCTCGCTGACCCGCGTCGCGGGCGACCAGATCGAGCTCGCCGCGTTCACGAGCACCGACGACACTGGCGACAGCGCCCTGAGGGCGGGCTTCCCGTTGTCGCTCCACTCCGAGGGGGGGAACGCCCAGGTCATTCGCGATCGTGCGCCGCTCAATATCGCCGACGCCCAGACCGATTCCCGAATGCGCGAAACCATGCGCGCCGCCGCTCGGGTCCGTGGATCTCGAAGCCGGGCGGTGGTGCCGCTGCTGCGTCACGATGAGGCGGTCGGGACGATCTCGGTGTCCCGCCGCGACCCCGGCGGGTTCACTGACGACGAGATCGCGCTGCTCAAGACCTTCGCCGATCAGGCGGTGATCGCGATCGAGAACGTGCGACTCTTCAACGAGCTGGAGGGACGGAACCGCGACCTGACGGCGACGAGCGAAATCCTGCGGGTGATCTCGAGCTCGCCGACCGACGTGCAGCCAGTCTTCGACACGATCGTCAGGAGCGCCGTGATGTTGTGCAACGGACTCTTCAGCTCGCTCTATCAGTTCGACGGCGAGCGGATCCATCAGGTCGCCCAGCACAACTACACCCCCGAAGCCCTCGAGGAGCTGCATCGCGTATTCCCGGCGCGCCTAAGCAGGGCTCTCTTTACAGGGCGGGCGATCCTCGCGCGCGCCGTTGTCCACATACCTGATCGTGAGGTTGATCCTGAGCACCAGCACCAATCCCTGGCCCGCGCGATCGGGTGGCGAAGCGGCCTCTTCGTCCCGATGCTGCGGGAAGGGGTTCCCATGGGTGTCATCGAGGTGGCGCGTGCCGAGCCCGGACCGTTCTCCGACAACGAGATCGAGCTGCTGAAGACCTTCGCCGATCAGGCGGTGATTGCCGTGGAGAACGTGCGCCTCTTCAAGGAGCTGGAGGTGCGGAACCGCGACCTCACGGAGGCACTCGAGCGGCAGACAGCGACCAGCGACATCCTCCAGATCATTTCGAGCTCGCCGACGGACGTTCAGCCTGTGTTCGACGCGATCATCCGCAGCGCGGTGACGCTGTGCGATGCCTCGTTCGGCGGCCTCCATCTCTGCGATGGCAAGCAGATTACGCTTGACGCGCACAGCGGGCTGCCAGAAGAGGAGCTGGAGGTTCTCCGGACCGTTTTCCCGCTCCCGATACGATCGAATAGTCTCGTCGGACGTGCCCTCCTGGAGCGATCTTCGGTGCAGGTCGAAGACGTCCGGGCGATGCCCGGCTATCATAGTCCGGCAATCCAGTCCCTCGCGCGCTACCGAACCGGTCTTGCGGTTCCGATGCTGCGAGAGGGCGTGCCCATCGGCGGACTCATGCTGTGGCGCAGCGAGGTGCGGCCTTTCACGGACCGGCAGATCGAGCTGATCATGACGTTTGCGAACCAGGCGGTCATTGCCATCGAGAACGTGCGCCTCTTCAAGGAGCTGCAGGCGCGGACGGGGGAGCTGACCCAGTCGGTGGAGAAGCTGACGGCCCTGGGCGAGGTGAGCCGGGCCGTCACCTCGACCCTGGACGTCGAGACGGTGCTCGACACGATTGTCTCCCACGCCAGCCAGCTGGCCGGCGCCGACGGTTGCTCGATCTTCGAGTACGACGAAGGCGCCGAACAGTTCCAGCTTCGGGCGACCCACAACGACGACGCAGCGTTCGTCGCGGCCCTCCGGGCGGTGCCCCTCCGCAAGGGCGAAGGGCTCATGGGGCGGGCGGCCGAGATGCGGGAGCCCATCCAGATCCCCGACATCAGCCAGCCCGGGGCCTACCGGAGCAGCGTGCGGGATACTCTCATCCGGTTCGGGTACCGGGCGCTCCTCTCGGTCCCGCTGCTCCGCGAGGACCAGATCATCGGCAGCCTCTCCTTCAACCGCAAGGCCCCGGGCGAATTCCCGCCGGAGGTCGTGGACGTCCTGAAGACCTTCGCCACGCAGTCGGCCCTGGCCATCCAGAACGCCCGGCTGTTCCGGGAGATCGCGGACAAGAGCCGGCAGCTGGAGGCCGCGAGCCGGCACAAGTCAGAGTTCCTGGCGAACATGTCCCACGAGCTACGCACGCCGCTCAACGCGATCATCGGCTTCTCCGAAGTGCTGACGGAGCGCATGTTCGGGGAGTTGAACGAGAAGCAGGACGAGTATCTCAAAGACATTTATGCGTCCGGACAGCACCTGCTGTCGCTGATCAACGACATCCTCGATCTCTCCAAGATCGAAGCGGGCCGGATGGAGCTGGAGGCGACCGACTTCGATCTGCCGAGCGCCATCGACAATGCGCTGATCCTGGTGCGGGAGCGGGCGACCCGGCGCGGGATCATCCTTGGGCGCACGATCGACAAGCGCCTGGGGATGCTGCACGGGGACGAGCGCAAGGTCAAGCAGGTGCTCCTGAATCTCCTGTCCAACGCGTTGAAGTTCACCCCGGAGGGGGGCCGGATTGACGTCTCCGCCCGCTTGCAGGACGGAGCGGCGGAGATTGCCGTGGCGGACGCCGGGGTCGGTATCGCGCCCGAGGATCAGGAAGCGGTCTTCGAGGAGTTCCGGCAGGTGGGGACGGCCGACAAGAAGGTCGAGGGCACGGGCCTCGGGCTAGCGCTCTCCCGGAAGTTCATCGAGCTTCACGGGGGACGAATCTGGGTAAAGAGCCAGGTCGGGCACGGCTCGACGTTCACGTTCACGCTTCCAGTGCGTCGTGAGGAATGAGCCGATCCCGCTACAGTAAACTCACGAACCCCATGTCTCATTCTTGTTGACAGGTTCCGCCGGCGTGATCGACGAGGACATTATCCGTGACTACACCCTTTCAGCCCCGTTCATGCCGGAAATCCGGGACCGCACGAGAAACGACCCCGCCGCCCCGCCGGAGGCGAAAGAGCTGCCTGATTTCCAGTGGGAAGCCTCGGCTGAATCCATGGCGCGTTTTCTCGCGCTGCTCCGCCGAGAATACGGCTCGGCAGCGGGTTATCTCAAGGCGCAAGTCGCAGACAATTCGCTGCCCCAGCGGCTGGAAGAGGCTTTGTTGGTCTAGCAGCCCGTGGTTAGTGTCAGTGAGAAATCACTCGTCCCGCGCGAGGGTCTCACCGTAAAGTGCGGCCCATGGCGATGGGCAAGCGTAAGCGCGAGCAAGCTCCGATGTGGGTCGCGGCGACTGATCTGCCGGTGTCCCCCGGCCATCCGTTCTATGCCCGCTGTGGCAGGGGCTCTGGCGGCGGCTCCGGGCGCCGCTGCCACAGTTCTCCAGGAATCGAAGTGGGAGTAACCTGAGGTCCTCGAGATGCTCGAGCGATCCGCTGCCTTGGGCAGCGCGTGACGCAGCATGCACACGCTTTCGTATCCTGTTGGATCCGAGGATGCCGTGGAGGCGCTTCAAGAGTTCGTCGACAACTTTACCTACCTCGGGATCTTCGCCGTGCTCCTGCTCGGGAGCCTGGGGGTGCCAATCCCGGAGGAAATGTCGGTCATCGCCGCCGCCGTATTGAGTCACGCAGGTATCGTCCGTTGGTGGCTAGCTCTCCCGATCTGCTTCTTGGGGGTGCTGTCCGGCGATATGGTGCTCTACGGGGCCGGACGGTATTGGAGTGAGCGCGTCCTCAACTGGAAGCTGGTCCGACTGATCATGCCGCCCGCGCGGGAGCAGTGGCTGAAGGCAGCGTATCGACGGCATGCCCTCAAGACCGTCGTCACGGCGCGGCACCTCGCGGGTCTCCGGGCGGCCGCGTTTCTGACCGCTGGCGCGGCGCGCGTACCGTTCTGGAAGTTCGTGGTGGCGGACGCGGGGGCCGCCATGTTCGGCGTCCCGCTGCTGTTCGGGTTGGCGTACTTCTTCACGGTTGAGATCAAGGCCATCATGGTCAATGTGCATCGGGCAGGGCGCTGGCTCGGCCTCGCCAGTCTCCTGGGGCTCGCGGCGATGCTGGTCGTCGGCCTGTGGCGGTGGTATCGGCTCGCCGCCGAGAAATCGCCCGAAAGAGACTCGCCGCCCCCGTGAACCCCTGGGGCAGAAGGATTGCTGTGGGCCCCGCTCAGTGGCAATGCTCGGACGGAAGCCCGAAGCGCCGCGTCGTCTCTCGCGCCGCGTCGAACTGAATGAGCACCGCGAGGATAGCTAACATAAACCACGTCGTGAGTCACCGCGCCGTTGAGGAGCTGCGCCGCCTGCGCCGCGAGAACCGGGTGCGGCGGGAAGAGCGACCGACCGTGACCAAGGAGGTCGACGATGCACACGTTCGCGGAGAAGCCGAAGACGTCCGAGCACGCCACGGCCGCGAAATCGGGATCCCGTCGACCACACCTCGCCCAACGCCACGACGTGGACTCGGTTCTCCGTCTGCAGGGAGCGGTCGGAAATCAGGCCGTACTGAGACTGCTCGCAGGGAGGCCGACCCGACGTCCGCTCGAAGCGCAGGGGGACGAACAGCCGAATGTGACGGAGCAGGCGGTACAGACGGTCGAGCAGACGCCAACCGACCCGGCGACGATCCAGCGTCAGTGTGCAGCACGCGCCGAAGAGGACGCCGTCGAGCCTGTGGACACGAGGATGCAGTCCATGGCGCGGCAACGTGCCGAGGGTCAAGACGAAGACCGGCCGGTCGTTCAGGCGCCCACCGTGTCGTCCGGTCGCGCATTCCAGCGAACCGCGACCTTCACCGCCGGAACCGTAAATCAAGTCAACAGCCTGGCTAACGTGGTCCTGAACGGAACGGCCGTCGAATTCACTCCGCCCATGTCGAACGTCGCTATCGCGATGAGCACCGATGACACGCGGGCCGCCATGGTCAGCCCAACTGTCACCGTTTCGGAGGCGGCGAGCGGGAGGTTCGACGCGGTCGTCGACACCGTGCCTGGCCGCTTCGACGAAACCGCCCTGGCCAGAGGTCCCTGGAGGGCGACGGTCCCGAGGGCCACAGTATTCACACAAGTAGGCGCTGTGGTTCCGGCGCAGTGTTCTCACAAGCGCTCGGTTATTATCCAGCCCAAACTGACCGTCAATACACCGGGCGACGTCTTTGAGCAGGAAGCTGACCGTGTGGCGGAGCAGGTTCTGGGCATGGCAGAAGGGCGTAACGCAGTAACACCGTTGCCTGGTCTCGCGACTGGCGCGCAGCGTAAGTGCTCCTGTGGGGGAACGTGCTCCGGTTGCCAGAAGAACCGCCCAGAAGGTGAAGACGCGAGCGCGCAGATGAAGTCAGACGGGCCCAGCAGAGGAGGCGGGATGGAAGCGCCGCCCATCGTACATGAAACCTTGAACTCGCACGGTCAGCCGCTCGACTCTGCAACGCGCGCGTTCATGGAGCCGCGCTTTGGGCACGACTTCAGCTCGGTGCGGGTGCATACCGGCGTGCGCGCTGCACAGTCGGCAGAAGCGATGAATGCGCGCGCGTTTACGACTGGTCGAGACTTGGTATTTGGACGCGGGGAGTATGCACCGCGCACCCGAGAGGGACAGAGGCTACTGGCGCACGAGTTGGCGCACGTGGTCCAGCAGCAGTCGGGAGGCGTTTCCGGGCAACTCGTGCAAAGAGACCTCATTCCTTACGGGCAGATTACCTGGAACGATTTTCACGCGACGCCACCCCCTATCGACCCCCAACACCCCCAACCGACCGACAGCGAGGGAGCGGGAGTACGCAGCATCTTCGACGTGCTGCCCACATATTCACCGGTCACCGATGCTTCACCGACCAAGCCGGCGAAAAAGTGCGGGACTGGGAAGAATCGCTCAACGGAACACGAAGCGGCGGCCAAGCCTGACCCTGACAGCTTTCAGCATCCCAATGCCCAGATGGATCAGGACCAGTCCTGGGCACGGAAGCTTTACAAGACCGGCGATGGCACCGACTATTGCGCGGAAAAGGTCCCGAAATGCGAGGCAGCCTTTGCCACTTCCAAGGCGGGTATTTTCTTCAACGGAACCAAGATAACCAAAAGAGAAGAATGCCGGACACGCATGGTGCCAAACTGCATGACGAACGATGCGCCTAAAGAACGCACCCGTTTGCTGAACCATGAGCAATACCATTTCAACATCACCAACGTCTTGGCGAACAATGCCAAGGCTGACCTTAAAGCCAGAGGCGCGACCTTGAATGTTACCGCGCATGGCTGCGGGAACGATGCGGCGCGCGATGTCGCTCGGGATGAGTACAACAAGAAGGTAGATGATGCTTTACGTAAACCCTTGAAAGCCTGGCTCGACGCCAAGAACAAGGCTCAAGACGACTACGACACTGAAACCGTGCATGGTTCAGATCAAGGCAAGCAAAGCGCCTGGGAGACAAAGGTCAAGGATGGATTGAAGGGGTATGGTCCACCAGCAGCCACTCCGCCAGGCGCGACACCGGCCCCGTCGCCGGCGCCTCCTGCTGCGACCAAGACGCCGCGGGGAGGATAGCTAACATAAACCGCGTCGTGAGTCACCGCGCCGCTCGGCCTGGGCCGAGGCGAGCGCCAAGAAAGCTCCTCGCATCGTGCCGGCGATCCTGGCAGAGTCCGTGGGCGTGGTCAAAGGACCGCGGCCCGGCCAGTGAGGGGCGCCGACTCTCGCGAGAAAAACCGGCGCGTAGCTCCGGACGTGCTCGAGCTGCAGCAGCACGTTGTGGCCTGGGAGAGTCGATCCTCGGGCGCGAGCCTACGGTCGATGGATGCCGAGGCGGCTAGCCGCTCGCTCGCTGCGCGCGCGTGCACGAGCCAGCGTTCGAGGTTGGGCGCCCCGACCGGCACCTACCCGGTGAGCACCGCCTTCCTCGCTCCGCAGGCCGAGTGACCCATCACGATGATGTGTCTCACGTGAAGCGCGAGGAGCGCGGATTCAATGGCGGCGGCCTCCGACTCGTCGCCGACCGAGATCGTCTCCTGGGCGGCGGCGGGCGCGATGATGTTGCCGACGGTGCGCACCTCGAAGATGTTGCCCGGGTCGGTGCCGAGCAGCAGGCTCGGGACGATGCGGCTGTCCCAGCAGGTCAAGAGCAATGCCACCGGATTCTGGCCATGCGAGAGGCTGGAAGGTTTCGCGGAGGCCAGGCCCGCAGGGCCGAAGGAAATCGGCGACACCATGCAGGAGCTTGTCCATCAGCGGGGAGCCAACGCCTCGCAAGCACGTCGGTGGGCCGCCTCGACGTCCTTCTGATCCGACTTGACGAGGGTCGCCGCCGACACCTGCTCCCACACCGCGTCGACCTGTTGCAGGAGCGCCACGCGGAGCCGGGCGTCATCGACGTGCTCGGCCAGCCTGGCGAAGGTCTGGAGCAGCCGGATGGTGACGGCGGGATTGCCCGCCGCGGCCTGACGGATCTGGTTGAACGCTGCGCCCGTGAGACGGCCCAGGCGCAGGGGCGGCCAGACAATCTTGATGCCCCGCCTGGCTCCGAGGCAGGCGCCCGTGTCGGTAAATGCGGAGAAGGCGCGTAGCTCGTCCCCTAGCCAGTCCACGCACGTGAGCCCGGTGAAGGTGTCGTTGATGGCGGGGCTCAACGCACGGAGGGCGATCTCGACGAGCTGGGCGATGCCGAACTCGAGATCCTGCTTCAGGGTCCGATGCCTGCCGATCGCAATGTCGCGGAGGACGATGGGAGCCAGAGCGGCCACGTGGACGGTGGGGAGCACGCGGGCCAGCGGCGCGCCCTCCATGACGAACTGGCCGGGCCGATAGAGCAGGTGCACGGCCGCCTCGAGCCTCTCCGTGGCGGCCAGCAGGTGAGTGACCTGGATCTCCTGGATGAAGCCGGTGCGGTACGAGCGGACCACCCCGCCCTCGGCAGCCATCCGCGCCATGAAGGCTTCACGCTCGGCCAGGGCCTCGGGCGTGCTCGGCAGCATGGCCAGGCGCTGCGCTCCCGTGATTATCTCGCCCAGGGCCCGATCGAGATCCGCCACGATGTGGGCGACCACATTCTGCGTCTGCACCGACATGGCGATCCGATGGCTGAAGATGACGAGGAAGACGAAGCTCGCGACGACGAGGACGACGTCGCACATGAGGGTGAGTTGGGGCACGAACTCGCGGCCGCCGCGCTGCCGCGTCACCACGAAGCTGAGCACGGTATGGACGAACGTCCCCAGGAACAGGCCGATTGTCACTTGCGTGATGCCGTCGCTCACGAAGCGGTAGAGGATGCGCGGCCCGAAGTTGATCACGGCCATGGAGAGGACGAGGAGGGCCACCGAGAAGATCAGGGCGAGCACCGTGCTCACCGCCCCCAGCATGGCGCCCAGGATCGCCCGCGCATCGTCGGGCCCGCCGACGGAGATCCAGCCGGGCAAGCTCAGCGACCCACGGGCCACCGCGCGGTCGATCATGGCGGTGCCGACGAAGAGCAGCACCGCGCCCAGGCACATCGCGAAGGGCACGCGCCAGAGGTCGGCTCGAAGCTGCAGGATGTCTGCGTGGTACCGACGTCTGATCATGGCCTGGGCGGCCCCTAGTAGACACGGCGGGTGCGGGGTTGTCCAGCCCCCCGGCCGGCTCAGTACTTCTCGGGCACGAGCTTGTACGGGTAGTCGGGCTCCCAATATTTGCCCTGCTTCTGCCGCTCCGAAGGGGGCACAAGGTGCTATCGGTGCTCCCGCCGCTCCGGCCCGTCTGACGGCAGTGGTGTGTATGGCATAGCGTGCCGCTCCCCGAGCCGTTGACGCGCCGGGGACGTGAGCGTGTTCCTCGTCGACGTGCAGGCATCCGGCGTACGCTGCCGTCAGCTCCCCGGCTTTCTGTCCTGTCAGTATGAGGTAAGCTTTGAGAGCGTGGAGGTGCCGACGGCGCTGGACGACGGCCGAGGCGCTCTGGAAGTTCGACACCGGGCGACGCCGCGGGGGCCGTGCACATGGCAAAGGCCATCAGCAGGGAGGTGTCCCTCGAAGCCTGCAAGGCCGCCTACGAAGTCCACACGGGCCAGGACGGTCTCATCGAGTACGGCATCGCCGCGCACACGCAGATGTCGGGCACGCGAGTCGCCGACCTCGAAGACTTGCGCTGGCACCAGCGCTGGATGGCCGAGGCCCTGAAGTGGTGAGGTAGAGCAAGACCACACGTGGAGAACAGCCCGTGAAAGCATCGAGTGGCTGGTCGAGCGTCAAACGGAGGGTCCACGAGGCGCTGTGGAACGACCGGGCGGCTCGTCCCTTCGCCTCCCGGGTAGCGATCCGCTTCGTCCGGACGCTGGTGGTGGCCGCGCTCGCGTTCCAGGATCGGATGCTGAATCTCCATGCCATGGGCCTCGTCTACGCCACCTTGCTGTCGCTCGTGCCATTCCTCGCCGTGGCGGTCTCGATGCTCAAGGCGTTCGGGGCCCAGTATCGGCTGCAGCCTCTGCTGACGAGATTGCTGGAGCCCCTCGGTCCCCAGGCGGCAGACGTGACCCAGCGCGTGGTCGACTTCGTCAGCCGCATGAATATCGGCGTTCTCGGCGCCCTCGGCGTGGCCGGTCTCTTCTACACCGTGGTCTCGCTGATCGGCAAGGTGGAGGCGGCCCTGAACGATATCTGGAACGTGCGTCGGTCGCGCGGGCTGCCGCGCAAGTTCACCGATTACCTGAGCGTGCTC
>JBKOVG010000277.1:0-36033 GCA_046723845.1 Candidatus Methylomirabilota bacterium | reverse complement strand
CCTCCCCCCGGCGCCACCCGTCCGTCTCTACCTCCTGTCTGCGGTCGAAATCTGGTGCGCTTTGACGAATGTGCAGTCCCGCCGGTGATCCAGGAGTGGAGCTGTCTCGCGAGGTGCTGGGTCGGCAACCCCGCTCGAGGTTGCGTGAGGCGATGGTCTCTGTCGTCGCGGTGGGGGGTTAGAGGCGGGATTGGTCTACGGGGAGGCCGAGCCAGTGGCGGCCGACCAACTCGTAGTGGGCGGGGCGGCCCTGGAGGTGCTGGGTGATGACATGGATGTCCTGGAAGTGGCGCTGGATCAGGTTGCCGTCGTAGGCGGCGGTGGCCCCGGAAAGGCTATAGACACTCTCGATGATCTGGGCGGCCAGCCGGATGCCGTGCGTGGTGGCGAGGCGGAGGGCGGCGCGGCGCTCCAGCGTCACCTCGCCGGTGGTGGCCTCCTGCCAGATGTCGGAGACGGCTTCCATGAGGAAGGCGCGGCCCGAGCGAAGAGCGGCCTCCGCGTGGCCCACTCCGACCTGGGTCATGGACTGGTCGCGGAGCAGCCCCGGCATCGCGCGCGGAGTCTTGGAGCCGGCGAGATCGTAGAACGCCTCCAGACAGCTCCGCGACATGCCGAGGGCGACCGCAGCGTCGCCGGAGGCGAAGGCAAGCGTGCGCGGGATCTTGTAGAGGGGGCCGTCGTTGAAGAGCGGCGCGGTGGCGGACAGGACGGTGCGTTCGGCGGGCACGAAGACGTCGTGCACGGCGAAGTGATGCGTGCCCGTGCCCCGCATGCCGCGCACGTGCCACGTGTCGAGCAGCTTTGCCTCTCCGACCGGCACGTAGAGATAACGCATCTCCGGCTCGCCGCGATCGAGACGTACCTCGCCGTTCTCGATGACCTGCGCGTGCGCGGCGACCCACGTGGCGTGCCGGCACCCCGTGCTGAAGCCCTGGCGACCGGTGACGCGGTAGCCGCCCGGCACCACCACGGCCTTGGCGGTGGCCGCCGGCGTGTTCGCCACCACCGCCCGCGGCGGATCGATCCAGATCGCGCGCGCGGGGGCAGGAGGCATGCGCGCGGCATACGTGGCGTAGATCGCGCCCTGGTTGACGACCCAGCCCGTGCTCGCATCGGCCTTGCCGAGCTCCTCGATCACCTGCACGTAGGTGGGGAGGTCGATCTCGAGACCACCGACGGCGCGCGGCACCGCCATGTGGAACATCCCGGCGTCGGCGATGGCTTCGAAGAGTGGCCGGGGCAGCTCGCGCGCGGCGTCGATCTCGTCCGCGCTCGATCGGATGCGTGGGGCAAGCTTTCGGGCGGCTTCGAGGGGCGATAACGTCACGTCAGTCCTCGCGATCTGTGGCTTTCACCGGGCCACGGGGCATGCCGCCGATCGTGCCAGAGGCCACGGGGGAGGTCAACGCTTGACAAGGCCGCGCCCCTCGCGAGAACGTGTCGTAGGGACACTCATGCCCCTGACGCCCGCCCTCCCTCTCACCCGACGACAATTCCTTCGCCGGCTCGGCATCGCGACCGGGGCCACCCTCGGTCTCGCGCCGCTGCACGATCTCCGCGCCATCGCCCAGCCCGCGCGCAGCGTGCACGTGGTGATCCTGGGCGCGGGACTGGCCGGGCTCTGCGCGGGACTCGAGCTCGAGCGGCGCGGCCACACCTGCACCATCCTCGAGGCGGAGACCACGCACGTGGGCGGGCGCGCGCGCACGCTGCGCTTCGAGACCGGCCTGTACGGCGAGGCGGGCGCCATGCGCATTCCCAAGGGGCATGCCCTGCCCCGGCACTACATCTCCGAGTTCGGGCTGATCCTCAACCCGTTCGTGCAGTCGAATCCCGAGGCCTTCTACTTCGTGCGCGGCCGGCGCGAGCGCATCAAGGACGTGTCGAAGCTCAACGAGGCCTACGCCCTCAAGGACTCGGAGCGCGAAAAAGACCCCGACGACCTCTGGGCGGCCTCGCTCGTCAAGCGGCTGCAGTCGCTGAGCTCGGAGGAGCGCGCCGAGCTCTCGAGCCTCACCCCCTCGAGCGGCGCCGTGCGCGGCCTCGACCAGGACTCGCTCCAGCAGCTCTTCGAGAAGGAAGGGCTGTCGCCCGAGGCCATCGAGTATCTCGCCATGACCTACGGCATCGAGGCGCTCCTCGGCACCGCCCTCACCGAGCACCTGCGCGAGGAGCAGTACGGCGTCTGGACCAAGGGCTTCGACGAGATCGCCGGGGGCATCGACCGGCTCCCCGCGGGCTTCCTCATCCGCCTCAAGTCCAAGCCGCGCATGGGCGCCGAGGTGGTGCGCCTGGAGCAGGACGCGAGCCGCCGCCGTGCTGCCGCGATCTACCGGGACAAGGACGGCAAGCTCGTGCGCGTCGACGGAGACTGCGTTCTCTGTACCCTGCCCTTCCCCGTGCTCTCGCGCCTCGAGGTCGAGCCCGCCTTCTCCGGCGTCAAGCAGCGGGCCATCCGCGAGCTCAACTACGACGCGGCGACCAAGGTGCTCGCGGTGACGCGCCGCCGATTCTGGGAGCAGGACGACAACATCTTCGGCGGCGGCACCTACACCGATCTGCCCACGGGCACGACCTGGTATCCCTCGGACAACGCGGCTGCCCGCGACGCGCGCGTCTCCGCGGCGCCCGCCGTCTTCCTCGCCTCCTATTCCTGGGGCCAGACGGCGCGACGGCTCGCCACCCTTCCTCACGCCCAGCGGAGCGCGCTCGCCCTCACCCACCTCTCGCGCGTGCATCCGCAGCTCTCGCGTGCCGGTGAAGTGCGGCGCACTGCGAGCTGGAGCTGGGACAATCACCGCTGGGCGGGCGGCGCCTTCGCCTGGTTCACACCGGGCCAGTGGAGCGAGCTGCATCGCCACGTGATCGCCCCGGAAGGGCGCATCTACTTCGCGGGTGAGCACGCCTCCCTGTCGCACACCTGGATGCAGGGCGCCCTCGAGTCCGCTCTCGTCGCCGTGCGCGCCATCCTCACCGCCGCCTAGCCTGGATTATTCACGAGTGGCGCGTGTGGAATCGGCCGGGTGGCGGCGGGGGGAGGGGTGTGCTCAGGCGGAGTGGGACCCCCTCGTCCTGCGCGCAGCCCGCAGGGCTGCGATTCAGGCGAGCGGGTGACGCAGCATGAGGACACCCTCCCCCCGACGACAGGACCGGCCGTCTCGCGCTCCGCAATTCGTGAATAGCCCGGGCTAACGCCTTCGCAGGAGCAGGATCGGGCCCTGCTCGGCCGCCACCACGTAGCGATAGGTGGGGCCGCCCGCGCCGTTGGTGATGGTCACCGTGTCGCCCTCCCGCCGCATGGTCACGTCCTTGTTCTCCCGCCACGGATAGGTCGCGGTGTTCAGCACGAGGTGGTCCGCCTTCTCGATCCCCACCGGGAAGACGAACACGAGCGGGCGCAGCGAGAGATGCGGCACGTAGGGATCCGGGGCGGAGACCACCGCGTCCCGGGGCACCTGAGCGAGCACCGCATGTGCCTGACGATGTTGGAGGCTGGGCCACGCGCGCGCCACCGCGAGATTGTTCACGGCGCTGGCGGAGAGCACGAGGCTCGCCATGAGTGCGACCACGAGCACGCCCTTCGGCCAGGGGCCGGGACGGCGGCGTGCGAGATGATCGTAGCCGGCGATGGCCGCCGCGAAGAGGAAGGGCAGGACGTAGCTCTGGTACTGGGTCCGGTGGTCGAAGAGGATCGGGTCCCGGCCAAGGAGATTCTCGGCGAGCGCCGGTGCCAGGCCGGTGAGTGTGGCCGGCGCCAGCAGAGGCAGGAAGGCCAGCGGCGCCAGGAGGGCGCCGAGGTACTCGAGCCGTTTCGCCGTGAACACCGTGGCGAGCACGCGCCACGGACGCAGTACGAGCGTCTCGAGGATCTCCGGCACCGAGCGGCCGAGATGGGAGTAGCGCCCGAGGTGCGGATAGGGCGTTCCCCGGAAGTACGGGATGAGCCATCGCGTGTCCACGAGGAGGAGCGCGAGAGCCCCCACGGCGGTGACGCCTCCCCATATCCACCGGCGCTTCGTCAGGGCCAGCCACAGCCCGAGGCCGACCACGGCGATGGCCGCGTCCTCGCGGGTGGCCAGGGTGAGGAGGACCGCGACGGCGTAGAGCCATGGGCGGTCCGTCTCGGCGAAGTAGATGGCGGTGAGGAGAAGGGGGATGGCCAGCGCCGCGGAGTGAAAGTCGCGCACGTTGATGCCGTGGAGCGAGGGGTGGATCAGGTACAGCACGGCGAAGACCGCGGCGGGCCGCTCGTCTCCCAGACGCTGCGCGGCGAGGGCGAACACGGCGAGGCCGCCCAGGGCAAGGGCGATCGATTGCGCGACGAGCAGGACCCCGGGCCCCGGTGCGAGCCAGAAGGCGGGGGCGAAGAGGTACATGATCGGCGAGAAGTGATCGCCCCACGCGTGCATCTCGGGCAGGCTCACGTACGGCCCTGCCCCGCGGGCGATGTTCCACGTGAGCTGGACGTAGTAGCCGAGATCGAGGGCGTGCGTGCGGAAGGTCCAGTGGCGCGACAGGGTGACCGCGGAGAAGTAGACGGCATAGAGCGTCACGCCCACCGCGACGGCGCGGCGCGGGCGCACGCGGAGGACGGGGAGGGGCGCCACCACGAGCCGAATGGCGAGGACGCCGAGCAGCACGAGGAAGACCTCCTCGGGGCGCCACCACCAGTAGACGAGGGCGGAGAGGACGGCGAGGCCGCAGAGCACGGCCGCCGCGTCCAGCAGGCGAACGAGGCTCAACGCGTCGGGGACGATCCGGGGTCGGAGCCGAGCCGGCTGTAGCGGCCGCGCAGCGTCTGCAGCCGGCGCGAGTGCTTGAGCCCGCTCTTGTGGAGCGAATACCGCATCACCACCCACAGGATGCGCAGGCCGTAGCCGCAGGAGGCGAGGAAGCTCGCCGAGGAGGCCTCGGGGAAGTAGCGCACGGGCACGGCGATCTCCGCCATGCGGAATCCCGCGGCCACCATCTGCGCGATGATCTCCTGGTCGAAGACGAAGCCGTCGGAGTTCATCCGGAAGTTCACCGTCTCCAGGACCTCGCGGCTGAAGGCGCGGTAGCCCGTGTGGTACTCGGAGAGGCGGAGGCCGAAGCAGAGGTTCTCCACGCCGGTGAGAAAACGATTCGAGATGTACTTCCACCACGGCATGCCCTGGGCGATGGCCGATCCGCCCCCCTTGAGCCGCGAGCCCAGCACCACGTCGGCCTCGCCCTTGACGATGGGCTCGATCATCTGGGGGACGAGGGTGGGATCGTACTGGTAGTCGGGGTGGACCATGACCACGACGTCCGCCCCCGCCTTGAGGGCTTCCGTGTAGCACGTCTTCTGGTTGGCGCCGTAGCCGTAGTTCCGATCGTGCACGAAGATCTCGAGCCCGAGCTCGCGCGCGATCTCAAGGGTCCGGTCCTTGGAGCCGTCGTCCACGAGGATGACCAGGCTCACCGCCTCTTTGGGCAGCTCCTCGTAGGTGAGCTTGAGCGTGCTGCCCGCGTTGTAGGCGGGCATCACCACCACGACCTTGGGGGGAGAGGTCACGCCGCCGCCCTCGCGCGCCGGCACACCGCGACGAGCTGATAGGCGAGCCCGCTCTTCCACAGACGCGCCGCCTGCGCGGAGAGCCCATGCACCGCGTCGAGCACGGCGCCGTGGAAGCGCGACGGGACGACCAGGGGCAAGGGCACCGGCGTGGCCACCAGCTCCTCGACGTCGAGCCCGCCGTCGGCGAGGAAGCGCACGAAGCTCCGTCGCGTGAAGAAGCGGAGGTGCGTGCGGTCGAGGATGCCGCGGTCGGCGTAGTCCCAGCGGCCGAGGAGGAGCGAGAGGCGCACCCACAGATGCGCGATGTTGGGCACGGACACGACCACGCGGCCGCCCGGGGCGAGGTTCCGATCGAGGGCGACGAGGATGGGCAGCGGATCGCTCAGGTGCTCGAGGACGTCGCCGTACACGATGGCGTCGAAGAACCCCGTGAGCCGGGGCGCGGCCTCGTCGAGGTCGGCCACGATCACCTCGTGGCAGCGCCCGCGCGCCTTGCCCGCCTGCTCCGGATCGCGCTCGAGCGCGGTAACCTGCCAGCCCTGCCGCATGAGCAGCTCGGCGAGAAAGCCGTCGGCCGCCCCCACGTCGAGGGCGCGGCGGCCCCGCCCCTCGCCGAGGAAGCGCAGGATGACCGCGTGGCTCGAATGCGGATCGGACTTGAGCTGATAGACCGAGGCGGTCATCCGGCCGCGCTCAGCATCCCAGCGCGGGCTCCGTCGCCCACTGCCGCCACCCCTCGAGGCGCGGGAAGTACACCGCCTGGAGGACGAGGGACAGGAGGAAGAGCGCGTAGAAGTCTGTCCGCATCGCGGAGAGCATGAAGAGGACGAGGCCGACGACGGCGGGCACCTCGGCGAGCGCCGCGGTGACGATCGAGGTCGAGACGAGGCGGCGCGCCTGCGCGGCCTGGTCGCCGGAGGGCGAGCGGCCGAGGAGCGCCTTCCGCACGATGCCGATGGCGGCGGCCACCACCACCGCAATGGTCCAGAGGGCGAGGCGGAGGCCGGCCGGCTGCGCCTGTCCGGCGAAACCTTCGAAGGGAGCCTGCGAGATGCTCACCACGGCCGCCGCGACGGCGTACAGGAGGGTGCTCGCCGCCATCGCACCGCAGGTGATCGCCGCGTTCCGGTACGCCGCTTCGAGGCTGGCCGAGCCCTCTGCCATGTACACAAGGATAGCACCGTGCCCCGAAGCGCCGCCCATTCGCCGGCCCGGCCTAGCCTGGATCATTCACGAGTGCCGCACGTGCGACCGGGCGGGTGGTGGCGGGGACGGGGAGCGCTCCGGCGGAGTGAGACCCCCGAAGCCTGTGCGCAGCCCGCCGGGCTGCGATTCAGGCGAGTGGGTGACGCGCGGGAGCGCTCCCCCGCCCCCGACGACAGGCCACAACCCGTCTCGCGCTCCGCGTGCTCGTGAATAGTCCGGGCTAGCGCTGGACTCGGACGAGGCTCGAGGGCGGCAGGCGCTCCAGGAGATCGCCGAGGGCCCGTTCCATGTAGGCGCGGTCCTTCGACTCCAGGGTGATCTTGACCTTGTAATCGGGGTTCGAGAACTCGGGGTACGAGCCCAGGAGAAGCTCGGGATGGCGCTCGAGCACGGCGTTGAGGTGCTCGGCGAGTACGCCCTCCCCCACGCTCACGAACACGCTGGCCAGGTGGAAGGGCACGTCGCGGAAGCGCTCCTTGAGGCCGTCGAATTTCTTCCGGAAGAGCTCGGGGACGCCGGGGAGCACGTGGACGTTCTTCATCACCACCGCGGGAAAGACCAGACCGTCCGCCGTCATGGGCTCGGCGCCCTGGGGAATCTCCGCCATACGGAGGCGCGCGGGGTTGAGGCTGCCTTCGTAGAAGCCCTCGAGGGCGGCGACCATGGCGGGATCGCGGATCACCGGCACGCCGAAGGCCCGCGCCACACCCTCGATGGTCACGTCGTCGTGGGTCGGCCCCACCCCGCCCGAGGTGAACACCACGTCGAAGCTCTGGCTGAACTCCGCCACCTCGGCGGCGATCTTGTCGATCTCGTCGGGGATGACCACGATGCGGCGCACGTCGACCCCGAGGGCTCGCAGCTCACGGCAGAGGTACACCGCGTTGGCGTCCGCCACCTTTCCGGAGAGGAGTTCGTTGCCGATGAGGACGATGCCGGCCGTGCGCGCCATGGCCAAGTCATCGTAGCACGGCGCCGATCGGCTCATCCTGGGGTAGAATGCTCGCGCGCTGCACCGACGAGGCGACGGACAAGGAGACGACGGCGACGATGACGACGGAAGCGGAACCGATTCGGCTCTCCGGCTGGGCCCTCGTCCTCGGATCGTCGTCGGGCTTCGGCGCCGCCACCAGCCTTGCCCTCGCTCGCGCGGGCATGCACGTGTTCGGCGTGCACCTCGATCGCAAGTCGACCCTGCCCAACGCCGAGCGCATCGTGGGCGACATCAAGGCCCTGGGTCGCCAGGCGCACTTCTTCAACATCAACGCGGCCGACGAGGAGAAGCGCGCCGAGGTGAGCGCGGAGATGGAGCGCATCCTGCGCGAGCGTAACGAGCTCGGCCAGGTGCGGGTCCTCCTCCACTCACTGGCCTTCGGCACCCTCAAGCTCTTCGTCACCGATCCCATCAAAGAGGCCGTCAGCAAGTCGCAAATGGACATGACCCTGGACGTGATGGCGCACAGCCTCATCTACTGGACGCAGGAGCTGGTCGGCCGCGGCCTGATGGGACGGGGCGGCCGGATCTATGCCATGACCTCCGCGGGGGGCGCCCGCGTGCTGCCCTACTACGGCCCCGTGTCCGCGGCCAAGGCCGCGCTCGAGTCGAACATCCGGCAGCTCGCCGCCGAGCTCGCCTCGCACGGCATCACCGCCAACTCGATCCGGGCCGGGGTCACCGCCACCCCCGCCGCGCAGAAGATCCCCAACTACGAGGAGTTCTCCGCCAAGGCCGCCGAGCGCAACCCGCATCGCCGCCTCACCACGGTGGAGGACGTGGCGCGCGCCATCGTGGTCCTCTCCCACCCCGACACCTACTGGATGACCGGCAACGTCATCGGCGTGGATGGCGGCGAAGAGATCGTGGGCTAGCGGTTCGTGCCCGCCTGGCTCGCCGTCTGCATCCTCGGCATCATCGAAGGCGTGACGGAGTTCCTCCCTATCTCCTCCACGGGTCATCTCCTCCTCGTCGAGAACGCGCACTGGCTGCCCCAGCAGTCGGATCTCTTCAACATCACCATCCAGTCGGGGGCGGCCCTCGCCGTGCTCTTCGCCTTCGCCTCCCGCGTGCGCCAGCTCTTCACGGGGATCGGCGATCCCAATGCCCGGAGCTATCTCGCCAAGCTCGTGCTCGCCTTCGTGATCACGGGCGTGGGCGGCCTCGCCCTGAAGAAGCTCGGCTTCACCCTCCCCAAGGAGACGGCACCCATCGCCTGGGCCACCCTGGTGGGCGGCATCGCCATCCTGGCCATTGAGTGGGCGGTGCGCGGGCGCCGGCTACACTCCGAGATCACCTGGCTCACCGCGGTGGTGGTGGGACTCGCCCAGATCCTGGCCGCGGTCTTCCCCGGCACCTCGCGCTCGGCGGCCACCATCCTGATCGCGCTCGCCATCGGCGTCGCTCGGCCCGCTGCCACCGAGTTCTCCTTCCTCGTGGGCGTGCCGACGCTCCTGGCGGCGGGCCTCTACGAGACCCAGCACGCCCTGAGGCATCCCGGCTCCGTGGCCACGGACTGGGGGCTGCTCGTCCTCGGCACGCTGGTGTCGGCGGTGACCGCGTTCCTGGTGGTGCGCTGGCTCATCCGCTGGATCCAGACCCACAACTTCTCGCCCTTCGGCTGGTACCGCATCGCGCTGGGTCTGGCGATGCTGGCCCGCGTGATCTGAGGGAGGTCCGGCATGGCGCAACACGACGTGGTGGTGGTGGGAGGAGGCAATGCCGCGCTCTGCGCAGCCCTGGCCGCACGCGAGGCGGGCGCCTCCGTCCTCGTGGTCGAGAAGGCTCCGGAATCCCAGCGGGGCGGCAACTCGTTCTTCACCGCGGGCGGCTTCCGCTTCGCGCATCAGGGCCTGGAGGACCTGCGCCGCGACATCCTCCCCGACATCTCGGAGGAGGAGGCGCGCGCCATCGTCGTCCCCCCCTACATGGAGACTCAGTTCTACGACGACCTGATGCGGGTGACCGAGGGGCGCTCGGACATCGACATGGCGGAGTTCCTCGTCAAGCGCTCGCGTCCCACCATCGTGTGGATGCGCGGCCAGGGCATTCGCTGGATCCTCATGTTCGCGCGCCAGTCGTACCAGGTCGAGGGCAAGCACCAGTTCTGGGGCGGCCTCAACGTGGAGGCCGTGGGCGGCGGCGCGGGGCTCGTGGAGATGCTCTTGGAGCGCGCGGCCAAGGTCGGCATCGAGGTGCGCTACGGCCACGGCGCCCGTCAGCTCATGACGGACAAGCAGGGCGGCGTTACCGGGGTGGTGGTCCGCTCCGCCGACGGCTTCTCGGAGATCCCCGCCCGTGCGGTGATCCTGGGCTGCGGCGGCTTCGAGGCCAATCCCGAGTGGCGTACCCGCTATCTCGGGCCCAACTGGGACCTCGCGCGCGTACGCGGCACCCGGCACAACACGGGCGACGGCATCAAGATGGCCCTCGACATCGGGGCCCAGGCCTACGGGCACTGGTCGTCGTGCCACGCCGTGCAGTGGGACATGAACGCGCCGCCCTTCGGCGACCGCAAGGTGGGCGACATGTTCCAGAAGCACTCCTACCCCCTCGGCATCATGGTCAACACCCAGGGCGAGCGCTTCGTGGACGAGGGAGCGGACTTCCGCAACTTCACCTACGTCAAGTACGGGCAGGCCGTGATCCGCCAGCCCCAGCAGACGGCCTTCCAGATCTTCGACCAGAAGACGGTAGGCATCCTCCGCGAGGAGTACCGCATCCGCGAGATCACCAAGGCGGAGGCGAACACCATCGAGGAGCTGGCGCGCAAGCTCGAGATCAACCCGGAAGGGCTCGTGCGCACCGTGAAGGAGTTCAACGCGGCGGTGGAGGACAAGCCCTTCAACCCCGCCATCCTCGACGGCAAGGGCACGCGAGGCATCACCCCGCCCAAGACCAACTGGGCCCAGTGCCTCGACACGCCCCCCTACGTCGGCTTCGGCGTCACCTGCGGCATCACCTTCACCTTCGGTGGGCTTCGCGTCGACCTGCGCGCGCAAGTGCAGGACATCGAGGACCAACCAATCCGCGGGCTCTACGCATGCGGCGAGCTGGTGGGCGGGCTCTTCTACCACAACTACCCTGGCGGAGCCGGACTCATGGCCGGCTCGGTGTTCGGCAAGACCGCCGGCAGCTCGGCGGCGGATCTGGGTTTCAAGGGCAAGTAGAATGGCTCGCCAGAGCCTCCTCTCCCTCGCTGGGGAAGAGGGCCGCCCTTTGAGCCGAGACGCTCGCATCGAGCGGAGAGGCGAGCGCCGGGATAGTCTGGGTGGGCTCTAGGCATGGAGCGCTTCACCGATCTCCTCTTCCTCGCCCAGGTCGCGCTGCTCTTCGGCACGCTCTCCTGGTGGCTGAGCCCCGGTCGCCACCCCGGGCGCGTCATGCTCGCCATCACCCTCTGGGTCGCCCTCCTCGGCTTCCTGAGCCTGGAGGGCTACTTCGCCAACTTCAAGAGCCTCCCGCCCCGGATCCTGCCCGCCCTCCTCCTGTCCCTGATCGCCGGCCTCCTCTTCCTGGGCTCGGCGGGCGCGCACGAGCTCCTCGCTCGCACGCCCTTTCAGTGGCCCATCTACCTCCAGTCCTTCCGCATCGTCATGGAAGTGATCCTCTGGCTGCTCTACCTCCAGAAGCGGGCACCCGTGATCATGACTTTCGAGGGGCGCAACGTGGACATCCTGGTGGGCCTGACCGCGATTCCCGTGGGCTACTTCTGCTTCGTCCGGCGGGCCTGGTCGCCGCGGGTCGCCTTCTGGTGGAACGTGGTCGCCATCCTCATCCTGCTCAACGTGGTGGTCCACGCCCAGCTCTCCACCCCGTCGCCCTTCCGCGTGTTCGCTACCGACCCCCCGCTCACCTTCATCGGCTACTGGCCCTACATCCTCCTCCCCGGCTTCCTGGTGCCGCTGGCCTGGCTCGGCCACGCTGCCTCGCTGATCCAGCTCAGGCGATCCCGCGCGTAGAGCCTCAGACCACGCGGGAGAGCCACGCCAGCACGTTCGCGAAGGGCTGCTCCCAGCCCGCCTCAAGCATGAGCAGGTGGGCGTGGTCCTTCGCCTCGACGTACTCCGACCCGTAGCGCGCGGCGAGCTTCCGCTGCGCGGCGGCCGGGGTGATCCGGTCCTCCTCCGCGCCCACCACCAGCGTGGGGCACCGGATACCGGCCGGATCGACGGCGATACGGCCCAGGGCCATCTCGCGCGCGGCGCGGCCCGATTCGGGCACGAGCTGGTTGTAGGCCCACGCCTGCATCTCGGCGGCTAGCCGGTTGCCGACGAGGGCCGCTGCGTCCTCGGGGCCCATGGAGAACGGTTGGCTCGTGGCAATGGCCATCGCATAGCGCGGCATGCGCCAGAGCAGGGGCCAGGTGAGGATCCGGATGCCCTTCGGCGCGGCGCTGGTGACGAAGACGGCGGCGCGCACGCGGCCCCCCTCCGTCGCCTTCTGGGCCACGAGCCCGCCCATTGAGTGCCCGACCAGTACCGCCTCGCGAAAGGTGCGCAAGCAGTCGTGCACGTCCTCGACGTAGTCCAGCACGGAGAGCCGGCCCACCTCGCGCACGGGACGGCTGCCGTGGTGCCCACGCAGGTTGAGCGCCCACGCGTCCCAGCCCGCCTGGGCGGCCGCGTAGAGCCAGTTGCGGAGATACCAGCTCCCTCCGTGCATGCCGTGGACAAGAAGGAGAGGACACGGGCGCGGCAGCCCGGCGGGTGCCGCGTGCTCGAGGAGCAGGTCGCTGATCCGCTCTATGGCAAGACCGCGTTGAGCCGCACCGTCTCCAGGACGATGGAGGCGGTGGTGTGGAGATCCTTCAAGTCCACCCACTCGTTGACGGTGTGGATGTCGCGCATGCCGCAGGCAAGGTTGGCGACCTCGATGCCCTTGGTCGTGTAGACGTTGGCGTCCGAGCCGCCACCCGTGGCCCGCGTGCGGAAGGTCTTACCGAGGCCCTTGGTCGCCTCCGCCACCAGCGTGACCACCTTCGCGGAGTCGGGCACGTTGAGCTGCTCGTACTGCCGGTTCACCGTCACCTCGACGCGGGCGCGGTGTTCCCCGTTCTCCAGGCGCACGCTGTGGCGGGCCGTCGCCTCTTCGAAGCGCCGGCGCATGTGCTCGGTCTGCGCCTCGAGCTTCTCCACGCTCAGGCTGCGGGTCTCGCCTTCCACCACCACCCGCGTGGGCACGATGTTGGTGGCGAGACCGCCCTGGATGCGGCCCAGATTGGCCGTGGTCTCCGCGTCGACTCGGCCGAGCTTCATCCCGGCGATGGCCTCGCTCGCGATCTGGATGGCGGACAGCCCGCGCTCCGGGCAGATGCCCGCGTGGGCCTCGAGCCCGGTGACCGCGAAGGACAGCCGGTTGGCCACGGGGGCGCGCGTGATCAGCTCGCACACCCCGTCCACGTCGAGCACGAGGCCGCGCCTGGCCCTGAGCTTGCCCGTGTCGAAGTGCTTGGCCCCCAGGAGACCGGTCTCCTCGCAGATGCTCAAGATCAGCTCGATGTCCCCGTGCGGGATCTTCGTCTCGCGCAGCACCCGGATGGCCTCAAGGATGGCCACGATGCCCGCCTTGTCGTCCCCGCCCAGGACGGTGGTGTGGTCCGTGCGCACGATGTCGCCCTCGACCACGAGGCGGATGTTCTCGGCGGGGCCCACCGTGTCCATGTGCGCGGAGAGGAGGAAGGGCGGAGCCTCCGGCTTCGTGCCGGCGACGCGGGCGAGGATGTTGCCGGTCTCGCCCCCGATCTTCTCCCCCGCGTCGTCGACCTCCACGGAGGCGCCCATGCTCTTGAGCATGCTCTCGAGCCGCCGCGCGATGGCGCCCTCGCGCCGTGACATGCTCGAGATCGAGGCGAGGTCGAGGAAGTCCTCCTTGATTCGCGAGGCCTGGATCACGCGGGCTCCGTTGGCAGGTGGCGGGTGAGCCAGTCCCGGCTGCGCTTCACCGCCTCCAGGCGGTGGAGCGGATCGGAGAGGCGATGATCGGCGCCGGGCAGCAGGCAGAGCTCGCGCGGCTCAGCGGCGCGGTCGAAGAGCAGGCGGCCATGGGCAGGCGGCACCACGTCGTCGCTCTCGCCCTGCACCACGAGCACGTGGGTGGCGCCCCCGGGCGCCTCCACGCGATGACCTGCGCGCACCTCCGCTACCAGCGCGGCCCCGGGCGCCGTCACGTCGTCTGACTTCGATCCGGCCAGTTCCGCGAGGCTGGCCGGCGCGTTCCATGTCACCACGGGCAGCGACGGGACTCGCCGCGAGGCGACCCAGAGGGCGACGAAGCCGCCCAGGCTCGAGCCCAGCAGGCCGAAGCGCCCGTCGAGGGCCTCGTGTCCCTTCAGATGATCCAGCACGGCCTCCAGATCGGCCACGCGGGAGGCGACGGTGGCGTTGCGGTAGAGCCCGCCCGACTCCCCGCTGCCGCGAAAGTCGAAGCGCGCCAGGGCCAGCCCCGCCTCGGGGAACTCGCGGCCGAGGAGGAGGTACTTGTCGCTGTCCTTGCAGGCGCCCATGCCGTGGCAGGCGATCACGCAGGCCGACGGTCCGGACGAGGGCAGATGGAGCACGCCCACCACGGCGACGCCATCGACCTTGAGGCTGAAGCGCTCGACCTTCATGCCCAGGCGAGCTCGAAGAGATGGCAAGTATTCGAGGCGATCTGGTACATCGTTTCGTCCACGGGGAGCCGCTTGATCTTGGCGATCTCCTCCGCCACCCGCGAGACGAGCCACGGGCCGGAAGGAATGCCGGTGAACTCCCCCTGATAGGGCCAGGGGCCGTCGCTCTCCACGAGGAGGGACTCGATGGGTACCGCCTCCACGAGCTCCCGGTCGCGATCGCGATAGACCACCTCCGGCGTCACGGAGACGAAATACCCCGCGTCCACGATCGCGCGAGTCACCTCGGCGGGCGCCTTGTGCCAGTGGAAAACGGCGCGCTCGATGCCGCGGCGCTTGAGCGCCTCCAGCGCGGTGACCGCGGAGCCGTGCGGGGCGTGGAGAATCACCGGCAGATCATAGCGCGTGGCGAGGTCGAGGAGGCGCTTGAAGCGGCCCCGCCCGCGCACCAGCACCTCCGCGGCGTCCGGGGCCTGGCCGAGGCAGTACCAGGGCAGGCCGATCTCGCCGAGAGCGACCAGCCGCGAATGGTTGGCGGCCACCTGCGCTTCCACGAGGTCGAGGTCCGCATCCGCGAGCTGGAGCCAGTCGGGATGAAAGCCCAGGGCGGGCCGCACCGACTTGCCGTTGGATGCCGCGATCTCCAGCGTGCGGGCGTTCGTCTCCTCGTCACAGCCGACGGCGACCGCGCCCCAGACCCCGTGCTCGCTCGCCCGGGCCAGCGCGCCGCGCACGTCCTCGTAGGCGGCATCGTGGAGATGACAGTGGCTGTCGATGATCATTTAACTAACCTCTAACTAACCTCAACATGCCTTTTGGCATGTTGACCGTGGGCGAGAGGGTTAGGGCAATGGGCCTGGCCAGTCATCGGTGGCGTCTCCTAGGCGCCGGCCACTGTCATTTTGCCCACCAGGACAGTGGGAGCGGCGGTGCGGTCGCGGAAGACCAGATCGGTGCCGACGCCTTCGATAGCGCGGAACATGTCCAGGAGATTACCGGCGATGGTGATCTCCTCCACGGGATAGGCGAACTCGCCGTTGTCGATCCACAGCCCGACGGCGCCGCGCGAGTAGTCGCCGGTGACGCCGTTGACGCCGAAGCCGATCAGCTCCGTCACGTAGAGTCCCTGCTTCACGCTCTTGATCAGATCCTTCGGATCCGTGGTGCCGCGATCGAGGTAGAGGTTGGTGGTGCTCACCGTCACCCCGGCTCCGTCGCGCGCGCCGTGATGCGTGGAGGACATGCCGAGCTTCCGCGCGCTGTAGGTGTCGAGGAGGTAGGAGCTGAGCACGCCCTTGTCCACCACCACGGTGCGGCGCACGGGCAGCCCCTCGCCGTCGAAGGGCCGGGAGCCGAGCGCGCCCGGCATGGTGCCGTCGTCCACGATGGTGACGCCGGCCGCGGCGATCTGCTGGCCGATCTTCCCGAGAAGGAAGGACGCCCCGCGGTAGAGCGATGGGCCGGACACCGCGCCCGCGATGTGGCGCACGAGGCTGGCCGCCATGTCCGGATCGAAGACGACGGGCACCTCGCAGGTCTTGACCTGCCGGGCGCCTAGCCGGCGCAGCGCGCGCTGGGCGGCGATCTTGCCGATGGTCTCCGGCGCGTCGAGGAGAGCGCGCTTGCGGGTGACGTGATACCACCCGTCGCGCTGCATGCTGCCGTCCTGGGTCGCCACCGGCGACACGGAGAGACTGAAGGAGGACGTCGAGTACTCCCCCGCGAAGCCATGGCTGGCGGCATAGGCGTACTGCCCGCGCCGGTCGGCGAAGTCGCCTCCCTCGGAGTTGGTGATGCGCGGATCGGCGGCGAGGGCGGCGGCCTCGCAGCGCCGGGCCAGCTCGATCTTGTCCTCGGGAGCGAGGTCATGCCCCGTGGGATCGTCGAGGTCGAGGGCGGGAATGACCGTGGCCAGTTCCGCGGCGTCGGGCAGCCCGCTCAGGGCGTCCGGCGCGGTGATCCGGGCGAGAGCCACTGCCTCGTCTACCAGCCGCTCCACCGAGGCGCGCGAGAGGTCGGAGGTGGACGCCGCGGCCGCCGACTTGCCCGAGAAGACGCGCAGCGAGAGATGCTGCTCGCGCGCGTGCTTCACCGTGTCCACCCGGCCGAGGCGAACCTGGGCAGAGAATGCCCGGTTCTCCATGAGAAAGGCATCGGCCTCGGTCGCTCCCCGCTCCTTCGCCCGCTTGAGGACGTCGGTCAGGAGATCGAGCATGCCTAGACCTGCGTCCCTCCGACGGTGATGCCGTCGATCCGGATGGTGGGCAGCCCCACGCCCACGGGCACCGACTGCCCGTCCTTGCCGCACGTGCCCACGCCCTCGTCCATCTTGAGATCGTTGCCCACGCGGCTCACCCGCGTGAGAGCGTCCGGTCCATTGCCAATGAGAGTGGCGCCCTTGACGGGCTGGGTCACCTTCCCGTCCTCGATGAGATAGGCCTCGCTCGCCGAGAAGACGAACTTGCCGCTGGTGATATCGACCTGCCCACCGCCGAAGTTGACGGCGTAGAGGCCGCGCGGCACCGAGCGGAGGATGTCGGCGGGATCGTCCTGCCCCGCCAGCATGAAGGTATTGGTCATGCGCGGCATGGGCTGATGCGCATAGGACTCACGGCGCCCGTTGCCCGTGGGCGCCGAGCCCATGAGGCGGGCGTTGAGCCGGTCCTGCATGTAGCCGACGAGGATGCCGTTCTCGATGAGCACGTTGCGCCGCGTGGGCACGCCTTCGTCGTCCACGTTGAGGGAGCCGCGCCGGTTGGCGATGGTGCCGTCGTCGATGACGGTGACGAGCTCGGAGGCGACCTTCTGTCCCATGCGTCCGGCGAAGGCCGAGGTCTGCTTGCGGTTGAAGTCCCCCTCGAGCCCGTGGCCCACCGCTTCGTGAAGGAGGATGCCCGGCCAGCCCGGGCCGAGCACCACCGTCATCTCGCCGGCGGGCGCCTCCACCGCGCGGAGCTTCACCGTCCCCTGGCGGACTGCCTCGGAGGTGAATCGCCGCCAGCGCTCGCCCTCGAGGAAGAAGTCGAGGGGGACGCGGCCCCCCCCGCCGTAGGAGCCGATCTCGCGCCTGCCGTTCTCCTCCACGATGACCGTCACGTTGAGCCGGGTCAGCGGGCGCACGTCGCCCACCGTCCAGCCCGAGGGCGTGGCAATGAGCACCACCACGTCCTCGCTACCCAGGCTCGCGATCACCTGCTTGACGCGCGGGTCGAGGGCGCGCGCAGCGGCGTCCACCTGGCCGAGCAGCCCGAGCTTGCGATCGAGGGCGGCGACCACGGGCGGCTCGGCGAGCGTGTACAGATCGTGGGGACGACCCGTGCCCACCGCCACCACCGCGCCGGCGCCGGTCTGGTCGGCGATGGCCCGCGCCTGTCGGGCCGCCTCCTCCAGGTTCGGCAGGGCCAGATCGTCGGTGTGCGCGTAGCCCGTGCGCTCGCCCGACTGCGCGCGAATGCCCGCGCCCTGGCTCACGTGGCGGGAGGCCTTCTTCACTGCGCCTTCTTCCAGGGTCAGCTCCTCGCTGATCCGGTACTCCAGATAGAGGTCGGCGTGATCGACGCGGCCAGCGAGCTGAGAGCCCAGGAGTCGCTCGAGCGCGGAGGAGGTGAGGCCGAACTTGTCCTCGAAGAACCGTTCAGGCCGCGCGAGCATGTGTGTGTCCATGTAGTGGGCGAGGGAGCTTCATCCTAGCACCGGCGCTCAAGTGACCCTCCATGTTTTGTCACGATTTCGCTACGGTGTCGGATTTCTGACACAGGCATCGACGCTCACAACCTTTCACGCACTTACGTGGCCGAAGCGGAGACTGCCGTTGAGGACTTCGATCAGCCCTGGAGTCCCTCCTGCACGATCTCGTGGATGTGGCGGAGCCCGGCCAGCAGCGATGGTCCTGGACTCAGAATATCAGCCCCGTCTACCTCGTGGATTCGCCCCGCTCTCACCGCGCTGATCCGATCCCATCCCGGGCGCCTCGTGATGGCCGCGACGTCCACCGGCTTGCCGCACCACGAGGCGAGAATGATCTGCGGATCGCGCCGGATCACCTCGGCGGGATCCACCACCCGCTCGGTGGCCGAGGGCTTGTCCCGTAGCTCGGAGAAAACGTCGCGGCCGCCCGCGAGCTCGATGATCTCGGACACCCAACGAATCCCCGCGATGAGCGGATCGTGCCATTCCTCGAAGTACACGCGTGGCCGATCCGGCCACACGCTGGAGAACTCCCGCACCTGCCGGATCTCGTCCTGCATGTCCTGGACGAGATCGCGCGCGGCACGGTCGACCCCGAGGAGGCCGCCCACCATGACGATGACGTCGAGCACGTCGTCGAGGGAGCGCGGGTTCGAGCAGAAGACGCATAGGCCCGCCCGGATCAGCTCGGCGCTGACCTCGGCCTGGAGATCCGAGAAGGCGAGGACGAGGTCGGGCCCGAGCTCGCGGATCTTGTCCACGCGAAAGCTCGTGAAGCCGCCGACCTTCGGCTTCTCGCGGGCCTCCGGGGGCCGGTGCGCGGTCCCCGGCACGCCCACCACGCGCTCCCCGGCGCCCAGGGCGTAGCAGATCTCCACGTGCTCCGCGGACAGACAGACGATGCGCTGCGGATAGCCCGCCTCACCTTTGCCGTACATGGCGTCCTCCCGTGACGGGCCGTGGGAGAGACTCACCGATGAGCAAGCGGGCCATCTGGTACGGCTCCGTCGGCAGCGTCGAGGCCTGGCCCAGGATCATCTCCTTGAGCAGGAGGTACCCGGCCGCCGCCCACGACGTCTCGCGCCCGAGCAACCCGCGCTCGACGAGGGTGACGGGCACCTTCTCGCGGGCGAGGTAGTACGCGACGGCCAGGCCGATGACGCCGCCGCCGACCACGACGACGTCGCTGACCCGGCTCATGTGAGGCCGAAGGCCGTCGATGCCCCCGTTACCACCCGCGGCTACTTCGCGCCGTCGAAGAGCTCGGTCTTGTTGATGCCGCGCTGGAAGGACAGGTAGGCGTCCTTGGTCAGCCGCGGCTTGAATTCCGCGATGATGCCCTTGGCCGCTTTGGCGCCGTCCCAGAGCATGTCCACCGCCATGAGGGCGAGCTGCTTGGCGTTCTCCACGTAGGCGAGCTTGGCATCGGTGATGCGGTAGTCGGCGCCGTGTCCGCTGCCCGAGGCGCCGCTGATGTAAGGATGGAGCGTGGGCATGATGTGCGAGATGTCGCCCATGTCCGTGGAGCCGCTGCGATGACCCATCTGGGTCACGTTGTCCGCCCCGAGCTGGGTGGAAGCATTCGCCACGAAGTACTTGCTCATCCCGTCGTGGTTGAAGAGCGGCAGGTAGCCCGGGAGCGTCTCGATCTCCACCTGAGCGCCGAGGGCCAGCGCGCCCGCCTTGAGGGCACGATCCACCCGGACGTTGGCGTCCAGGATGGCCTCCAGGCTCTTGCCCCGGACGTAGGTCTCGATGCGCACGTCTCCGGGGATGACGTTCACCTGGCTGCCCCCGTGCGTGATGATCGGATGCACGCGGATGGAGTCCTCGTCACGGAAGGTCTCGCGGATGGCGTTGATGGCGCTGAGCCCGATCTGCGCCGCGTACAGGGCGTTGATCCCGAGGTGCGGAGCGCCGCCTGCGTGGGAGGCCCGGCCGATGTAGCGCACGGTTTTCACGATGCAGCCGTTGTTCGAGGCAGCCACCCCCGCCTTCCGGTACTCCTTCTGCGGCGTGAGATGGAGCATCATGGCCATGTCCACGTCGTCAAAATGACCGAGGCGCAGCAGCTCGGGCTTGCCCCCGAGGAATTCGAGCTTGCCGGCCCGCGCCTGCTCCACGCGCCACGCGACGTCGCCGTACTCCTCGGCGGGGACGGCGAAGAACACCACGCGCCCGGCGAGGTGCTCGAAGGCCTTGGCGTCCAGCAATCCCATGGCCGCGCCCAGCATGCCCGCCACCTGGGCGTTGTGCCCGCACGCATGCGCGGCGCCCGTCTGCGGGTCGGCCACTGGGTGCCCCGCCACCACGAGGCCGTCCAGCTCTCCCAGGAGGGCGAAGGTGGGCCCCTCGCTCTTCCCGCGCGCCTCGGCGCGCACGCCGGTGATGGCCAGGCCGCTCTTCGGCGAGAGCCCGATCTCGCGCATGGTCTCCTCGACCAGCTTCGCGGTCTTGAACTCCTTGAAGCCGAGCTCCGGGCTCTTGCGGATCGTCTCGCCGACCGCGACGATCTTCTCGCTCTGCTGGTCGATGGCCTCGCAGATTGCCCGCTTGACGTCGTCGAGTGTGGGCATCACGTCTCCTTTGGGATGGGTCGTTGCGGTTGATCCGCTGGCCCCGGCGCCATCACGCCCGGCCGAGGACGTCGAGGAACTGCTTCACGACGTCGCCCGGGCGCTCCGCGCCGAGGATGGCGCCGATCACTGCGACGCCGGCCGCGCCCGCGCGCTGCACCTCGCCCACGCAGGCCGGGGTGATGCCGCCTACCGCGAGCACGGGGAGCCGCACCGTGGAGGCGACGCGCTCCAGCGCGGCCAGCCCCTGCGGCGGGCCGTACTGCCGCTTGGACGGCGTGTCGTAGACCGGGCCGAAGATGAGGAAGTCCGCGCCTTCCGGCTCGGCGCTGCGCGCCTCCGCCACCGAGTGCACGGAGGCGCCGATCAGGAAGCCGGCGGGACAGATTGCACGCAGCGTCGCCACGGGCAGCGAGGTCCCGGTACGCTGCACGCCATCCGCTCCTACCGCGAGGGCCACGTCCGATCGATCGTTGACGAGCAGGCGCGCGCCGTGGCGCCGGGTCGACTCACGCAGCCGCTCCCCCAGCCCGAGGAGCTCGCGCACCGCCATGTCCTTCTCGCGGAGCTGTACGGCGCGCAGCCCCGCCTGGAGGCAGCTCTCGACGACCTCCTCGAGCGGCGCCGCCACCTGCGCGCGGTCGGTGACGAGGCAGAGCGAGAAGCCTAGCTGGTCGACCAATCCGGCACGCCCTCGATGGGCGACGACGCGGTGGCGTAGAGCTTCTTGCCGATGCGCCCTGCCTTGAAGGCGAGCCGGCCCGCCTCGATGGCGAGCTTCATGGCCGTGGCCATGGCCACGGGATCCTTGGCGCCGGCGATGGCCGTGTTCATGAGCACGCCGTCGCAGCCGAGCTCCATGGCGATGGCCGCGTCCGAGGCCGTGCCCACGCCCGCGTCCACGATCACGGGCACCGTCACCGTCTCCAGGATGATCTTGATGTTGTACGGGTTGCGGATGCCGAGCCCGGACCCGATGGGCGCCCCCAGCGGCATGACGGCGGACGCCCCTGCGTCCTCGAGCTTCTTGGCCAGCACGGGATCGTCGTTGGTGTAGGGCAGGACGCTGAAACCTTCGCGGGCCAGGGTGCGCGTCGCCTCGAGCAGCCCCTCCGCGTCGGGGAACAGGGTACGCGAGTCGCCGATGACCTCGAGCTTGACGAGGCTGCCCAGCCCGGCTTCGCGCGCCAGGTAGCAGGTGCGCAGCGCCTCGTCGGCGGTGTAGCAGCCCGCGGTGTTCGGCAGCAGCGTGTACTTCTTCGTGTCGATGTAGTCGAGGAGCGAGTCCCCTTGCCCCGGCAGGTTCACCCGCCGCACCGCCACCGTCACGATCTCCGACCCCGAAGCCTCGATGGCCTCGCGCATGTTCTCGAACGACGGGTACTTCCCCGTGCCCACGATGAGCCGCGACTTGTACTCCTTGCCTCCCAGCCACAGTGACGTGTCGTACATGTCTCCCTCCCTGGTGCGGCCGCTCCGCGTCGGCGGCGCTACCCTCCGCCCATGGGCCGCACGATCTCGATCTTGTCCCCGCTCTTGAGGCGCGTCTCGGCGTACTGCGTCTTGGGCGTGATCTCGCGATTGATGGCGACGGCCGTGTACTCGCGCTTGACCTTGAGGTGATCGAGGAGCCCGTCCACGTTGAGCCCGTCGGGCAGCTCGATCTCGTTGCCGTTGACGCTCACCACCATAAAAAAACCGCACCTCGCCGGGTGCGGTGGATAGACGCTCGGGTCCCGCGTCGCTTTCCCTTCGCTGGAATTACCCAGTGCAGGTTCGAGGGGTCCCGGGCCGCACCCGGTTCTCAGGAGACCTCCCCCAGCGCCGCGTGCCGGATTATACCCCAGCGTCGAGCTGGGTGGCGAGGGCGGCCGGCTCCGTCACGGGGAGCTGGCAGACGTAGCGGCGACAGACATAGGCGGTGGGCTTGCCCTCGACGGCGGGACGGTCCGCGAGCAGGGGCAGGCCGGCGGCGGCCTTCGACCCGGCAGGGGCGCCGACCACCAGGCGATTCGGCCGGTATCCTTGGAACGCCGTGACGACGAGCGATCGGCCGTCGGCGCCCTCGGGCCAGACGAGCGCGACCTCGGCGACGGGGCCCAGGTGGAAGTCGAGGGCCGACAGGTAGCGCCCGAAGCCGGACGGGTAGCGCGTCATGAGGTCGGCCATCGGGCGAAGCGACCGCGTCGCGACCGTCTCGTAGCGCTCCTCGCCGAAGAAGACGGCCAGTCTCAAGAGCCAGTCGATGGCCACGGAGGTGCCGCAGGGGACGGCGTTGTCGAAGAGATTGCGCGGCCGGACCACCAGCGCGTCGTGATCACGCCCCGTGTCGAAGAACACGCCCTCGTCCTCGTCCCAGAAGAGCTCGAGCGCCCGCTCCGCGAGCTGCCGCGACTCGTCGAGCCAGCGGCGGTCGAAGGTGGCCTCGTAGAGCGCGAGCAGGCCTACGCCGACCATGGCGTGGTCCTCGAGATAGCCCTTGATCTTCGCCTGGCCGTCCTTCCACGAGCGGAGCAGCCGGCCCTCCGACTTCATGTGGATCATCAGGAACTCCGCGTTCTTGACCGCGACGGCGAGGTAGTCCGCGCGCTCCAGCACGCGGCCCGCCTCCGCGAAGGCGGCCAGGGCGAGGCCGTTCCACGAGGCGAGGACCTTGTCGTCGAGGCCGGGGTGCACACGCCGCTCGCGTACCGCGTAGAGCCGTGTGCGCGCGCGCCCGATCAGCTCCAGGAGGCGCTCCTCGCTGAGGCCGAGCGACTCCGCGGCGGCCTCGGACGGCTCGCGGGGGACGTGGAGGATGCTGTGCCCCTCGAAGTTCGGCCCGCGGTCCACGCCCCAGTAGGCGAGCGCGGCGCGACTCAGCTCCGCGTCGCCGAGCGCCTCGATGATCTCCTCGGGAGACCACACGAAGAACTTGCCCTCGACACCCTCGGAGTCGGCGTCCTGGGCGGAGAAGAAGCCGCCCGAGGCGTGGGTCATCTCGCGCAGGATGTAGTCGAGCGTCTCTTCCGAGATGCGGCGGAACTCGGGGTCGCCCGTGGCCAGCCAGCCATGGAGGTAGAGCGTGGCGAGCTGCGCATTGTCATAGAGCATCTTTTCGAAGTGGGGCACCAGCCACTGACCGTCCACGGAGTAGCGGTGGAAGCCGCCGCCGATCTGGTCGTACATGCCTCCCCGCGCCATCTTGGTCAGGGTGAGGTCGACCATGTCCTGGACCTGCACGCTGCCCGAGCGCTTCCAGTACCGCAGGAGGAACTCCCAGTTCATGGGCTGGGGAAACTTGGGCGCGCGCTCCATGCCGCCCTCGCGCGGGTCGAACTCCGCGGCCATGCTCTGGTAGGCGGCGAACAGCACGGCGTCCGTGAGGAGCGAGGCCGAGCTCCGCAGGCGCTCGCTCTGGCGCATCTGCTCGAGGAGCTGCTTCCCCGCCTCCACCACCTCTCCCCGCCGCGCCCGGTAGGCCTCCGCGACGCCCTGGAGGAGCCGGGGAAAGCCCGGCATGCCGTGGCGATCCTCGGGCGGGAAGTACGTGCCGCCGTAGAAGGGCACGCCGTCCGGGGTGAGGAACACCGTCATGGGCCAGCCACCGTGCCCCGTCATGGCCTGGACGGCCTGCATGTAGATCTGGTCCACGTCGGGGCGTTCCTCGCGATCCACCTTGACGTTCACGAAGAGCTCGTTCATGAGCGCGGCGATCTCCTCGTTCTCGAAGGACTCGCGCTCCATGACGTGACACCAGTGACAGGCGGAGTAACCGACGGAGAGGAGGACCGGCCTGTCCTCCGCGCGCGCCCGCTCCAGCGCCTCGGGACCCCACGGATACCAGTCCACGGGATTGTGGCGATGCTGGAGGAGGTACGGGCTCGTCTCCCGGGCGAGACGATTCGTGTGGCGGGCCTCGCTCACGAGCGCGGGGCGCTCACGACGGGGCCACGAAGGGCAGCGACGACACGCGCGCGCTCACGAGTCGATCGCCCACCTTGACCGACACCGCCGCGCCGGGCTCGAAGTGCTCGCGGCGGACGTAGGCGAGGGCGATGGGCGTGCCGAGCGCGAGGGAACGCAGCGCCGAAGTGACTCGCCCGACGTCCTTGTCGTCGACGACCACGGGTGCGCCGGCGGAGGGCACGGCGTCGCCCTCGAGCACGAGCCCGGCGATGCCCCGGTTGATGTGCCCCCGGTACTTCACGCGCGCGACCGTCTCCTGGCCCATGTAGCAGCCCTTGGTGTAACTGACGAGGGTGTCGAGTCGTGTCTCCGGCAGGATCACCGTCTCGTCGACATCCTGACCGTAGAGGGGGATCCCTGCCTCGACGCGCAGGATCTCCGCGGCATCCGCGCCCACCGGCACGGCGCCGGCATCACGCAGCGCCTTCCAGAGGGCGGCGGCGTGATCCGCGGCCGTCCAGCAGTGGAAGCCGGGCGCGACGGCATCCGAGCGGCTGATCACCCGCACGGGAGCGCCAGCCACGGTCACCTCGGCATGGCCGTAGGGCGTGAGCTCGAAAGGGACTCCCGACACGCGCGCGAGGATGTCCGTCGCCTTCGGCCCCTGCACCGACAGGATGGCGAACGCCTCGTCGGCCGGCTCGAAGTACGCCTTCTCGGAGATCAGGAACTTGTCGATGGCCTGGAGGAACTTCTCCGTGGATCCGGCAGGCAGCTCGAGCAGGATGCTCTCCTCGAGCACGTAGACGGCCAGGAGCGAGACCACCTTGCCGTGCGCGTCGAGGAAGGCGGCCGGGCAGCCGTGGCCGGGCCTGAGCCCCTTCACGTCGTTCGAGAGCATCCCCTGGAGGAAGGGCGCGCGGTCGCGGCCGGTCACCGTCGCCTTGCCGAGGGCGGAGCGGTCGATGAGCCCCGCACCGGTCATGACCGCTCGATGCTCCGCGGCCACGTCACCGTAGTCGGCGGGTTCCCGCCCGCCGGCAGCGTCCCGGAGGCGCGCGCCCTCGGCGCGGTGGAGCTCGGTCAAGGGAAGATCGATGGACACGGCCCCATTCTGACGTGCTTCGTGGGGAAGTCAACTTGCGAGGCGCGCGGGTCTCGGACACAATGGCCGCCGTGAAACTCCCCGACGCGAGGGCAAAGCGCGCCTTCCACCGACGCCTGCTCGCCTGGTACGCTCGTCACGGTCGCGATCTGCCGTGGCGCCGCACCCGCGAGCCCTACCGCGTGCTCGTCTCGGAGATCATGCTCCAGCAGACGCAGGTGGACCGCGTCATCCCCAAGTATCACGAGTTCCTTTCGCGCTATCCCACGTTCGAGGAGCTCGCCCGGGCCAGCGCGCGCGAGGTGACGAAGACCTGGCGCCCCCTCGGCTACTACCGCCGCGCTCGCAGCCTGCACGGGATCGCGCGCGAGACGATGGCCCGCTACGAGGGACGGCTCCCCGACGATGGCGCCGCGCTCCAGCGCATGACGGGGATCGGCCGGTACACGGCGGGAGCCATCCTCGCCTTCGCCCACGGCAAGGACGCCGCCCTGGTGGACACCAACATACGTCGCGTCCTCGGCCGCATCTTCCTCGGTCCGCACCGGCTCAAGAGGCTGCGCGGCCACAAAACCATCTGGGACCTCGCGGAATCTCTCGTGCCCGCGGGGCGAGCCTATGACTACAATCAGGCCCTCATGGACTTCGGCGCCACCCGGTGCACGGCGCGGAAGCCACGGTGCGCCGGCTGCCCCATGAAGGCCTTCTGCAGGAGCGTCGATCATGAAAACGCTTGACGGCAAGGTCACCATCGTCGCGGGTGGCGGCACGGGCATTGGCCGGGCCACCGCCGAGCTCTTCGCGAGCGAAGGGGCGCGGGTGGTCATCTTCGGGCGCCGGCCCGAGCCCCTCGCGGAGACGGTGACCGCCATCGCCCAGGCGGGCGGCGTGGCCACCGCGGTGAGCGGCGACGTGGGCAGCGAAGCCGACGTGGCGAAGTTGGTAGGCACCGCCCGCGCAGAGTACGGCGGGGTGGACGTGCTCGTGAACTCCGCCGCGGTACGCCTGCGCTCCGCCCTCCTCGACATCAGCGCGGCCGACTTCGCGGAGGTGCTGCGCATCAACCTCGTGGGTGCCTTCGTGCTCACCAAGACGGTGGCGCCCCTCATGCGCGAGCGCGGCCGCGGCAGCATCATCCACATCGGCTCCGCTCTCGGCACGGTGGCCGCGCCCGACTTCTCGCCCTACGTCGCCTCCAAGGGCGGGCTGAATCAGCTCGCCCGCGCGGCCGCCGTGGAGCTGATCCAGGACGAGATCCGCGTCAACGTGGTCGCCCCCGGCACCATCGACACCGCCATCGGGATGGGCGTGCCGGAGTTCCGCCGTCACCTGCTCAAGCACCGCATCCCCATCGGCCGCGCCGGCCACGTGGACGACATCGCCCAGGCCTGTCTCTATCTCGCCTCCGACGCCTCCCGCTACGTCACCGGCGCCATCATTCCCATCGACGGCGGGTGGACCGCGTCGTAGCGGGCTCGTGGCCGATCTCGTCGAGGTGGTCGCGGCGGTGGTCCAGCGCGAGGGCCGCTACCTCATCACCCGGCGCAGCGAGGGGACGCATCTCGCTGGCCTCTGGGAGTTTCCCGGCGGAAAGGTTGGTCAGGCCGAGGCGCTCGAGGCGGCCCTCCGCCGGGAGCTCAGGGAAGAGCTCGGCGTGGACTCTACCGTGGGTGAGCTGATCGAGACCGTAACCTGGACCTACCCGGAGAAGACGGTGCGCATCCTCTTCTTCCGTTGCGCGCTCCATGGCGAGCCGTGCCCGCAGGAAGGGCAAGAGATGCGGTGGGCCGAGGGCCCGGCGCTGTCGACGTACGCGTTTCCGGACGCCGATCGTCGGCTCGTGGAGCGCCTCTCGCAGGCCTGATCGACCTTGACGGCAGCGCGCCCGCCCGCATAGGATGCGGGAGCGTGACCCCCACGACTACCTCCGGAGGACAGTGACCATGCTCAAGGCTTTGAGGACTGCTGTGCTCGCCGCCGTCGCCGCCGCCGTGCTGGCGGCGCCCGCCTTCGCGCAGGCGCCGATCAAGATCGGCGTGCTCACTCCGCTGTCGCCTCCCGGCGACGCGGCCGCCGGGCAGTTCATCGTTCGCGGCGCCAAGATGGGCGCCGACGAGGTGAACGCGCAGGGCGGCATCCTGGGCGGCCGCAAGATCGAGCTCGTGATGGAGGACGACGCGGGCACGCCGGAGAAGGGGGTGGCGGGCCTGCGCAAGCTCGCCTCGCAAGACAAGGTCGTCGCCGTCATCGGCCAGTTCCACAGCTCGGTCATGGAGGCGACGCAGGATCTCGCCGAGCAGCTCAAGGTGCCCATCTTCTCCACCCAGGCCTCCGCCAAGAAGCTCACCGAGAAGCACCTGACCTACACGTTCCGGACCCACGTCATCGACCCCGACCGCGTCGCCCTCTGGAACAAGTGGATCATCCAGCAAGGGTTCAAGCGGGTGGCCATCCTCGCCGAGAACACCGACTACGGCATCGGCGTGGTCGAGGAGACCAAGAAGCAGTTCGCGTCCATGAACGTCAAGGCCGAGCTCAAGACCATCATCTTCGATCGGGCGGTGGTGGACCTGACCCCTCAGGTCCTCGAGATCAAGAACTGGAAGCCTGACCTGTTCATCAACGTCGGCATCGGCACGCCGCTGTACCTCATCAGCAAGCAGGCGTACGACGTGGGCCTCATCCCCGCCACTCCCATGCTGATCTCCTACGACGCGCCCGCGCGCCCCGAGTACTGGAAGACTCTGGGGGAGAAGGGCGCCTACGCCTCCTTCATCGTCTACTACCATCCGACCATGAAGCTGACCCCGCGCGGGGAGGCCTTCCGCAGCCGCTATCTCGACCAGTTCAAGGAGCAGCCGGTCTACGGCGCCCTCAACGCCTACGCCCAGGTGATGCTCCTTGCCGATGCCATGACCACGGCCAAGAGCGACAAGACCGACGATCTCCTCAAATCACTCCTCGCCAACAAGTTCGTGGGCTGGAACGGCACCATCTCCTTCACCCACGGCGAGGGCCCGTACTGGCAGCAGTGGAGCCCGCCCATGCTGTTCCTGCAGTACACCAAGCCGGAGCAGGCCTTCACCGAGGCGAAGATCATCTTCCCCCCCGATCTCAAGACGGCCGACCTGATGATGGCGCCCAAGCGCTGAGCCCCCGCGGAGGGTGGACGCCTACCTCCTCTCGCAGTACGTGCTGTCGGGGCTCGTCATCGGCGCCATCTACAGCCTGATGGCGCTGGGGATCACCTTCATCTACGGCATCATGAAGATGATCAACTGGTCGATGGGCGAGTTCTACATGATCGGCAGCTACGTGCAGTACGCGCTCCTCGCCACGGTCCTCGGCTGGGACCTCTGGTGGCTCGCCCTCCCCGTGGCCATGCTCTCCGTGTTCGTGCTGGGCGTGGTCGTGCAGCGCTTCCTCCTCCGCCCGATGTATGCGGGCGGGGTCGAGCGCCGGGACGAATACGCGACCATCATCACCATCGTCCTCATGGTGCTGTTCCGCAACCTCGCCATCGTGATCGGCGGGCCGAACCAGTACTCCCCGCGGGACTATGCGCGCGCCACTACTCTCCTCACTCTGCCCATCTCCGGGAATCGGCTGGTCGGCCTGATCGGCACCATGGTCCTCCTCCTCCTCTTCTACGTGCTCACGCGCAAGACATGGATCGGCCGCGCGTTCCGGGGGGCCGCCCAGAACCGCGTGGGCATCCAGACGGCGGGGGTCGACGTGCTCCGCCTCGACATGCTCGCCTTCGGCGTGGGAGTGGCCCTGGCCGCGGCCGCCGGCGCCCTCCTCGCTCCCGACTTCCTGGTGTTCCCCGAGAACGGCGCCATCACGACCTTCAAGGGTTTCGAGATCATCGTGATTGGCGGACTGGGCTCGCTGCTTGGCAGCGTGATCGGTGGGCTCCTGCTGGGGCTGATCGAGGCGCTGGGCTCGGTCTTCCTCTCCCCCGCCTACAAGGACCTCTACGGCTTCCTGCTCCTCCTGGGCCTCCTCGCCTTCCGGCCCACCGGGCTCTTCGGAGAGCGCGAGCGGACGGTCTGAGGTCTACCTTCAGTCCTTCGGCCGGCTCGCGGGCAGGAGCGGAGCGAGCACGGGCATGCGCCGCGTGAGGGCGCGCCGCGCGGCCAGGCAGAGGCCGAGCAGCCCCGCCGGATAGGCGCGGGCGACCACGAGCACGAGGACGGCGAAGAGCACCATCCTGATCTCGCCCCAGCCACGGAGCTCCTCGGCGAGGAGCTCGATGAAGATGGCGCCCAGCACGGGGCCGCTGAAGGTCCGGAAGCCTCCTGCGATGACCATGATGATGATCATGGCCATCTCGTTGAACTTCATGGGCGTGGGCGAGAGCAGGCCGATGTAGTGCCCCTGGAATCCTCCCGCCACCGCCGCGAAGATGGCGGAGATCACGAAAGCCGCCCGCTTCCACTTGAAGGTGTCGAGCCCCATCACGCTCGCCGCTTCCTCGTCGTCGCGGATGGCACGCAGGTACGCCCCCACGCGCGAATGCACGATCTGCCAGATCACGAGGAGGGAGATCAGGGTGAGGGCGAGGAAGAGATAGTAGTAGGGCGTGGGCTGGGCGGTGCCGAAGAGGAAGGCCGTCTTGAGGCCGAGATCGCCGCGGGTGATCGGATACTCCACCGCGACGAGGAGGCGCATCGACTCCGCGAAGGCCCACGTGGCCAGGGCGAGATAGATGGCGCGCATGCGCAGGCACAGGGTGCCGAGGCCGTAGCCGAGGATGGCCGCCACCACCGCTCCCGCCCCGATGCTCGCGAGCACGGGCAGGCCGGCGTAGAGGCTCAGCAGAGCGGAGGTGTAGGCGCCGATGCCCGCGAAGGTGTGATGGGCGAGGGAGAACTGCCCCGCGTAGCCCGCGAGCAGATTCCAGCTCGCGGCGAGGATCACGTAGTACAGGCTGATGATGAAGATGTGGGTGTGATACTCGGACACGGCGAACGGAAGCCACGACAGCGCCGCGAAGGCGACCACCGACCAGGCGATGCGGCGAGCGAGGGACGACAACGGCTCAGGCGCCCAGGAGGGCGTCGCGCACGATGGCGTGCAGCTGATCGGCGAAGTCGTGGCGCGTGCCCTGCCGCCGCACCTCGCCCCGCTCGATCATGTAGAGGTAGTCGGAGACCTGCACCGCCTTGTTGATGTTCTGGTCCACAAGGAGGATGGTCACGCCCTGGTCGCGCACGGCCAGGAGCTGCGCATAGACCTGCTCCACGATGCGCGGGGCGAGCCCCGCCGACGGCTCGTCCACCAAGAGGAGGGTCGGCTCCGTCACCAGCTCCTTGGCAAGGGAGAGCATCTTGGCCTCGCCCCCCGAGAGCGTGGTGGCCCGGCGGCGGCGCTTCTCGCGGAGGCGGGGAAAGGCCGTGTAGGCACCCTCGAGTCGCCCCGCCACCCTCGCCCCGTCGCGCCTGATCACCCAGCCGCCGAGCTGCAGGTTCTCCTCCACGGTGAGCTGGGGAAAGATGTTGGGGCCCTGGGGCACGTAGCTGATGCCGAGGCGCTTGATCTCGTAGGGAGCCCGCGCGTTGATCGCGTGGCCGTCGAAGCGGATGGCGCCGCGCCGGGGATGGAGGAAGCCGAAGATGGTCTTGAGGAGCGTCGACTTCCCCGCCCCGTTGGGCCCGATCACGCCCGTGATAGAGCCCGGCTCCACCTTGAGGGTGATGTCGCCGAGGATGTCGATGCCCTCGACGTAGCCCGCCGCCACGTGCTCGACCTCGAGACGCGCCATCAGGTTCCCAGGTACGCCTCGAGGACCACGGGGTCGTTGGCCACTTCCTCGAGGGTGCCCTCGGCGATGCGTCGGCCGTCATCCATCACGGTAACGCGCTGGCACAGGCGCCGCAGCTCCGCCATCTCATGGGAGACGATGAGGAAGGTCACCGACTCCTCCCGGTTCATGCGGAGGATGGCCTCCATGATGATGTCGCGGATGGTGGGATGCACGCCCGCGAACGGCTCGTCCATGAGCACCACGTGCAGCGGCTGGACCATGAGGGCGCGGGCGATCTGCACGAGCATGCTCTGGCCTCCGGAGAGCTCGCGGGCCTGCGCGTGCCGCATCCGGTCGAGAGTGACGAAGTCGAGGAGCCTGCGCCCGCGCTCGCGAATCTCCCCGAGCGGCCTCGTGCTCCCCCGATCGATGGCGGCCAGGGCGGGGAGCAGCACGTTCTCCAGCACCGTCATGTGCCCGAAGAGCTTCGAGATCTGGAAGGTGCGCGCCACTCCGCAGGCCGTGATCTGGTGCGGCCGCAGCCGGTCCGTCCGCTGGCCGCAGAGGTGGATCTCACCGCCGTCCGGCCGGTAGAGACCCGAGAGGACGTTCACGGTGGTGGTCTTGCCCGAGCCGTTGGGACCGATGAGCCCGCGGATCTGCCCACGGGGCACCGACATGGACAGCCCGTCCACCGCCACGAGACCGCCGAAGCGCTTGGTCAGCCCCCGCGTCTCCAGCACCACGGCGTCGGGCGCCGTCGCGCTCACGGCTTCCGCGTCCATTCCTTGAGGGCGACCTCGTCCACCTCGACGCCGAGCCCGGGCCCGTCGAGCGCCACGATGGCGCCGTCCTCGTAGCGGACGGGCGCGCGGACGACGTCGCCCGTGAGGAGCAGCGGGCCAAAGAGCTCGCATCCCCACGTCACGGGCGCCGCCGACACCGCCACGTGGAGGTAGGCCGCGGTGCCCAGCGACGTCTCGATCATGCAGCCCACGTAGCACCCGAGGCCGGCCGCCTCGGCGATGCGGGCGATGGCCATGCTCCCCGCGATGCCCGCCGACTTGGTCAGCTTGAGGCCAAGGATGCTCACGCCGCCGAGGCGTGCGATGGCGAGGGCATCCTGGGGCGAGAAGCACGACTCGTCGGCCATGATGGGTACGTCCACCCGCCGGCCGATCTCCGCCATGCCCTCGAGGTCCCAGCGCGGCACGGGTTGCTCCACGAAGTCGACCTCATAAGGGGCGAGCGCCCGGATGGCCTTGAGCGCGGTCGGCCTGTCCCAGCCTTGATTGGCGTCCACCCGGAGGGAGATGCGAGGGCCGAGCGCCTCGCGCAAGCGCCGGATCCGCTCCACGTCCTCTGCCACCGGGCGCGCCGCCGTCTTGATCTTGAAGATGCGATGCCCGAGGGCGACCTTGGCCCGCGCCTCCTCGATCTCCGCGTCTGGATCGGCCACGGCGAGCGACCACGATAGCGGCACGCGGTCGCGCACGCGGCCACCCAGGAGGCGATGGACGGGAACGCCGAGGGCGCGGCCGTTCAGATCCCACAGGGCCATCTCCACCGCCGCGCGCGCGAAGGGATTGCCCTGCACCCGTCTTGACATCTCGCGCGCGAGGAGCTCGATGCCGGCGGCCTCGCGGCCGACGAGCCATGGCGCGATGTAGCGCCCGATGGTGGCGGCCACGGACTCCGAGGACTCCTCGCTCCACGTGGGGCCGCCCAGGCAGGCCGCCTCTCCCCAGCCCACGATCCCGTCCGCCGTCTCCAGACGCATGAAGACGAACTGCACCGTCTCGAGGGTCGTGAAGGACATCTTGTGCGGGCGCGCAACCGGGATGTCGGCCTGGATCACCCGCACGCTGGCGATCTTCATGCGGCGGCCTCCTCGAGAATCGCAGTGCTCCCGTCCAGAAGATGTCGGCTTCGGCGTGGACGCGCCTGGCCGGAACCGGCCGAGCGGCGATGCGCCACTATCCCCGCTGGTCACCCGCCCGTCAAGCGCCATCTCGGCCGGGGGGAGGCCGATGGCTGGCGCGAACACGCGGTCGTGCCCAGAAGGGCCTCAGGCGCGACGCCGGCGCCACTACCCTGACAGGAGGCGCCGCCGCCCTCGCTCTCACGCAGGCCGCGGCGGCAACCCCTGGCTCACGGCGTCGTGAACCATGCGCACGAGCGTGGTGATGTCGAACACGGGCAGTCCGGTGGCCGCCTGGATGTCCGCGCGGTACGGCGGCATGTTGGTGCACTCGAGGACGATGGCGCCGATCTCGGGGTGTGCCTCCACGAGGCGCCGCGCCACGGTGAGGTGCTCCTGGCGTGCGATCTCCACGTCGAGCTCCATCTCGTCGTCGAGCAGGACGCGGGTGAACTCCTTCTCCGTCTCGAGCCCAGCCACCACCGTGGGAATGTCGTGTGTGATGCCCGCGCCCGCGTAGTGATCCGGACGGAGCGAGGAGGCATCCACGGTGATGATGCCCACCGCCTTGCCCGGCGGGAGCATGCGGTGGACCAGCGGTACCAGCATCAGGCTCGAGGTGAACACCGGCACGGAGACGGCGGCCGCCACCTCGGCCTGGAACATGGCGAGGAAGCCGCAGCTCGTGGTGATGGCTCGCACGCCCTCACGCTCGAGCGCACGGGCGCCCTCGATGAAGGAGGGGAGCAGCTCTCGACGGCCGTGGCGCACCACACGGTCGGCGGAGGCACCGGGCACGCGGTGATAGAGCACGGGGAAGTCGAAGGTGGCCGCGTTGCCGATGTCGCCCGGAATGCGCGGGAACTGGGTGTCGAGCACGAGAATGCCCACGGAGACTCCGAAGATGTTCTGGCCGCCTCTCAATCGCATCCAGAGGTCCTCGTGGAATGGAGCAGGCTAGGGCCGGGCCCTCGGCGACCGGCAGCGAGTCATCGACGACACTCGCCGGAGACGCACTAGTTCAGCTGGGCGAGCTTCTGGCGCGCCCGGCGGAGATGTCCCCTCACCGCTTCGTGGTCCTCGGCGTCGGGGAACTCGGTCAGGTAGCGCTCCCAGTCGCCGAGCCCGCGCCGCACCTCGCCCAGGTTGCTCCAGGCGGCGCCCCGGTCGCGCCACTCCGTGGCCGCCTTGGGATTCAGGGCGAGGAGGCGATCGATGGCCCCGATCACGCGCTCCCAGTTCTCGCGCCGCCAGTAGGCGCCCTTGAGATTCGCCAGCATGCGCGTGAGGAACTGGCGGCTCGACACGGCGACGTAGTGCTCGGCGGAGAGCGTCACCTCGCGTCCCAGCACGCTCCCCACCAGCCCCTCGCAGTCTTCCGGAGTGAGCAGGGCGCCGCCGTTGAAAGGGTCGAGGAGGATCTGCGAGTCGCCCAGGCGTGCCCCCGCGATGAAGTGGCCGGGAAGCCCGATGCCCTCGATAGCGAGGCCGAGACGCTTGCCCACCTCCATAAGGACGAGGCTCAGGGTGATGGGAATGCCCTGGCGGCGGTCCAACACGTCGTTGAGGAAACTGTTCCGGGGATCATAGTAGTCGTCGCGGTTGCCCGAGAAGCCCTGCTCCACAAAGAGATACTCGCGCAGGCGATGCAGGCGGCCGAGCTCGTCGGTGGAGCGGCGGGTCCCGTCGACGGCGCGGGCAAGACCGTCCAGGCGCTCCAGGTAGGCCTCCGCATCGAGGCTCGGATACTGCCAGCGAGCGATGGAGAGGGCGGCCCGGCCGAGATCGATACGGCCATCCGGCCGCGAGACCAGCTCGGCGAGCTCCAGGAGCGACGGGTCGGCGGTCATCAGCAGCCGGGGGCGTGATGAATACCCGCCGTTTTCAACGCGGCGTGCTGGAGCTCTTCGGCCAGCGCGAGGGTGCGGGCGGCGGCGCGCCGGGCGAGGTCCTGCGCCTCCGCGGTAACGGCGTGGCGCAGCAGCAGCGAGCGGCCTAGCTGGTGATGGAAGTACTCGTCCGGCTCGATGACGTCGCGGTAGAGGGTGGCCGTGGCCTTGTCCCCCGCCCGCTCGCAGAACTCGATGAACTGCCGGTTCTTCACCACCGCGATGGCCTCGCGGGTGAACTGCCCCGCGGCCACCCGCTCCACCGTGGTCGTGAGCTGATCGAGGAACTGGAAGAGCGGGCCGTAGCCCTTGGCCACGGGATTGAAGCCCCGCGCGTCGAAGCCGAGCTCCCGCAGCCGGTCCGCGATCATGCGGTAGTGCTTGGCCTCGTCGCCCGCCTGCCGCGCGAAGGCCATCTTGACCTCGACGTCGTCGGTGGTGACCAGCCAGCGCGAGGCGATCTCCGTCGCCTCGATCTCGTTCTTGAGCGCGACCTTGAGGAGGTTGAGCACGGTCAGCTCGCCCTGGACCTCGGGCTTGAGCGTCGAGTCCGGATCGAGGCGCTTGAGCACCGCCTGGTTCTGCGCCTCGAGGTCGCGGACGAACTCCTCGACCGTCATGCCGCCACGCCTCGGGTGAGGAGGTCGGGCAACTCCTGGGTCAGCGTCTCCTTGGTCACCACGCGGGTGCAGCGGCCATGGAGCGGCTGGGTGGCGCGGGCGAGCACGTGGGTGGTGAAACCGAGCACGGGCGGTCGCGGAGGGGTCGTCGCCTCGAGGGCGCGGAAGAGCGCTTCGTAGTCCCAGCCGGAGGTGGTGAGATCGACGATCACGAGGTCGGGGGATTCCTGGAGGGCCTTCGTCAAC
>JBKOVG010000296.1:0-5063 GCA_046723845.1 Candidatus Methylomirabilota bacterium | reverse complement strand
GGCAACCTCTTCGCCGCGGGCACGGGCCAGCAGAGCCCTCAATCGCAACAGGATGAGATCGCGATAGGCCCATCCGTCGAGCACAGGCAGGGTGGACAGGCGCTCGACCGCAGCCTCGGCCTCCTGAACATCGCTGTCGGTGCCGCCTTCCAGCAGGGCTTCCACCAAAAAGGTGGTGCCCCCCACCCAGTACGCCAACAGTTCACTGCTGTACAAGGCATCGATGCTGGCACGTAGAAGCGGTACCGCAGCGCGGTCTCCCCGCCTGATGATCTCTTCGGCGAAACACGCGTCGATCACTGGCACCAGCAATGGGAAGTATCGGCCGCCGACCGCCATTTCACGAAGCTGCCTGCATAACTCCAATCCGTGTTCCCGCTGCGGGGAATCAAGTTGCAGCAGAGCAACTGCCTTCGTGAACAGGGCGAAGCCAAGAGCGATATCGTCAGCCAATCGCTCAGCGCGGCTGGTCGAACGTGACGGGAGGCGTGTACGTCCACGGCTTGCCATCGGGACGTCCCTCTGGCGCGTAGGCGCCGGTCTCGTCGGCGTCGGGCACCAGCGGCTCGCGCAGCGGGATGTCGAACTGCACCGGCCCGGCGTTGGCGGTGCGAGATCCTGTGGCCGCCACCAGAACTCGGCATGTCGCCGAGCGCCACTGCCCGTTCAGCGCGTCCATCCGCTCGGGTATGTCCTCGGCCAAACCGAGGCTGATGTTGGCGCGCATCTGCGTGCCGAAGTAGCCGAGCTGCTCCATCATCTGGTTGGCGCCGGTGCCCAGCAGCTCGTAGGGCCGGTTGGCGCTCAGCACGATCAGCGGCACCCGCGCGTAGTTGGCCTCCACGACGACAGGCCCGAGGTTGGCCACCGCGGCGCCCGACGTCATCGCCACACACACCGCGCCCGCTCGGCCACCGCGAGTCCGATCGCCAGGTAGCTGGCGGTGCGCTCGTCGATGCGGACATGCAGCCGGGTGCGGCCGGCCCGGTCGGCGTCATGCAGCGCAAACGCCAGCGGCGCGTTGCGCGAACCCGGGCACAGCACGACGTCGCGCACGCCGCCACGAATCAGCTCGTCGACCACGACGCGGGCCTGCGCCGTCGATGGGTTCACCACTACAGCGTGTCACATCGGACCCGGCCGGCTCGGCGCCCCAGGCGCCGGCCTGGGTCATCCGGTGACGTCGCCGAAGTGCTCCTCGGGACGCAGGTGAGCGCGGGCCAACCGCTCCAGCTCTGCTGCCTCGGTCTGGGCAACCCGCGTCTCGCCTTCCACATCGATTGACTTGGCCAGGACCCAGTAAAGGATTCCAGCGACCGGAAGACCGACGAACATCGAGATGTCGGCCCCGTCGAGCGCAGCCGCGACAAAACCCGTGTACTTGCTGGTGCTGAGGAACGGAAGCATCGCCGCAAAACCCACAAGGTATGCCGTGAGACCGCGCCAGCCCCATCGTCCGTACATGCCGTGAGGGTTGAAAATCTCGGCCACGGCGTAGTGCCCGCGTCGCACGATGTAGTAGTCGACGAGGTTGACCGCGGTCCACGGGACGAACAGGTAGAGCACCAGCAGCAGGAAGTCCTCGAAGTTGGTGAGGAAGTTCTCTCCGATCAGCAAGGCCGGGATCAGGGAAAGCACGGCGGTGAAAACGATGGTGAGGATGCGCAGTGTGGCCGTCGGCCGGATTTTCTTGAACGAATCAATCGCACTTATCAAGGTGAGCGACCCGCCATACATGTTCAACGCGGTGACCGAAATGAGGCCGAGAGTGGAAAAGACGAGGGCAATTGCCCCGAAGCCCGAGAACACGTGATCGCCGGCCTCTTTGATCGAGGCGATCGTGTCGAAGTTGTCTCCTGCCCACGCGGCCAGCGCGGCACCCAGGCACATCAGCCAGATCGCGCCGAGCGCAGAGCCCCAGTACGTCCACAGAAAAGTCAGGCGGACGGTGACCGACGGGGGAAGGTACCGGGAGTAGTCCGAGACGTAGATGGCCCAGCTGATCTGGTAGCCGGCAACCGCGCCGAACTGGATGAGGAACGGAGTCCATTTGAAGTCGCCGAGGTCAAAAGAGCCAGCCGGATAGGACAGCGTGCAGACCCCGATCGTGAGGAGCCCGAAAATGATAAGAAAGCCTGCCGTCAGCCACCGCTCGACTCCGTGGATGAGGTCATACCCCACCAGCGCCACGACCGCGGCAACCACGGTGGCTACCACGATCCACATCTTGCTGGGCCCACCAACGGTCGAGTGGAGGGCGTCGCCGGCCAAGATCGTGTTGAAGATGTTGAAGCCCGCGTACTGCAGGTAGGCGAACGCCCAGACCAACAGCGCGCCCACATACCCGAATTGCGGACGCGACTGGATCATCTGGGGCAGCCCGAGCTGCGGGCCTTGCGCCGAGTGGAACGCCATGAAGAACGTGCCGAACAGAACTCCGCTGATGATCGCCAGCATCGACCAGATCAGGTTGCCGCCGCCGGTGATCGAAAATGTGCCGACCGCGAGAGTCGCGATCTGGGCGTTGCTCATGAACCACAGCGGGCCTGACTCCATACCTTCCCATGCCGCTCGTTCAGCGGCACATAGTCGATCGAGCGGACCTCGACTCCCGCGATGCGTCCAGGACTAGCAGGCGATGTTTCGGCGGACATGCGGACTCCTTGCTCGGAACGACATGCGCAGGCATCAGCCGCGTACCCGGAAGATAGCCCACCGAACCGTCTAACGGGACAGAGTTCGTCGGCAAGCCCTAATGACGCTTGAGCGATTCCCAGTCGTGCTCGTCGTCGAGTTCGGCGTTCAGACGCGTAGTGCGTTCACGCAGAAGCAGTGTCATGCCGATACCAACCAGTACAGCGACGACGAGCGCGATCCAGGAGAACCGGGAGAGCCAGCGCTCGGCGGCCAGGCCGGCGTAGTAGACGACGGCCGTCGTCCCTCCGGCCCACAACAAGCCGCCGCTGGCGTTGGCGGCGAGGAAGTGCGGATAGCGCATCTTCAGCGCGCCGGCCAGCGGCCCGGCAAGAATGCGCAGCAACGCGATGAACCGCCCGACGAACACGGCCCACACACCCCAGCGGGCGAAGAGGCGTTTGGCGAGCGCCACATGGCCGGGGCCGAAGTGCTTGGGGAAACGGTTGCCGAGCCGTTCGAACAGCGACATGCCGAACCGGCGCCCGATCGAGTATCCGATGGTGTCGCCAATGATGGCGCCGATCGTCGCGGCGGCGCCGACCCCCACCGGATTGATATCGAGCGTGTGCCGCGAGGCGAGCAGTGCTGCACTGACGAGAGCGATCTCGCCCGGCAACGGAATCCCCAGACTCTCGAGGCCGATGATGGCGCCGACGACGAGATACACCGCCAGCGGTGGGATCGTCTGCAGCATCGCGTCGACGTTCACGGCGCTAAGACTGCCATCCGACGGGCGAACGCTCAGGCCGTGTCGGGGCCAAGAATTTCAGGGCCGCGGCGTTGATGACCTGCGGCCTTTCAATGAACCCGAGGTGCCCGGTGTGGGGAATCTCCAGGTAGCGGCCGTTCGGGATGGCGTCGGCGACCTCGCGGCCGAGGTGCGCGGGCGGCACCACGTCGTCTTGGAAGCCGACGACAAGCACGGCAGCGGTAATACTTCGGTAAGCAGTCAGCCGGTTGCCCTCCGGCGCGATACTCAACTGGGTCTTCAGGCCGGGCGTCGGCTTGGTCGGCCACATGGTGAACATCTCGATCCAGTCCCGCACGGCGACGTCGTCGTTCAGCGTCATCGGCGAAAAGCTCTCCAGCAGACGCACTTTCGCGTCATACGCCGCGGGCAGGTCGGCACCGGACTCGGCGAGCTCGAGTTCGGCGTTACGGAAGAAGTCGCGGGTGCGGTCGTGGCGGCCGCGGGTGGCCATCAACACCGCCGACCTGACCAGCTCGGGCCTGGCCACCATCAACTCCTGCGCGATGAACGCGCCCATCGACACCGCCACGATGTGTACCGGCGCCACGTCGAGCTACTCGATCAGCGCGGCCGTGTCGGCGACCATGGTCGTCTCCATCGTGAAACCGTCGGCGTTCTCCGTCGCGCCGACGCCGCGGTTATCGAACGTGATGCAGCGATAACCGCCCCGCACAATCAGGCGGGTAGTGGTGCTCCGGCGAGGTGGGTGATGATCTTGCCGATGTTGTGTACGGCGGCGTGGAAGTCCCATTCGCTGCGTGCCCGGGCGAGACCGCGGCTGGTGAATCGTCGGAAGCCGAGGTTGTGTTTGGCGTGCCCGAAGGGGGTTTCGGCGATGTGGGAGCGCTGGGCGTAGGTGGCCATGCCTTCCGGGGTGCGCAGCCGGTGGTTCATCGCCGCGATTGGGTCATTGTCATCGGGCGGCGGACCCTCGGCCGGGTTGTCGATGGCGGCGGCGTGTAGGTCGCGGGATTTGCCGGTGGCGATCAACCGGTCCGGGCCGGGGGCGGTCAGGTTGTCTTTGGTGCAGTAGCCGGCGTCGGCGAGCACGATTCCGATCGACTCAGCCTGGCCCGAAGAGTCCGGCCCATGGTGGCTCGTGATCAATTCCGCTGCGGTGACGGCCTTTTCGATCAAGTCGCGGTAGTACTGGTTGTCGACTGGGCTGGTGCCCACCCCGGTGGCCACGATCAGCCCGTCCGCGGTGGTGACCGCCTGACAGTTGTAGCCCTGCACCCAGCCGCCACCGCGCACCGGCTGCATCCGCGACTGCGGGTCGGTGATGTTAGCGACGCGCTTATCGGCTGGCGCCTCGGCGGCGGCGCGGACGGCTTGGGCCGCGCGCGCCTTGTCAAGCTTGGCTTGGGCCTGGCGCACCCGGCAGTACTGCTCGACCGGCACCGGTCGGCGACCACGCCGGTGCCGCGTCGCCAGCCTGGCCTCATAGCCGGCGATCGCCTCGGCCAACCGCTGCTCGGCCCGCGCGACCTCGGTTCCGGCCGGGGAGCGACCAGTGACTTTCTCGCCCGCGGCGAGCCGATCCAGAAACTGCTGCGCCGGCTTGTCCCGTTCCGCTCGCTCGGCGGTGATCTCGGCCTCAATGCGGGCTTGGGCC
>JBKOVG010000109.1:0-6897 GCA_046723845.1 Candidatus Methylomirabilota bacterium | reverse complement strand
TCACGTACGGCCAGTCGGTCTCCGGGCACGCCCCGATGTGGTTCACGGACTTGATGCCGTCGCGGATCTGCGCGCCCGCGTCCTGGCTCACCGTGTGCTCCATCACGCGCTCGTTGTAGTAGATGAAGAGGCGCGACGGCGCGAAGGGCTTGTGCTCCTTCTGCCGCATCTGCTCGTACTGGATGGCGCCCGCGATGGCGTTGGCCGTGCACGAGCCGAGCTGGCCCTGGTCATAGACGGGCGGACAGCCGGGGCGCATATCGACGGAGGGCGGCGGTGCGGTGATGGCGGCAGGGGCCGCGTACACCAGGTCGCGCTGGTCCGGCACGTCCGGCGTCCAGCCATAGTGCCCGAGGTATTTGCCGCCGACGGCGGCGGGCTTGCTCCGGGCCTTCGCCACGCTGCGCTTCTTCGACGCCGTCCTCGTCTTCTTCTTGGCCATGTCGTTCCCTCCTGACTGCCCGTTCGAGCCACGGAGCCAGATGGCGCTTGGTCCACCGGCCGCCTCGGCGCCACGGCGAGGCGACGGGAAGCGGGCGGCTACGGTCCCTGCGTCTGTCCCAGGAAGTCGCGGGCGGGCGTGTCCACGCCCGGGGCGGCGGCGCCCCCGGGCGTGGCCATCACCTCGGCCAGGGCGAGGAGCGAGCGCTGATGCTGCGAGTAGTCCTCGGCCGCCGCGCCCGGCACCGCCGCCTTCGCGGTGAGGCGCGCGCTCAGGTTCGTGAGGGCGACCTGCCGCGGCTGGGCGAGGAAGTTCCGGTCGAAGGTGGCAGCCGCCGCATCTCGCGCGGTGAGGAAATTCGGCAGGTCGAATATCGCCTTGAGGGTGGCGGGCAGCGAGGTGTGATCGTACACCGTGTGATCGGCGACGCTCTCTCCTACCCATGGCGAGACGAGAATGGCGGGCACGCGCAGCCCGAGCCGGTCGAAGCGGAAGTGGGCGATCTTCCCCGAGGCCTGATCCGGCACGACGGCGGTCGTCGGCAGCACGTGATCGTAGAAGCCGCCGTGCTCGTCGTAGAGCAGCACGAAGAGGCACTGGCGCCAGATCTTCTCCTCGCCGCGCAGGGTGTCGTAGATGTTCGCGATGAGGCGCTCGCCCTCGAGCACGGAGTGGGGCGGGTGCTGGTCGTTGGCGGGCCAGCCCGGCGCGCTGAAGCTCCGCGGCTCGATGAACGCGTAGTCCGGCAGGGTGCCCTGGGCGACATCCCGGGCGAACTCTTCGAACTTCACGAAAAGATCGGCTTGGCGGTGCAGGTTGCGCAGGGCGAAGGTCTGCGCGTAGTCGTCGTAGTAGACCTTCCAGGTGTGCCCCGCGTCCATCAGGTTCTCGAAGATCGAGCGCATCCGGTAGGGCGAGCCGAGGAAGTTCGAGCGGAGCTGGCCCGCCGTTTCCGGCGTGTCGAGGAGGCCGTTGGCCGTACCCGCGTGGAGGAAGAAGCGATTAGGCCAGGTCGGCCCCGGCACCGAGGAGAACCAACGATCGCACACCACGAAGTTGCGGGCGAGCGACGAGATGACGGGGACGAGGTCGGGATCGAGGCACTGCATGATCGCCTTGCCCGCCTCGGCTCCGATGGGGCGCCGGCCGGGACCCTGCTGCTCGGCGTAGCTCGCCACGAAGCCGCTGTTCTTCGGGGTGGCGGGGCTCGGCACGTCGCGCTGGCCGAAGATCTGGTAGGTCGCGTCGTCCAGGGAGTGCCCCGGGCTCGGATCGGTGACGTAGGCCTCGGGCGAGCTGGTCCGGCTCACCTGCACCGTCTCGCCGGGTGAGGCCGGTGACAGCGGGTTGGTCTCGTTGCCGGTGAGGCCCTCGAGCTTCTGCTTCGGATCCGGCAGGGTGACCCAGCCGAGCATCCGATCGAACGACTGGTTCTCCTGAACCAGCACGATGACGTGACGGATGCCGGTGCTGTTCATGCGATGGCGGCGTCGAGGACGGCCTTCGCGTTCTTGGCGATCGCCCCCGGGTCCTTGGACACGATGGCCGCGGCCAGCCCCACCGACGCCGTGGCCACCGTGATCACCTTGCGCACGTCATCGAGGGTCTTCACCGCCTTCTGCGCGCTGGCCGCCGCGCCGTTGAGCTTGGCCACGCCCGCCTGCGACTCGTCGAGGGTGAGCCCGACGGCCTTGGTGATCATGTCCGAGGCGGCGTTCAGCAGCGACCACTCTTCCTTCTCGAGTGTGGTGCGGTCGGCCTCGCTCAGGGTGCTCCAGTGGGCGAAGCGATAGTCTCCGATCGAGACCGAGAGATCCCGAAAGGACTTGGAGAGGGCGAACGCGTCATCCGAGGTCACTGGTGGCATGGGGCCTCCGGCCTACAGGCCTTTGACGGCGTTGAACGCTTCCTTGAGCCGGTTCGCGTACCGCTGGATGTCCGCCTCCACCTCCGGTTTCGAAAGCTGGTTTCGGGTCTCGTAGAGCTTGTGGTGCCCCTGGCCGATGGTCTTGAGTACCACCACGTAGTTGCGGATGGCCTGCTCGTGGGTGGTGAGCTGGTTCGCGCGGAACTCGCGCCACTCGGCAAGGGCGGCCAGCCCCGCGGGATCGCGTCCCTCGCGCTGGAGCGTCGTGTAGTACTTGTCGAGCGCGATGCGCTCGATGGCCGCGTCACCCGCGAAGCCCTGCTCCACCGCCTTGACCATGGCCCCCACCACCACCTGGAAGGGCGCGTCCGCTTGCTCGATCAGGGTTTCGAGCTTGCCCTGGCGCCAGCGGTCCGTCGCCGCCGTCACCAGCAGCTTGGACACCGCGGCGAAGGCCGCCGCCTCCCCCTGATCGGCGAAGTTCGCTTCTTGCAGCGCCTTGCCGAGATCGTCCAGCTCGTTGTCGTAGATGGGAAGACCGTCGGCGGCGAGCTGCCCGAGGGCGCTCATGTATTCCTTGACCAGGGTGTGGCGCAGGAGGAGCTGCTGGCGCTGGGCCTGGCGCTCGCTCGCCTGGCGGTCGAGCTCCGGCCACTGCGACTGGGGCTCGTAGCGCTTGAGTCGCGTGGGCGTCTCGACGTAGGCGACGACGAGCTGGGAGTACTGCGCGGCGTCGAAAGAGGTGTCCGCGAAGTTGCGGACCGAGGTGAGGTTGGTGGTGCAGGCGCTCGCGAGCAACGCAAGGCACGTGACGGCGATGGGCCGCAGGGATTGCCCGGTTCGATGGCGCCTCATTCAGTCCTCCCTCGCCTTCCGGAGTCGGCGAGATCAAGTGGGTGAGCCGCGATCAACCCTGGTGCCGAGAGCATAGGCGGGCGCCGCGGCCTTTTTCAATACGAGATTCTGCTTATGCCCTGCCCCGCCGGGGCACAGCCCGCGCGAGCACGAGGCGATTGACAACGAACCCGGAAGGCGAGCATTGTCTGGCCGTCTTCCTCGCCGACCCGCCAGCGTCTGATCGTCTACTGCAACGCCGTCAAGGCCTGGAGCCTCTACGGCGACGTGGACGGCGCCTCTCTCGACACGTTCAACGCCCTCGCCCAGCGGAAGAAGCAGATGACGGATCGCCTGGAGGCGGACGGCATCGCCACCGACTGTCGGGCCATCCCCGCCACCCAGGGCTTCGACGACAAGTAGGGCGCCGCCGGCGGGCAGGCTCCTGAACCCGGCTGCCCGCGCCGGAAGAATCTACTCGGTTGCTCCGTCCGCCGCCCGCCGGCGACGTCGACACGCAGAGTCTCCAGCGCTGCGATTGCCTACGCCCCGAGCGCCTCTTCGCCTCGAGGCAGACCGGGGATCGCCGTGGCACAGCAAATGCTCTCCTCATCGGATCGACAGCAGCCTCGCCTGAACCGATTCGAACTGAGGGAGGCAATCCCATGTTTCTGCTGCTGGCCATTGTCCTCGTCGTGATGTGGGGCGTCGGGTCGCTCGCCTTCCATGCGGCGGGCGCCCTGATCCATCTGGCGCTGGCCCTCGCTCTCGTCTCGGCCCTGGTGCACTTCGTGGCGGGGAGAGGTCCGGGCGCTCGCGTGTGACCGCGTCCGCGAGAGCGTAGAGGACGACCGTGGCGATCCTCCAAGCCATCCTCGCCCTCATCTCGCGGTCGCTCGGCAGCATCCTTTCCGCGCTCTTCGGTTGGGCCGTCGTCGCCCTCTTCGGTCCCACCAGTCCGCGGGAGAAAGCGTGGCTCTCCGCTCTGGTCGGCGCGGCGGCAGCCTGGCCGCTCCTGATCATCGGGGTGATATGGCCCCGCCTCGCCGCGATAGCCTTGACGTTCGCGTCCTTGCCATCGTGGCTGCCGAGCTGGCTCGTTCGTTCCCTCTGGATCAGCCTGGCCGTCATCGTGCCATTCGTGCTGGGCGCGGTGGTGGCGGGCCGAGCGCGAGGACCCGCTGCGCCCATCCCGGGCACGCGCCGGGTGGCCGCTCCCCCGCCGTCATCGGCGCCCCAGCGGTCGCCCGTGCGCGAGTCGGAGATCGTGCGCCTGCTTCGCGGGGTCCCCCTCACGCTGGCCATCGCCGCCTCGTTCCTCATCGTCCTCGTCACCGTTCCGCTCCGACGGCTCCTCGCGATCCTCCGTCGCCAGGTGGAGATCGACGTTCCCCTGGTCACCGACGCGCACGGCTACCGCTTCGTGGCGGACGAGATCGCCGAGACGCTCAGACGTCACGGGGTGGCGGTGCGCCCGGTCCGGCCCGGCTGGACGGTGACCGCGCCCTCACGCATCCTCTCGACGCTCGGAGGCCCGAGCTTCGATGCCTACGTGCCGCAGAGCTTCGTGCAGTTCCGGGGGCCGGAGCTCGAGATCATGCTCTATCCCAACGGGCTCATGCTCCGTGGATCCGAGCGGAAGACGGCGTGGACGCACGGCCTGCTCGTGGAGGCGCTCACCGACGCCCCCGCCTATCAGACCTTCGATCCTGCCGCCCAGGACATCGAGCGCCAGATCCGCGGCGTGTGGGCGGTGTTCGGCCAGAACCCCGCTGCGCACGCGGGCTCGGCGGCTCTCGAGTCCCGCCTGGACGAGATCGCCGAGGAGATTCGGGCGCTCCCCGTCGGCTACGACGAGTGGCAGATCGTGTACCGCCAGGCTCTGCAGCTCGATCGCGCCCTTCGCGGGAGACCCCAGCTCCTCGAGGCGAGCACGTCGATCGACCCACGCACGAGATCCCCGGAAGAGGAGGCCGTCATGACCAACGGCGCGACACGATCACTTTCCCTGCGCGAGCTGCTCGGCGAGATCACTGGCAAAGTCACGCTCCTGGCCCGGAAAGAAGTCGAGCTCGCGAGGACCGAGCTCAAGGCGGACCTCGCCTCGGAGCTGGCCGCCGGCAAGGGCCTCGCGGTGGCGATCTTGGTGGGACTCCTCGGCCTGAACATGCTCCTGATGGCTGCCGTGTTCGGCCTGGCCGTCTACCTGCCGGCCTGGCTGGCCGCGCTGCTCATCGGCGGCGTGCTCGGGATCACCGCAGGCATCCTCGGCTACGTGAGCTGGAGCCGGCGGGTGACGACTCCCCTCGCCGCCACGCGGAAGACCCTCAAGGAAGACGCGCAGTGGGCCAAGGAGCGATGGGCATGAGCCCGCGCGCCAATTCGCACCCGGGCGCCTCGCCGCGGGAGAGCTCGCGACAGCTCGAGGGCGAGATCGCCCTGCTGCGCGATGAGCTCGGCGGGCTCGTGGCCGAGCTCGACCGGCGCCGCCACGAGCTCATGGACATCAAGCTGCAGGCGCGACGACACGTGGTGGGAGCGACGCTGACCGGAGTGGGCCTCCTCGCGAGCGCCGCGGGCTTCGTGTGGCTGGGCGCGTGGCATGCGCGCCGCCGTCGCACGATCGCAGCCCGCGTGGGCCGCCTGCGCGAGGCGGTGTCCCGCATGGTCGATCGGCCGGAGCGTGTGGCCAGCGAGCCCGGCATCGCCGCGAGGATTCTCACCGCCGTGGCCAGCGCCGCGGTGGCCACCGCGATCAAGAAGGTCCTGGAGCGCGGTCTCAAGTACGCGCTGCGCTCCCGGACGCGGCCCGAGGACGAAGCGGTCGGCACCGTCGGGAGCGGGAGACTCTAGCGGGTCGGAGGATCCCGCCGGGTCATGCCGGTGGGATCGCGTGCAACGGGACGACGCTCCTGCGTCGGCGGTTGACATCCAGGGGAGCAGCGACTATCGATGAGACGCGATGGCGAAGCATACGACCGGCCGGCTGGTCTGGCTCCTCCTGGGTCTGGTCGTGATCGTCACGCCCCTGGCATCGGCGATTCCGCTCGATCCGAGCTGGACCAAGGGCGTGTACGACGACGGAGATTTCGATGATCTGCTCGCCTATCTGACTTCGGGCTCGGCGGCTATTTGCCCCGCCCCCGTGGCGGACGGCCGGGCCCCGCATGCCCGCCACGTGACGGATCCTCCCCTCCGGAGCCCGTCGCCCTCGCGCCGTCGGACTCCTCGCACGCTCCCAGAGGGCCGCCCGCGAGCTGATCCCTCCGTCGGCTGCCGGCAACGATTTCAGGTTGCGGGACCTGTGTGGCCTGTCGTACACCTTCGTGAACCACCAGCTCACATACGGAGAGTTGACATGTCCGCGACGCTCAAACCTGCCGAGACGATCCTCGTGGTCGACGACGACCAGGAGGTGCTCTCCCTCGCCGTGGATGTGCTCGAGATGGCGCGTTACGTCGTGCTGAGCACCGACGACCCGCGTCATGCCATCCGGCTGGCCAAGACGCACCCCGAGACCATCCACGTGCTGCTCAGCGACGTGGTCATGCCGATCATGAACGGGGTGCAGTTGGCGGCCGAGATCACGGCTATCCGCCCGGATATTCGTGTTCTTCTCATGTCCGCTTACCGGACGCAGGCCATCGACGACTATCGGACGAAGACCCCCGGGGCGCTCTTCCTCGACAAGCCGTTCACCGTGGCCGGCCTGCTCCAGGCGGTCCAGTCGACGCTGAAGGTTTCGAAGGCAGGG
>JBKOVG010000026.1:0-8057 GCA_046723845.1 Candidatus Methylomirabilota bacterium | reverse complement strand
AGGCCCGCATGGCCGCCACCCAGACGCCGGTGCGCTACGAGATCGAGCGGGCGGGACGGCGCGCGACGTTCGAGATCGCGCCGCGGCCTTTCACGTGGCCGCTCCTCCTGAGCCACTTCGGGATCTTCCTCGCGATCTCCGTGACGATGCTCGGGGTGGGCGTCGCCGTCTTCGCCCAGAACCCGCGTGCCCGCCCCAATCGCTACTTCCTCATCTACATGTGCCTGTGGGCGGTCTCCAACGTCGCGGTGCCGGAGTCCGTGCTCGCCTCGAGCCGCGTCGCCGCCTGTCTCGTGGGCTTCATCTCCATCGTGCTCTCCGTCCACGGCTGGGTCTTCTTCCTCACCTATCCGGTGAATCCCCCGCGCGAGGCGTGGCTGGAGCGGCGCCGGATCATCCCGCGCCTCTACACGGGCGCGCTGGTCCTGGGCTCGCTGGCCGCCCTGTCCTTCGTGGCGCTCACCACCATGGCGCCCGAGATGCTCGTCGACGGCTGGGTCTACCCCGCGTCGGTGGCGACGCTCTTCACCCTCGCGGCCATCTCCTTCCCCATCAAGATCGCCGCGCTGCTCGACACCCGCCGCCGCGCCGCTTCGCCTCTCGTGAACCAGCAGATCACCGTGCTCCTCCTGGGCATCGGCTTTGGCCTGGGCGGCTGGCTCGCCTTCATGCTCGCCCCGCTTTCCCAGATTTATCGCGGCCCCTTCGATCCCCAGTGGGGCTCCGCCCTCGTGCTGCTCTATCCGCTCGCCATCGCCTACGCCACCGTGCGCTACCGCCTGTTCGACGCCACCGTGGTGATCCGGCGATCGGTGGTCTACGCGGTCCTCGCTGGTCTCATCACCGCCGCCTACGCTCTGGCCATCGCGGGGGCCAACCTCCTCCTCGCCCAGGCGAGCCTCGCGGAGTCCACGTGGTTCTCCGCGGCCTTCATGTTCGCGGTGGCGTTCGCCTTCAATCCGCTGCGCGAGCGCCTGCGCCGCCTCGTGGACCGGACCTTCTTCCGCGAGCGCTACGACTACGCCCGCACCATCGGCGCCCTCGCGCGGTCCATGTCGAGCCTCCTCGACCTGGGCGAGATCGAGCGGCGGCTCACCACGACCATCGAGTCGGCCATGCACGTGGTGCACGCCCGGCTGGAGGTCGGCGCCCCCCAGGGCGCGCGCGCGCGCGCGCTGCGCGCGGCGGCGGGGGCGCTCTCCCGCTACCAGCTCGCCGCCGATCCGCGCTTCGCCGAACTCGAGGGAGGCGCCCTCGGCGCCTACGTCGCCCTGGGGGCCGAGGTGCTCGTGCCGCTTCGCTTCCAGCAGGAGATCCGCGGCCTCCTTGTGCTGGGCGCCAAGCGCTCCGAGGCGCCGTACACCGCGGAGGACCTCGAGCTCCTGGAGACGCTCGCCGATCAGACCGCGGTGGCGGTGGCGAACGCCGAGGCGCACCAGCAGGTGCTCGACTACGCGCGCCAGCTCGAGCGGAGCCTCCTCATCCGCGGCAGCCTCGCCAAGTTCGTCCCGCAGCGCGTGCGCGAGCTCATCGAGGAGTCGCCGGAGGCGCCCTCCCTCGACAAGCGGGAGACGGACGTGAGCGTGCTCTTCGCCGACATCAGCGGCTACACGCGACTGTCCTCGCGTCTCGCCCCCGACGATCTCGACGCGCTCGTGCAGCGCTACTTCGGCGCATTCCTCGACGAGATCGTCAAGCACGGCGGCGACGTCAACGAGACGGCGGGCGACGGGCTCATGGTGATCTTCCACGAGGGCGACCACCCCCGCGCTGCGGTGGACGCCGCCCGGGCCATCCACCGTCGCGCCGCGGAGATCGGGGCCGAGCTCGCGCACCGCTTCGACCCGCTGCGCATGCACATCGGCGTGAACACGGGACCCGCTCTCCTGGGGGCGACCAAGATCGAGGGACGCGCGGGTACCCGCTGGACCTATACTGCGTCCGGCATGACCACCAACATCGCCGCGCGCCTCGCCGCCCAGGCTGAAGGCGGCGAGATCGTGCTCTCCGGCGAGACCCGCGCGCGTCTCTGCGGCGATCTCGAGCTCGAGGAGATGGGTCTGCGCGAGCTCAAGGGCGTCGAGCGGCCCGTGCCGCTGTTCCGGCTGCGGTGAGCGCGTGACGCCCGCCGCCCTCCGTCATCTCAGCAAGCGCGATCCCGTGATGCGCGCGCTCATTCGTCGGGTCGGCCCGTGCACCATGCGCATCCGGCGGCGCTGGTCGCCCTTTCAGTCCCTCGTGCGCGCCGTGGTCTATCAGCAGCTCCACGGCCGCGCGGCCGCCGCCATCTTTGCGCGTCTCGTCGCCCTCTTCGGCAGCGACGGGTTTCCCACGCCGGAGCAGATGCTGGCCATGAGCCCGCGTCGCATGCGGGGGGCGGGGCTCTCGCGCGCCAAGGTGCGCGCCATCAAGGACATCGCGAGGAAGGCGGCGGACGGCACCATTCCCGCGCGGCGGGCGGTGGTGCGGCTCGCCGACGACGAGATCGTCGCGCGGCTGACCGAGGCGCGCGGAGTGGGGCGCTGGACGGTGGAGATGGTGCTGATGTTCACCCTGGGCCGTCCCGACGTGCTGCCCGTGGACGACTACGGCGTGCGCTACGGCTATCGCGCGGCCTACGGTCTCAAGTCGCTGCCCTCGCCCAAGGCCCTCATGGAGTTCGGTGAACGCTGGCGCCCCCATCGCACCACCGCCTCGTGGTATCTCTGGCGCGCCGCGGAGCAGGCGAAGGCCGCCGCGCTCAAGCCGCGCCCCGCCGGCAGGCCACGCGCCGGGAAGGGAGCCGCGAAGCAGGGGACGGAGCTGGTCCGTTAGCGGGAGATGGTGAGCGAGGCAGCGGCCGATGGCGGGCGACGTCTTGAACGACGCGCCCGAGTGGCCCAGCATCACGAAGAGCCCGGGCACCGAGGGGATCTGATCGATGATGGGCAACGCCCCCGACGACCACGTCCGCGCTCGTCTGGCGGGATGGTGAGACGCTTGACACGCCTCGTGGAAGGCCCTATAACTTCGCCACACACCGCTGTGTACCTTCAGTCTGATGCGGCCCCGAACCGACCCGATGGAGGAGCAATCGATGGATCTTACTCGACGAGAACTGCTCAAGAGCGCGGCGGCTCTGGGTGCCGCGGGAACGCTGTCCCAGGCGCTCCCGAGGACCGCGCAAGCGCAAACCACCCAGAAAAGGGACTTGGTGGTCGCCCAGGGTGGCGACATCTCCAGGTTCGATCCGCACTTCAGCACCTCGTCCAACGACATCCGCTGGAGCTTCAACATCTTCGACAACCTCACGAGCCGCCATCCCGACGGCAAGCTCTATCCGGGCCTGGCCCTGGAGTCGAAGCTCCAGAGCCAGAACGTGTGGACGTTAAAGCTCCGTCAGGGCGTCAAGTTCCACAACGGTGATCCCTTCACCTCCGCCGACGCCAAGTTCAGCATCGAGCGCACCTACGATCCCAACGCGAAGACCATGGTGGCCACGGTGTTCACCACCATCGACAAGATCGAGGCGCCTGATCCCTACTCGCTGGTCATCACCACCAAGAAGCCTGATCCGCTCCTGCCCGCGCGCCTGGCCTTCTACGGTGGCCAGATCGTGCCCAAGAAGTACCTGGAGTCCGTGGGCAACGACGCGTTCAACGCCAAGCCGGTGGGCACCGGCCCCACGCGCTTCGTGTCCTGGGTCAAGGACGACCGGCTTACCCTCGAGGCCAATGCCGACTACTGGGGCGGCAAGCCCGATTTCGACAAGCTCATCGTGCGCGCCATCCCGGAGACGGCGCCGCGGGTGGCCGCCCTCCTCAAGGGCGAGGTCGACGTCATCACCCAGCTCCCTCCCGACCAGGAGGATCGCGTGACGGCGAATGCGGCCACCCGGGTGGAGGGCGCCCTCTACGCGGGCCTCTACGTGCTCGCCGTCAACAGCAAGCGGCCGCCGCTCGACAACCCGCTCGTCAAGCAGGCCCTGTCGCTGGCCATCGACCGCGAGCTGATCGTCAAGGAGCTGTGGAAGGGGCGCGGCATCGTCCCCAGCGGGCCCATCGCCAAGGGCGACAACTTCTTCGATCCCAAGCTGCCTCCGCTCGCCTACAACCCCAAGGAGGCGCGCGAGCGCCTGAAGAAGGCGGGCTACAAGGGCGAGGAGGTCTTCATCGAGACCACCGTAGCCTACGTCTCGCAGGACAAGCCCATGGCCGAGGCCATCGCGGCCATGTGGAAGGACGTCGGCGTGAACGTGAAGGTGGAGGTGATCGAGTACTCCGTGCGCGCCCAGAAGAACCGCGAGAAGAGCTTCAAGGGCGTGTTTTGGTCCGATCCCACCTCGACCCTCGGCGATCCCGACGGCATGATGTGGCGCCTGCTCGGGCCAGGCGGGCCACAGGACTACTGGCGCGAGTCGAAGTTCGACGAGCTGGGAGCGGCCGCGCGCTTCTCCGTGGACGAGAAGTTCCGGGCCGAGGCGTACGCGCAGATGACCAAGGTCTTCCTCGAGAACTTCCCGTGGCTGCCCATCATCCAGCCCTACGAGGACTACGGGCTGCAGAAGTACGTGGAGTTCACCCCGAATCCGAACCAGCAGTTCGAGATCCGGCGCTTCAACTTCAAGTTCCGCCGGGCGTAGGACCGTCCCCACCCGCGCCCTCCGTCGCTTCGGGGAGAGGGCGCGGGTGAGGGGGATCTCCCCTCGATGCGCGGACTGCTTCCGTTCCTCGCCCAGCGGCTCTTCCGCGCCCTCATCGCTCTCTGGCTCGTCTCCACCGTGGTCTTCGTGGTGATGCGGCTGTCCGGCGATCCCGTGCCGCTCCTCCTGCCGCCCGATGCGCCCATCAGCGAGATGGAGCGGGTGCGGCGTGAGCTTGGCCTCGATCGGCCGCTGCCCGTCCAGTACGCGGTCTTCCTCCGGAACACGCTCAAGCTCGATTTCGGCCGGTCGCTGCACTTCCGACAGCCCGCCTTCTCGGTGGTGAGCGGCTACATCCCGGCCACCCTCGAGCTCGGGCTGACCGCCTTCTTCCTCGCCGCGGTGGTGGCGGTGCCCGTGGGACTGCTCTCCGCCATGAAGCGCAACTCGGTGCTCGACCACGCGGCCATGGGCTTCGCCCTGATCGGCCAGGCCGCGCCCACCTTCTTCCTCGGCATTCTCTTCATCCTGCTCCTGTCCCTTAAGCTCGATCTCTTCCCCACCTCGGGGCGGGGGGGCTGGAGCAACCTCGTGCTTCCCGCCCTCACCCTGGGCGCCTTCACCATGGCCTCCATCGCGCGGCTCACCCGCTCCGCCGTGCTGGAGGTGCTGCGCGCCGACTACATCCGCACCGCGCGCGCCAAGGGGCTCGGCGAGGCCCTCGTGGTGGCCAAGCACACCTTTCGCAACGCCGCCATCCCGATCCTCACCATCACCGCGCTCCAGTTCGGCACGCTCCTGGGCGGAGCGGTGGTGACGGAAACGGTCTTCTCCTGGCCGGGCATCGGCCGCCTCGCCGTGCAGTCCATCTACAATCGCGACTATCCCGTGGTGCAGTGCACGGTCTTCCTCGCCGCCGTGATGTTCATCATCATCAACTTCATCGTCGACCTCCTCTATGGCGTCCTCGATCCCCGCGCCCGCGCCGGCTGAGCTTGCCCTGGCCGCGATGGAGAAGGCCCGGCCCCGGGGCCGCCGCATGCCCTGGCTCATGCGCCTGAGCCTGGGCTTCATCGCCCTCCTCGCCGTGCTCGCCGTCGTCGCGCCCTGGGTCGTCCAGGATCCCGAGCGGCAGTCGCTCCGCGTCCGGCTCAAGCCACCGACCTTCGAGGGCGCGGACGGCCATCCGCACTTCCTCGGCACCGATCACCTCGGCCGCGACGTGCTCGCGCGGGTCGTCTTCGGCTCGCGCGTCTCGCTGGTGGTCGGGCTCGCCGCGGTGATCGTGGGAGGCCTCGTCGGCTCCACCCTCGGGCTCGCCGCGGGCTATCGTGGCGGGCGCGTCGACGAGCTCATCATGACGGTGGCGGACGCCCAGCTCGCCTTTCCCTTCATCCTGCTCGCCATCGGCATCATCGCCGTCCTCGGGCCGAGCTTTCCCACCCTCGTGGTGGTCATCGGGCTCAGCGGCTGGGTCAGCTACGCGCGCATTCTGCGCGCCCAGGTGCTCGTGCTGCGCGGCCGCGAGTTCGTGGAAGCCATCCGCGGGCTAGGCGGCTCGGTGGTGCGCATCGTCCTGCGTCACGTGCTGCCCAACGTGCTCGCCTCCCTCGTGGTAGTGGCCACCCTCGAGCTGGCCCGCGCCATCGTCCTGGAGGCGACGCTGTCCTTCCTCGGCCTGGGCATCCAGCCGCCCACGCCGTCGTGGGGCGGGATGATCCAGGAGGGGCGCGACTATCTCGATTCCGCGTGGTGGATCTCCACCTTCCCCGGCCTCGTCCTCATGATCACCTCCATCGTGATCAGCCGCGCGGGCGACTGGCTCCGCGACGTGCTCGACCCGACCTTGCGCGGCGAGTAGCCGGCTCCTTGACGCGAAGGCGGAGGCACGACACTATGGCGCTCGTGACTCGCACGCGCCGGGCCATCGTGACGGTGGGGCTCTCCCTGGCCATGGTTTGCGCGGCCATGGCGCAGGAGCTCCAGAGCTACCACGGGCGGGTGCTCTGGGTGTCTGGCAACGCCATGGGCTTCGCTCCCGACAGCGGAAGCAGCTTCGAGGTGGACCTGACCCGCGTCGACCAGTCCTCCTACGAGTTCCTGACCAACGGCCAGGCCATCACCGTGGTGGGCTACGTCTCCTCCGACGGAAGCAAGCTGATCGCCGTATCCATCACGCCTGATCAGTAAGCTCCGCTCCGTGCTTCGTCTCGTCGGCGGGCTGTCCTTCCTGCTCGTGGCTTCTGTCGCCTGCGCCCAGACCACCAAGTCGCTGCCGCTGGAGAGCATCAGCCTGCCGCCGGGCTTCGCCATCGAGCTGGTCGCCCGCGTGGAGAACGCGCGCGAGATGGCCCTCGGCTCCCGCGGCACCCTCTTCGTGGGCTCGATGCGGGCGGGCAAGGTCTACGCGGTTCGGCTCCACCCCGGCGCGCCCGCCGAGGTGCTCACCCTCGCCACCGGTCTTTCCCTCCCCGTGGGAGTGGCCGTGCGCGGCGAGGCCCTCTACGTGTCGGCCGTCGACCGCGTGCTGCGCTTCGACGACATCGAGAATCGTTTGACGTCGCCGCCCAGGCCCGTGGTGGTCACGGATCGCCTCCCCACGGATCGCCACCACGGCTGGAAGTTCATCGCCTTCGGTCCCGACGGCAAGCTCTACGTGCCGGTGGGCGCGCCCTGCAACATCTGCGAGCCCGATGCGAATCGCTACGCCAACATCATGCGCATGAACCCCGACGGCTCCGGCCTCGAGACGTTCGCCCGCGGCGTCCGCAATACCGTAGGCTTCGACTGGGATCCGCGCACCCATGAGCTCTGGTTCACGGACAACGGCCGCGACTGGCTCGGGGACGACTCGCCTCCCGACGAGCTCAACCATGCGCCGAGGGCGGGCATGCACTTCGGCTTCCCCTACTGCCATGGCGATGCGACAAGCGACCCGGAATTCGGCCGTCGCCGCCCCTGCACCGACTTCATCCCGCCCGTGCAGAACCTGGGGCCGCACGTGGCCGCTCTCGGCATGCGCTTCTACACGGGCACCCAGTTCCCCGAGGCGTACCGCAACCAGGTCCTGATCGCCGAGCACGGCTCGTGGAACCGCAGCCGGAAGATCGGCTACCGCGTGTCGCTGGTGCGCGTGGAGAATGGCAAGGGCGTCGCCTACGAGCCATTCGCCACGGGCTGGCTGCGGGGGGAGACTCCATGGGGCCGTCCCGCCGACGTCCTCGTGATGCCCGACGGCTCCCTCCTCGTCTCCGACGACTACGCCGGCGCCATCTACCGCATCTCCTACCACCCCTGACCGCAACTTCCCTCGCGGCCCACGGCCGCGCGTGCAACCGGTCAGGTGGAAGGGGCGGCGGGGGGGGGGGGGGGGGCGGGGGGGCCGGCGAGGGGGGGGGGGAGGTGGGAGGGCCCACGCGCCCGAAAGCCGCCCCCC
>JBKOVG010000291.1:0-22307 GCA_046723845.1 Candidatus Methylomirabilota bacterium | reverse complement strand
GCCAATCCCGGACTATCTCACGGCGTTGAAGGAAGCCGGGCTCGGGACGCTGCCCGGAACGTCGGCCGAGATCCTGGACCAGGAGATCCGTGACATCATCGCCCGGGGCCGCATCACGGTGGACCAGTGGATCGAGGTCATCACCAGCGCGCACGCTCAGGGAATCCGCACGACGTCGACGATCATGTACGGACACATCGAGCGCCACGAGCACTGGATCCGGCACATGAACCTCCTACGCAGCATCCAGAAGGACACCCGTGGCTTCACTGAGTTCGTGCCGCTCTCGCTCATCCATCAGGAATCTCCGATGTATCGCAGAGGCCTGGTGCCGGGCGTCAGACCGGGCGCGACCGGACTCGAAGTCGTGAAGATGCATGCCGTGGCGCGTCTCTTCCTCGGGCCGACGTTCCGCAACATCCAGTCGTCGTGGGTGAAGGAAGGACCGAAGATGGCACAGTACCTCCTCACCGCGGGCGCCAACGACGTGGGCGGCACCCTCATCAACGAGTCCATCTCCACCTCGGCGGGGGCGGGCTTCGGCCAGCTCGTGCCGCCCGCCGAGCTGCGCCGGCTCATCCGCGAGGCGGGCCGCACGCCCGCTCGCCGCAACACCACCTACGAGCTCCTCAAGGTCTATACCTCGCCGCAGGACGACGAGGACTCGCCGCTGGATCACGTCACGGACGCCGCTGCCCGCTTCGGCTCCTATCGCGCGCTCTCCACCTCCGGCGAGTTCCGCTTCCTGCATCCTACGAAGGCGGAGGCGCCGAGCCGCTCCTAGCTCCGCCGGAGGCTTGTGTTTACGAGGGCGAGGGGCTGAGTTACAATCCGGCCTTGTTCCTGACGACCGCTGTCTTCCGCAGTGGCCGTATCGTTCAACCTCAACCCTGAGACGGAGGATCACCGAATGGCAAAACCCATGACCAAGTCCGCCACCATCGCCCACCTCTCCCAGAAGAGCGGCCTCGCCAAGAAGCAGGTCGTGGACCTCTTCGAGCAGCTCGAAGCGCTCGCCATCAAGGAAGCCAAGAACGTCTTCGTGCTGCCGCACTTCGGGCGGCTGGTGCTCGCCAACCGCAAGGCCCGCATGGGCCGCAACCCGCAGACGGGCGAGCCCATCAAGATCCCGGCCAAGCGCGTAGTGAAGTTCCGCCTGGCCAAGAGTCTGAAGGACGCGGTGCTTGGAAAGAAGTAAGACCTGGGAAGGCCTCGCCTTCCGACCTCTCGGGGAGCCGGGACGTGAGGCGCGTGAGCTCTTCGCCTTCGTGGGAGCTTGGGCGCCGCCGTCCGGCGACGCGGTGGCGGGCTGGGGCGCGTGGCATGAGGGCGCGCTCGTGGGCGCCGTCCTCCTGGAGCGCGCCGGACGGACGGTGATGCTGCACGGGCCCGCGGTGGCGAGCCCGCCGGGAGCGGATCCCGAATCCGCGGTGGATGCCGCGGCGGGCCTCGTCTCCCTCGCCCTCGCCTGGGCGGAGAACGAGAAGATCGAGACGGTCTTCACGAGGCCGCAGAGTCTCGATCGCGTGTGGGTGCGCTTCGGCTTCATCCCCGTCCCGGAAGTCGAGCTGCCCAGGGAGCTGAAGGGCCGGCCGGGCATCGGCCTCTTCGGCTGGCGCGGCGGCAGCGCCCTCTGGAGCGCGGTGGGGCGGGGCCGCGATCGCCGAGCCTCACCCGCTCTTCGCTGAACCTCGGGTCATGCGCCTCGTCGCCCTCGCCGGTGGCACCGGCGCCGCCAAGCTCCTGAGAGGCCTAGATGCCCTCGTGGAGCCGGGGGCGCTCACCATCATCGGCAACACGGGCGACGACGCGCTGATCTGGGGGCTGCACGTCTCCCCCGATCTCGACACGATCTGCTACACCCTGGCCGGACTCATCGAAGAGAGCCGCGGCTGGGGGCTGCGCGACGAGAGCTTCCGCACGCTGGGCGAGATGGTCCGCTTCGGCGAGCCCACGTGGTTCAATCTCGGCGACCGCGATCTTGCCACGCACCTACACCGCACGAGACTCCTCGCCGAGGGCGTGACCCTGGGCGAGGTCACCGCGCGCCTGGCACGGGATCTCGGAAACCGGCACGCCGTGCTGCCCATGTCCGATCAGCCGGTCCGGACGCGCCTCCTCGGTCCCGACGGCTGGCTCAGCTTCCAGGAATACTTCGTCCGCGAGAAGACGCAGGTCGAGGTACGCGAGGTGGAGTACACGGGAGCGGCTGCGGCGACGCCGTCCCCGGGACTGCTCGAGGCCATCGTGTCGGCCGACGCCGTCCTCGTGTGCCCCTCCAATCCCGTGACCTCGATCGGCCCCATCCTGGCCGTTCCCGGTATCGCGCAGGCGCTCGAGGCCACCGCGGCACCAGTCCTCGCCGTGAGTCCCATCATCGGGGGCGCGGCGGTCTCGGGGCCCGCGGGGAAGCTCATGGCCATGCGCGGCCTGGAGGTCTCCGCCCTCGGCGTGGCCATCGCCTACGCGCCGTGGCTCGATATCCTCGTCCTCGACCAGGTCGACGCCGCCCTCGTCCCGCGCCTCGAGGCGGTCGGCGTGCGTGCTGTCGTCGCGGACACTCTCATGCGGGGCCTCCAGGACGAGATCGCCCTCGCCCGTCGCGTGCTCGCCGCTCTGCCATGAGCATCGTCGTCGCCGTGCCCGTGAAGGATCTCGTCAACGCGAAGCAGCGTCTCATGTCCTTCCTGTCTCCGCTGGAACGGGGCGAACTGGCCCGGGTCATGCTGGAAGACGTGCTGGAGGCGCTCGTCCGCGCCAGGCTCGGCGAGGTGCTGGTGGTGACGCGCGATCCCGCCGTGCAGACGCTGGCCCGGCGCCACGGAGCGGCGATCCTGAGCGAGGACGACAACCGCGGCCACACCGAGGCAGTGGCCCGGGCCCAGCAGGCCGCGCTCGCGCGGGGAGCGAGGCGCTTCCTCACCATCCCCGGGGACGTGCCCTGCACCACCGCGGAGGAGGTGACGGCCCTCGTGGCCGCCCTGCCGCCGGGTCCCGGCGTCGCCTTCGTGCCGTCGCTCTCGGGTTTCGGCACCAACGCGGCGCTCCTCGATCCGCCCGACCTCCTCCCGCTCAAGTTCGGTGAGCCGTCTTTCGACAATCACCTCCTCGCCGCGCGGGCCGCGGGGCTCGACCCGGTGGTGGTGCGCCTCCCCGGCATCGGCCTCGACATCGACGCGCCGGAGGACCTGCGGCTCCTCCTCGAGCGCGGCGCCGCGACGCGCAGCGCCCGCCTGCTCGTGGACCTGGCCGTCCCGGCGCGCCTGGCCGAGCGCTGGGGAGGCTGAAGATGCCGCCCCGCTACGAGGTGATCGGCATCGAGGGTCTGCCCGAGATCGGTGTGGGCCACGATCTCGCCCGGCTCATCGCGGAGGCAGCGCGGGCGCAGCAAACACCGCTCTCCGTCGGCGATCTCCTCGTGGTGAGCCAGAAGATCGTCTCCAAGACCGAGGGGCGCATCGTCCGCCTCGGCGACGTCACCCCCTCGCCCGAGACCCTCAGGGTGGCGGAGGAAATCGGGCGCGATCCACGCCTGGTCGAGGTCATCCTCCGCGAGAGCCGTCGCATCGTGCGGAAGGACAAGGGCGTGCTCATCGTGGAGACGCACCACGGGCTCGTGTGCGCCAACGCCGGCGTGGATCAGTCGAACGTGGACGCGGACACCGCCTGTCTCCTCCCCGAGGACTCCGACCGCTCCGCGCGGGGGCTCCGCGACGGGCTCCGCGCGCTGACCGGCTACGACCTCGGCATCGTCATCGCGGATACCTTCGGACGACCGTGGCGCGAGGGACTGACCAACGTGGCCATCGGGGTGGCCGGGCTCGAGCCGCTCAAGAGCTATCTGGGCGAGAAGGATCCCGCCGGCCACGTGCTACAGGCGACCATCCTCGCCATCGCCGACGAGCTGTCGTCGGCCGCCGAGCCCATCATGGGCAAGCTCGACCGCATTCCCGTGGTGATCATCCGCGGGCTCGACTGGCCGCGCGGAGAGAGCGGCAGCCGCTCCCTCCTGCGCGATCCAGCCCGGGACCTGTTCCGGTAGTGGCAGGCTTTCCCTCGTCCACCGCGCGGCGTCCCCTTCACCGCGCGATCGCCGCTCCACCCGCTCCTCCAGATCGAGGCGATCCGTGCTCATAGGGATACTCGGAGGCACCGGCAAGGAGGGTGCGGGACTCGCCCAGCGCTGGGCGCTCGCCGGCCATCAGATCATCATCGGCTCGCGGGACGCGGAGCGCGCTCGCGCCAAGGCCGCGGAGCTCTCGGCCCTCGCCGGCGGCGCCGCCATCACCGGCCTGTCGAACCTCGACGCGGCCGCCGCGGCGTCCGGGGTCGTGCTCACGCAGCCTGCCGCGGGGCTGGCCGCCACCCTCGTGCCGCTCAAGGACGCCTGCCGCGGCAAGGTCGTGGTCAGCACGGTGGTGCCGCTCACCTTCGGGGGCGGACGACTCTTCACCCCCCCTCCCCAGGGCTCCTCTGCCGAGGAAGTCCAGGAGCTCCTGGGAGCAGAGGCGCGCGTGATCGCCGCCTTCCATCACGTCGCCGCCCATGAGCTGTCCGCCACCGAGCACGCCATCGAGTGCGATCTCCTCCTCTGTGGCGGTGACGCCGAGGCCAAGAAGGTCGTCACCGAGCTCGGGCAAAGCATGGGCCTCCGTGCCGTCGACGTGGGGGCGCTCACCAACGCGGGAGCGCTCGAGGGCATCACGGCCGTGCTCGCCACCATCAACCGCCGCTACAAGCTCAAGAACTCCGGGATCAAGATCACGGGACTGCCCGCCTAGGCTAGGACCGGTCAGCGGCCGAGGAGCCTCGGCACCGCGCTCTCCACGTCGGCGAAGTCGTCGAAGAGGAGATCGGGGCCCTCGGCCTCCAGCGCCTCGCGCGTGTACAGCCCCGTGGCCACCGCCACGGCGATGGCGCCGAAGTGCCGCGCGCACTCGATGTCGCGCGGCGTGTCGCCGATGACCAGCACCTGCTCGGGAGCGAAGGGCACGCCCACGAGGGCGTGCGCCCGCCGCGCGGCGAGCGAGGGCAGTTGGCGGCGGTCGTGGTGGTCGGAGCCGTAGGCGCCCAGGCGGAAGTAGGGCCAGAGCCCCGTGGGCTCGAGCTTGATGCGCGCGCCCGCCTCGATGTTCCCGGTGAGTAGCCCCAGGAGCACGCCGGCGTCACCGTGCAGGCGGCGGACGAGATCGGCGATGCCGGGCAGAGTGACCACGTCGCGACCGTCGCCGATCTCCGCGGCCAGCCCCCGCGCATAGGCCTCGAAGCAGTCGTCGAGGCGCGCGTGCACGTCCTCCCGAGCGAGCCCCGCCGCCTCCATCACGTCGAAGACGATGCGCGGGTCGGTCTGGCCGCCGAGGTTGTAGCCGTCGATGTCGCCTGCGGTGCCGTACACGTCGCGCAGGGCCGCGGTGAGGGCGCGGCGGCCCGCGCCACGGGCGAGCAGCAGCGTGCCGTCGATGTCGAAGAGGACGAGTCGCATGGCGGTCAGCGGGAAGCGGGCAGCGCGAGGGAGCGCAGGCGCGAGACGATGGGCGGGAGGCGCTCGATGACGGCGTCGACCTCGGCGGTCGTGCTCCAGCGACCCAGGGTGAAGCAGAGCGAGCCCTCCATCTCCTGGGGAGCGCATCCGATGGCCCGCAGCACGTGCGACGGCGTCCCCGTGCGCTGGGCGCACGCCGAGCCCGAGGAGGCGGCGACCCCGCACAGATCGAGGTCGAGCAGGATGCTGTCGGCCTTGGCGCCGCGCAGGACCAGGCTCACGTGGTGGGGCAGCCGCGCCGAGCGAGAGCCGGTGAGGCGGCAGTCGGGGACGGCGGCGAGCAGCCGCTCCACCAGGCGATCACGAAGCCCGGCTAGGCGCGCCGGCTCGCCGTGGGCCGCCTCCGCCCGCATCAGCTCCGCCGCCACCCCGAGGCCGACGAGCGCCGGCAGATTCTCGGTTCCCGATCGATAGCCGCCCTCCTGCCCGCCGCCCAGGATCTGCGGCGCGATCTTGACCCCGGGTTTGACCCAGAGGGCGCCCGCCCCCGGCGGACCGTAGAGATCGTTGCTGGAGAGGGTCATGAGGTCGAATCCCATGGTGGCGCCGGCCAGAGGCATGCGCCCGAGGGCGCCCACAGCGTCCACATGCAACGGGATGCCCGCCGCGCGCGTGATCCGAGCGATGTCCGTCACGGGCTGGGTCGTTCCGATCTCCCCGCACGCCGCCCCGATGGATACCAGGGCCGTTTCCGGACGGATCGCTCGCCTGACCTCATCCGGGCTGACGCGGCCTTCGCCGTCCACGGGGAGGAGGGTGACCGTGGCCCCTGCCTTCTCCAGATCGCGGCAGGCGTTGAGGACCGAGATGTGCTCCACGGCCGAGCTGATCACGTGCCGTGCCCCCGCGGGAGCGCGCAGGACGACGCCGCGAATGGCGAGGTTGTTCGCCTCGGTCGCCCCCGAGGTGAAGATGACGCCGGAGGCCGAGCCGCCCACCAGTCGGGCGACCTTCGCCCGCGCTGCCTCGAGCGACTCGCGCGCCTCGGAGCCGAGCGAGTGGGGCGCCGAGGGATTGCCGATCCCTGCCTCGAGGAACGGCCGCATGACGGCCAGGACGCGGGGATCTACGGGGGCGAAGCCGGCATAGTCGACATAGACCCGATCGGGAGCGGCGCCCCCCCACTCCACGCCGCTACCGGGTCTTCCTGACAAGGAAGCGGTAGACGCCGCCCTCCCGGCTGACCTCGACCAAGTCGTGGCCGGTACCGCGGCACCAGCTCCGCATGTCGGCGTCGGAGGCGGGATCGTCCGACAGCATGGCGAGGAGCTCGCCCACGCTCATTCCCCGGATGGCCTCGCGGGTCTTGACGATCGGGATGGGGCAGAAGAGGCCGATACAGTCGATTTCCTTGTCAGGAATGAGTACTTTTGGTGCGCCCGCCATGGCCCGATACGGTATCCTAGCCGTGCGAGTGGCGTCAAGGCAGCGGGTTTCCGCGGAGAGGCTCCCGCCGCGCCGCTCGGTACTGCCCGATGGCTCAGTCGACACGCACGAGCAACGGACGACCCGAGGAGCCCACCCTGGTGGCGGGCGGCGCACGCCGCACGATCATGCTGGCGCTCTGGCTCACCTCGTTCATCCCGCTGACGGTGCTGGCCTACAGCTTCTACGCCTATTTCCTCCCGCTTCTCGACCAGACGCGCCGTATCCGAGACCTGCCCTGGCTCGAGGCCCTGCTCGTCTTCACCGGCCTGCTCATGGCGGTGGGCGGCCTCCTCATCTGGGACGTGACGCGCGCGCTTCCGCGGCGGGACGATCCGGTGCCGCTGCCGCCGCCCCTGCCCGAGGGCCTGCCCGCCGCGGCCTCGGGAGGCGCCGACGATGCCGACACGCTGCTCCATTCCTTCTCGCGCATGCTGGCGCCCATCGAGCAGCAGGCGGCCGCTCTCGACCGCTACGCCACCCGGCTCGACGCCGCCTACCAGGAGCTGGAGTCGACGAACGCGCGGCTCAAGGAGTTCTCCTTCAAGGACGAGGTGACCGGCCTCTACAACCGGCGCTTCTTCTCCATCCGCCTCGAGGAGGAGGTCTCCCGCTATCGCCGCTTCAATCATCCCGTCTCGGTGGTGCTCCTCGACCTCGACGGCTTCAAGGCCGTGAACGACGAACTGGGCCACGCAGCGGGCGACGAGACCCTGCGCGGCATGGCGGAGATCCTCCTGCGCCACTCCCGGGGCATCAACGTGATCTGCCGCTACGGCGGCGACGAGTTCGCCATCCTCCTCGTGGAGACCTCCAAGGCGGGGGCGCGGCTCTATGCCGACCGCATCCGCTACGTGCTCTCGTCCTCCCAGTTCGCCCATCGGCGCCGCATCACCGCGAGCTTCGGCATCGCCTCCCTGCCCGAGGACGTGGCCCCCACCGCCGACGACCTGATCCGCGCCGCCGACGAGGCTCTGTATGCGGCCAAGCGCGCGGGCAAGAACCGCGTCTCCGTGCACGAGGACGTGGGAGTGGCCCAGCCCATGGGCGCCGACGCCGAGAATCGATGAGCCAGCTCCCCATTCCTCGCCAGGTCCTGATCGTGGAGGACGACGCTCAGGTCCGGGGCGCCCTTCGCGAGGTCTTCGTCGCCGACGGCTATCAGTGCCGCCTGGCCAAGAACGGGCTCGAGGGACTGGAGGCCTTCCGGCGCGAGCGGCCGCCGCTGACCCTCACCGACATCAAGATGCCCGTGATGGACGGGCTCGACTTCCTCAAGCGCGCCCGCGCGGTGGACGCCGACGCCGCCATCATCGTCATCACGGGCGTGGGCGACATGAAGACGGCCGTCGAGAGCCTCAAGTGCGGCGCGTACGACTTCATCACCAAGCCCGTCAACGTGGAGGAGGTGCTCATCGCCGCCGAGCGCGCCCTGGAGCGCCGCCAGCTCCTCACCGAGCGGCGCGAGTACCAGGTGATGCTGGAGCGGCGCGTGTCGGAAGCGACGCGCGATCTGGCGGCCGCCCTCGCCGAGCTGGAGGACACCTACCGGGCGACCCTGGAGGCGCTGGGATCGGCCCTCGACACGCGGGACATCGGCACGCACGCGCACTCGCGCCGCGTGGTGGGCTATTCGCTGACCATCGCCCGCGCCTTCGGGGTGGACGAGAGGCAGATGCGCGACATCGAGCACGGCGTCCTTCTGCACGATATCGGCAAGATCGGCATCCCCGACGGCATCCTCCTCAAGCCGGGGCGTCTGGGGGCCGAGGAGTGGAAGATCATGCGCACGCATCCCGAGCTGGGGCGGCGCCTCGTGGAGCGCATCCCCTTCCTCCGGGGCGCGGTGCCCATCGTGTACCACCACCACGAGCGGTGGGACGGCACCGGCTATCCGAGCGGCCTCAAGGGCGAGACGATCCCCCTGGGTGCGCGCATCTTCGCGGTGGCCGATGCCTTCGACGCCATGACGTGCGACCGGCCCTATTCCGTGGCCATTTCCTTCGCGGCGGCCCGCGTGGAGATCGAGCGCTGCGCGGGCTCGCACTTCGATCCCGCGGTGGTCAAGGCCTTCCTCACCGTTCCCCTCGAGCTGCTGGAAGCCATCCGCAACGGCTCCTCGGACGGCACGCAGGCGATCACGGTTCCCCTCACCCGCGAACACTAGCCCCGGGGGCCAAGAAGGGCCCATCTGCTTCGTTGCCGCGCTCGTCCGCACGCTTAACGTACAGGAGTACGCCTCGCGTGCGGCCTTCGCGCGGCGCCTCGCATCTGGACCCTTCTCGGCCCCCGGGGAGTACCCCCTAGCGGGCGGAGTGCAGACGGTACTTGTCGACGGCGTAGGCGCGCTGCTTGAACTTCTGCACCTTCCCCGAGCCCGTGAGGGGAAAGCTCTCCACGATCTCCACGTACTTCGGCACCTTGAAGTTGGCGATCTTGCCTCGCGCGAAGGCCGCGATCTCCTCGGCGTCGAGCCTTACTCCCGCCTTGGGGATCACGAAGGCCATGACCGCCTCTCCCATCACGGGATCGGGCACGCCCACGATGGAGACGTCCAGCACCTTCGGGTGGCGCAGGTAGAAGTTCTCGATCTCCGCCGGGTACGTGTTGAAGCCGCCCACGATGATCATGTCGGTAAGCCGGCCCGTGATGGTGAGGTAGCCCTCGGCGTCCTTGATCCCCATGTCGCCCGTGTGCAGCCAGCCGTCGCGCAGCCTCTCTGCAGTCGCCGTCGGGTTCTTGTAGTAGCCCAGCATCATGGTCGGGCCCTTGATGCAGACCTCGCCCTCCTCACCGGGACCCAGCACGGCGCCGCTGACCGGATCGACGATGCGGTCCTCGATCTCCGGCGTGGGCAGGCCGACGGTGGCCACGCGCTTCTCGAGGGGATCCCCCGCCCGTGTCCAGTGGGTGCCGCCCGTCGCCTCGGTCAGCCCGTACACCACGAGGGCATCCATGCCGAGGCCGTGCTCGCGGTCGAGAATGCGACGCATGATCTCCACGGGCACCGGCGCCGCCCCAATGGAGCCGGTGCGGAGTGAGCGCAGGTCGCGCTGGCCGAAGTCGGGATGGCCCAGGATGGTGATGAACATGGTGGGCACGCCCGAGAACACGGTGACGCGCTCGGCCTCGACGAGGCGCATCGCCTCCGCGGGATCGAAGACGTCCATGAGCACCTGGGTCGAGCCGGCGAGACAGTTGGCCGCGATGCCGCCCATGCAGCCGAAGATGTGGAAGTACGGCACGGGCACGAAGTAGCGGTCCGCGGCCGTCCACTCGTGGAGCGCCACGTAGACGCGGCACTTGTAGTAGACGTTGCCGTGGGAGAGGAGACAGCCCTTGGGCTCGCCCGTGGTGCCGGAGGTGTAGAGCATCACGGCGGGGTCATCGGCACCGATGCGCACGCGATCGAGGGCCGCCCGCTCCCCACGGCGGCCCCTCTCCTCCACCTCCGTCCACGACCGGCAACCCGCGGGCACGCGCGCGCCCAGGACCACCACGTGCCGGAGGGCGGGGAGCCGGGGGCTCACCACGGTGCCGCCCGCCGCGTCAAGCCCCGGGCAGATCTCGCGGAGGATCTCGAGGCAGTCGATGCTCGCGGCGTCGAAGCGATCGGCGAGGATGAGGACCGAGGCGTCGGACTGGCGCAGCACGTACTCGACCTCGAAGGCCTTGTAGCGGCTGTTGCAGGTGACGGTGACCCCGCCCGCCTTGGCGATGGCGAGATGCGCGACGTTCCACTCCACGCGATTGGGCATCCAGAGCACAGCATGGTCCCCGGGGGCGAGGCCGAGCGCGATGAGGCCGAGAGCGAAGATGTCGACGCGAACCTTGAGCTCGTCGTAGGTGACTCGCTCGCCGCGGAAGACCACGGCCTCCCGTGAAGGATCTCGCGCCGCCGCCGCGTCGAGGAGCTGCCCCAGGGTGAGGGCGGGGCCGAGCGTTTCCGTCACCGCTTGACGGCCTCGATCTGCTCCAGCATTTGCCGGGCGCGGCTGAAGGCCTGCGCCAGCTCCTCGTGCGACATGCCCTGATCGCGCGCCTTCTGGATGAGGCCGCGCACGTCCTGCCAGCGCTGCATCGCCGCGTCCCGATCGCCGCTCTTCAGGAGCCGGCCGATGCTCTCTCCGGCGCGGTCCGCGATGCGCTCGATGGTCCGCGCGAGCAGCTCCCGGGTCCTCCGCTCGAGGCCCAGCTCGAGGTCGCGCAGATGAAGCGCGCGGAGCAGCGGGCGCACGGCCGCCTCGAGCTCGAAGCTCTCGATCTGGCGACGGGCCAGGCGCACGTAGCCATTCCAGATGCGCTGGTTCGAGGCGTGCCACCGCTGCGGGGCGATGGACTCCGCCGACGTCGCGGCAAGGATCTCGCGGGCCCGCTCCAGCGCGTCGAGGGCCTCCGGCTCGGGGGTGGCCGTGCCGCGGGCAGTGGCGACGAGGCGCCCGATCTGCCGCACCACGCCCTGCGCGGCCAGCGTGGTGAGGGGCGCCCGCCGGCTCGCGGGCAGGTCCTCGGACTCGAGAGCCTGGCGAACGAGGCTGCGGGCGGCCGCGAACTGGCGCCGCTGCAGCAGGCCGCGTCCCGCCAGCACGTAGCCTGCCCAGAGCGACTCGCGCGCCTTGTCGAGCAGGCCAGAGATCTCTTCAGTGGCCGGGGACGCGACGACGCGCCACTCCAGCCACAGCACGGCCATGCGGAGAAGAGCGACGCGCTCCGCGGATGCGGTCGACATCCCGTCCGCGGTGGCGAAGAGCTGGCGAGCTGCGTCCGCGGCTACGGCGGTGATCCGCTCGGGGCATCCCTCGGCGACGCCGTCGGGGGCCTCGCGCACGGCCGCCTCCAGCGCCTCCTGCGTCCCGTCGACGTCGCCGAGGGCGTGGCGCGAGACGCCAACGAGCGCCCAGAGAGCCGCGCGCGAGAAGGCGGTCTCGTACACCTCCGAGCCCGGCGCCGACTCAAGATACGGCACGGCCGTCTCCCCCACCTCGGCATGCTGGCCCGCGCGCTGGAGGGTGAGGGCGCGCTCCACCGCTTCTACTGTGGGATCCGAGGACACGCTCACCGTGGGTGATGACGCAGGCGCGGGAACGTCGATGGGAGTGGGAGGTGCACCCTCGATCCGAGCGCTGACGGCGGCCGCGGGCTTCGCCGCCCGCGTCTCCACGGGCTCCGCGGGAGCCGGCGCCACCGGCGCGGCCGCGCGTAGGCGTGGACGCGAGCCGGGCCGCGGAGAACGCCGTCGCTCCGGGTCCGTGTAGGGCGCGCGCGGCGCCACCTCCGTCACCACCGGCTCGCTGGGCACGGACGCCGTCGGGGAGGCATCGGGATTCGGAACGGGTCGTCGACGACGCCGACGCGGCGGCCTCTCGTCCAGCGCCTGCGCGAGACCCACAAAGAGCAGGATCCCGGCCACCGCGGCGAGGAGCGCGATCAGGCCTTCCTCGAGCGTCACGCCCTCGCCGCTCCCTTCATGAGTCTGAACCGTACCACGGGGCGGAGGAGCGCGGCCAGTGGCACTTGACTCGCCTCGCGCCCGGGTATCATGATGCAAGGAGACGTCACTTCATCGCGTGGGAGGGTCAATGCGCCGCGTTGCCGTCATCGGTGTCGGCATCACGAAATTCGGGAAGCACGATCGCACCAGCTCGGAGCTCTTCGCCGAGGCCGCCGCCGACGCGATACGCGACGCCGAGATCGCCCCCTCGGCCATCCAGGCCCTCTACTACGGCAACGTCACCGGGGGCGAAGGAGAGAAGCAGCTCCACACGGGGCCGCTCGCTGCCACCCTCCTCGGCCTCCCCGTCATTCCCACCACGCGCTTCGAGAACGCCTGCGCCACCAGTCACGTCGCCTTCCGTCACGCCTTGATGGAGGTTGCCTCCGGCGTCTCCGACGTGGTCCTCGTGGGCGGGGCGGAGCGCGTGCTGAACATTCCCACCGACGCGGCTACCGAGTACTTCGCGTATTGCTCGGACGCCTCCTACGAGCAGACGGTGGGCCTGACCTTCCCCGGGGTGTTCGCCCTCATCGCGCGCGCCCACATGGAGAAGTACGGGACCACCGAGGAGCAGATGGCGCACGTGGCGGTGAAGAACCACCGGCACGGTGTCCTGAATCCGAAGGCGCAGTTCCAGAAGGAGATCACCGTCGACACCGTGCTCAAGAGCGCGTACGTCGCCGATCCCCTCAAGCTCTTCGACTGCTGCCCCTTCACCGACGGGGGCGCCGCCCTCGTCCTTGCCTCCGAGGAGATCGCCCGCAAGCGGCCCCGCGCGGTGTGGGCGCTGGCGAGCCAGGCCGCCACCGACACCATGTTCATGCACGAGAAACGCGATCTCTCCCGCGTCACCGCCACGGAGCGCGCGGCGGCCGCCGCCTATCGGCAGGCGGGCAGGTCACCCACCGACGTCGACGTGGTGGAGCTCCACGACTGCTTCACCATCGCGGAGATCGTAGCTACCGAGGGGCTGGGCTTCTTCGAGCCGGGGGTGGGCGGAGTGGCTGCCGAGAAGGGCTGGACGACCCTCGGCGGCAAGATCCCCGTGAATCCCTCGGGCGGCCTCAAGGCCAAGGGCCATCCCATCGGTGCCACCGGCGCCGCCCAGATCGCGGAGATCGTTACCCAGCTTCGCGGCGAGGCGGGCGCGCGGCAGGTCGGGGGCGCGCGCACTGGTCTCACCCACACCCTCGGAGGCAATACGGCCACCGTCCTCGTGAGCCTCTTCGGCCGTGACTGACGACGTGCTGACGCTGAAGCACTTCTTCGAGGAGGCGCGGGCGGGGCGGCTCACCGGCATCCGCTGCGGCAAGTGCGGTGAGCTCGCCATCCCGCCCAAGGAGTTCTGTCCCAGCTGTCAGGAGCGGGACTGGGCGCCCGTGGCGCTCGGCGGGAAGGGCGCCGTCACCTCCTTCACGGTCATTCGCATCCCGCCTCGCGGCCGCGCGGGCGAGTCGCCCTACGCGGTGGCCGTGGTGCGGCTGGACGAGGGCGTGTCGCTCCTCGGACGCATCGTGGACGTTCCCCTGGAGAACGTGCGCACCGGGCTCGCCGTGCGCTTCCGCCCGCTCATGACGGGCGAGCAGACGGCCGTCGGCTTCGGCCCCGCCTGATCAGGAACGCTTGAAATAGCGCACCTCGAAGGTGACGCATTCCCTCGGCACTCGGTAGGGGCCGTGCACCATGCCGGGAGGCCGGCACGCGTACATCCCCGCCGTGAAGGTCTGGCCCTTGCCAAGGTCCATGAGCTCGCCCTCGAGGATCCACACCTCTTCCCAGAAATCGTGGGTGATGGTGTCGGTGGTCTCCACCCCCGCCTCGAAGCGGAGCAGGCGCGTGACGTCGCCGTCCTCGCTCCGGCTCAGGATCTTCTGGCTCACGCCGGCCCCGCCGGCACCCCCCGTGGCCGAGCCGCCCACCGGCTCCCACGCGATGTGATCGGGCTTGAAGAACTCCAGCTCGGGCTTGGGCATGGGCATCTCCGAAGGGAGCGGCCGGCCGTGGTCGGCCCGCCGGTCCCGGTCCCTGGTTGAAGAAGCAACTGGCCACCGAACGTGAGACGGGGGCTACGGCTCACCGCCGTAACCCCCGCGAGTGGAGCGGCCGACCGGATTCGAACCGGCGACGTCCAGCTTGGGAAGCTGGCATTCTGCCAACTGAATTACGGCCGCGTTCTTCCGCTATTCTAGCCGCGGCCTCCCCGAAGTCAAATGCCCTAGCGGAGGCCCATCTCGTAGCCCTTGATGGCCTCGTCGCCCCGCGCCTTCCACGCCACGCGCTTGGTCGCTCCGTAGAGGTCGATCTGCTGGTAGAGGGGCATGGCCGCGGCATCCTCCACCCACAGGCGGTTGATGCGCTGGTACAGCTCGTAGCGCTTCTTCGAGTCCATGGTCGACTGTGCCTGCTCGCTCATGCCCTCGAAGTCGGCGTTGTAGTAGTTGCTGAGGAAGCGCCCGGAGCGGAAGAGGGGTACGTAGACGGCCTCGGCGTCGTAGGTCGCGGTGCCCCAGCCGATGAGCCAGACGGGGGGCGTCTTGTGGTTGTAGGCGAGCGTCCCGAAGTAGTGCACCCACTCGTGCGTCTTCACGGTGGTGCGGATGCCGGCCTTGCCGAGCTGCCCGGCGATGGCCTCGGCTACCTCCTTGTCGCGAATGTAACGCCCCTGCGGCGAGTTCAGCGTGATCTCCAGGCCGCCCGGAAACCCCGCCTCCGCCAGCAGCTGCTTGCTCTTGGCGAGGTCCTGCTTGATGGGCTTGAGGGCGGGATCGAAGCCGAAGTGGCGGTCGGTGAGCATGAGGGCCACGCGCTGGGCCTTGCCGTCGAGCACGTTCTTGATGATGTCGTCCACGTCGACGGCGTAGTTCATGGCCCAGCGCACGCGCTTGTCCGCGGTCGGGCCCGGATAGGGGCCGACCAGCTTGTGCTGGGCGTCGTACTGGTGGGTGTAGTACATGAGCTGGATGGTCCGGACGCTCGGGGCCGTGGTGAGGAAAAGCTTGGGGTGATTGGCGATGATGGTGGCCATGTGCGGCGGGATGTTGACGGCCACGTCGATCTCGCCGTTCTGCAGCGCGGCCACCCGCACCGCGTCGTCGGGAATGGGACGGAAGACGATGGTCTTGACCCGGGGGGCGCCGCGCCAGTACTGCTCGTTGGCTTCGAGCTCGATGCGGTCGTCCTTGACCCAGCGGACGAAGCGGTAGGGTCCCGAGCCCACGGGCGCCCGCGAAACCGCCACCGTGTCCTTGTCGCGGTAGTACTTGGGCGGAAGGATCGAGGCCTGATTCCCGCCCATAAGGGTGTCGAGGATGGGCCAGGGCGCCTTGGTGTGCAGGCGCACGGTGAGGGAGTCCACGATCTCCACGTGGCTGAGGGGCGCGAAGGGCGGCGAGCCTCGCATCTTGTTCTTGGGATCGACCAGCCGCTCGAGGCTGAACTTGACGGCCTCCGCATCCACGGGCTCGCCGTTGTGGAACTTTATCCCGGGGCGCAGCTTGAACTCCCACACGGTGGGCGCCACGAGCTTGGGCATCTCGCGGGCGAGGGCGGGCTGCATCTTGAGGTCCGCGTCGCGCTCGAGCAGCGTGTCGAAGATGTTCCGGCAGACGTTGCCCGCCGGCGTCTCCTGGTGATTCATGGGATCGAGCGTGGTGGGATCCACGCCCTGGGCGATGATGATCTTGCCCTGCGGCGCCGCCCCGGCCACGGCAGGCAGCGTGGCGAAGAGGGCGACGAGGGCGATCCGGATCCAGGTCATGACCGATCTCCTCTGCTGGTTGTCCGGCGGGCGCGGCCTGGCAGTGGACGGAAGAGGCCCCGGAGCCGCGCGACCGTGCCGGCTCCGGGGCAGGCGGGCCCGGACTACTTGAGCGCCATGTCGTAGGCCTTGATCAGCTCGTCGCTCCGGGCCTTCCAGACGACGCGCTTGTTCGCGCCGTAGAGGTCGATCTGCTGGTAGAGCGGAATGGCCGGGACCTCCTCGATCCACAGCTTGTTGATGCGGTGGTACTGGGCGAGGCGCTTCTTCTCGTCCATCTGCGACTGCGCCTCCTCGACCATGCCGTTGAAGTCCTCGTTGTGCCAGTTGACGAAGATATTGGGTGACTTGAACAGCGGCACGTAGATCGCCTCGGCGTCCATGGTGGAATGGCCCCAGCCGATCAGCCACACGGGCCCTGCCTTGTGCACGTAGACCATGTTGTTCAGGTAGCTCACGAACTCGTGGGTGCGCAGCGTCGTCTTGATCCCGGCCTTCGTGAGCTGGCCGGCCACGGCTTCCGCCACCTCGCGATCGCGCACGTAGCGTCCCTGCGGGCCGTTCAGCACGATCTCGAGGCCGTTGGGAAAGCCGGCATCGGTCAGGAGCTTCTTGGTCTTGGCCAGATCCTGCTTCACGGGCCTGAGCGCCGGATCGTAGCCGAAGTGAAGGCTCGTCAGCATGGTCGGTACGCGTACAGCCTTGCCGTCCATCACGCCCTTGATGATCTCGTCGGCATCGATCGCGTAGGCGAGAGCCTGGCGCACACGCTTGTCGGCAGTCGGCCCGTTGTAGGGGCCCGTCGGCTTGTGATTGGCGTCCATCTGATGCGTGTAGATCATGAGCTGGATCGTCCGGATCGACGGCGCCGTGCTGAGGAAGATCCTCGGGTGCCGATCGATGATCCCGGCCAGGTGCGGCGGAATGTTCACCGCCACGTCGATCTCGCCGTTCTGCAGCGCAGCCACCCGCACGGCGTCGTCGGGGATCGGCTTGAAGATCACCGTCTTGATCTTGGCCGGCCCGCCCCAGTAGCCCGGGAAGGCCTCCATCACGAGCTCCTCGTCCTTGGACCAGCGGACGAACTTGTAGGGCCCGGTCCCGATGGGATTCTTGGAGATCGCGGCCGAGTCCCTGCCGGCATACTCCTTCGGCGGATACATCGCCACCTGGCGCAGGGCAATGTGGCTCAGGAACACGGGCCACGGCTTCTTGGTGTGGATCCTCACCGTGTAGGTGTCGACGACCTCCACCCGGTCGATGGGCGCGAACGACGACGAGCCGCGGAGCTTGTTGGCCGGGTTGATGAGACGCTCGACGCTGAACTTCACGGACTCGGCGGTGAAATCCTCTCCGTTGTGGAACTTGACGCCCTTGCGGAGCTTGATCTCCCAGGTCGTGGGCGCCACCAGCTTCGGCATCTCGGCAGCGAGCGCCGGCATGAGCTTGAGGCTCTGGTCTCGCTCGAGCAGCGACTCGAACATCTGGGCGCCCACGTTCGAGGCCGGTTGCTCCTGCTGGTTCGTCATGTCGAGCGTCGTCGGGTCCACGCCCTGCGCGATCACCACCTTGCCTTCGGGGGCGGCCGCGCCCGGAGCGGGCGCCGCGAGAGCGACGAGCGCGACGGCGAGCGCCGCGCAGAGACGTATCCGAGCCATGTCATGCCTCCTTGGGTGCCGAATCTGTGTGGTACGACGAGCGGAACTACTCTATGGGGCGGGGCTCGGAAGTGTCAAGCATGCGGGCCCGCTGCTCGCGCAGATAGGCCACCGCTGCCTCCCGCGTGGTCACCACCCCGGTCGCCTGAGCTTCCCGGAGGACCGCAAGAAACCGTCCCAGCGCCGGACCCGGCCCGATACCCAGAGCCTCCATGGCCTCGTGGCCGTCGAGGAAAGGTGGTGCAGCGAGGGCGGCGGCCTCCTCCGCGTGGCCGGCCATCAGCTCGCGCAGCACGCGGCTTCCGGGTCCGTTCCAGATCTCGAGGGGCGAGTCGCCTCTGAGTCCCGCCCCGTCGGCGAGTGAGAGGAGGAGCAGGTCGAGGGCGTCGTCTTCCAGGTCCCTGAAGAAGCGGGAGCGCGCCCGCCGGGTCACCTCGCCCCCAATGGCGAGGTGCATGGGGCGGAGGTGCTGGCGCACCAGCCGTTCCAGCACGGAGGCGAGGCGGCCGGAAAGCCGCATCCGCGTCGCGATGGCGCGTACCCTCTCCGCTCCGAGGACGTCGTGGCCGAGGAAGCGCGTCTTGCCCGCCTCCACCCTGCGCGTCTGCGGCTTGGCGACGTCGTGGAGCAGCGCGGACAGCTTGAGCGCCTCTCGCCGCGTGGCGCCGTCGCCGAGGGGCTCGGCCAGGTGCGAGACGAACACCTCGCCCCACGGACGGAGCTCGCCCGCGTGCTCGGCGAGCGCATCAGCGGCCTCCACGGCGCGCAGACTGTGCTCCCAGACGTCGAACCAGTGCGGCTCGGACTGTGTGGCGGCCTTCATCGCGTGCCGCTCCGGGAGGAGCACGCCCAGGGCGCCCCAGTCGTCGAGCAGACGCAGCCCCCGCGCCGACGCGGGCTCGGCGAGCAGGCCGAGCAGCTCGTCCCTCACGCGCTCCGCGGAGATGCCGCGGAGACCCGGCGCCGCCTGCTCCGCCGCCGGCCCCACCGCGCCGTCGAGGGTCCAACCGGGCAGGATGGCGAGGTGCGCCCCTCGCAGGACCCGGACCGCGTCCTCCTCCAGCGACCGCTCGGAGCAGAGCCGGACCACACGGGCGGCCATGTCATGGAGACCTCCGGTCGGATCCTCCACGCGGGCGTCCCCTCGTCCGACGAGCTCGGCCACCGGCACGGCGAGCGCGTTGATCGTGAAGTCGCGTCCGCCCAGATCGCCTGCGAGGTCGGGCGCGCGGAAGTCGGCGACATCGACCTGCCCTCCGGACCAGGCGTGGCCATGGGCGGCGAGCAGCCGCGCGGCGCCCCGCGCCTCGTCGAGGACGAGGAATGCCGCGTCGAGGCGGTTCGCCATCTCGCGGGTGAGGGTGATAGCTCCCGAGGGCACCGCGATGTCGAGGTCGCGCGACGCGGCGCCGATCAGTGCATCCCGCACCGCGCCCCCCACCACCCACGCCGGCCGCCCGGGCCCGAGGATCTCCGCCAGCGCCCGCAGCACCGCGGACCCGGCCGCGCCGAAGGCCTCGAGGCCGAGCCGTGCGTCCCGGCTCACGGAAGTCCCAGGAGGGCCGCCGCGTTGTCGCGGAAGATCTTCTGGTAGACGGGCAGCGGCAGGTCCCGGAGCCAGAGGGCCACGCGCTCCTCCTCGTAGGGGTACGGCAGGATCGGGAAGTCGCTGCCGAAGACGATCCGGTCCTGGTGTCTCACGAGGTCGTCGTTGGTGACGGAGATGCGATTGAGGCGCGTGTCGATCTTCCGGTACTCGTGGTGGATGGGCGCGAAGGCCATGGTCGTATCGAGGTAGAGATTCGGGCAGCGGGGCATGAGCCCCAGGAACTGGCGCGTCTCGAAGGACCCCATGTGTGCCACCACCACCTTGAGCGTGGGGAACATCTCCATCACCCGCTGGAAGCGCGGGAACCCATCGTACTCGTTCGGCCACGGGGCCGAGCCCACGTGGATGAGGAGGAAGCGGTCGAGGGCGAAGAGCCGCTCGTAGACGGGCAGCACCCGCGGATCGTCGGGAAAGAAGCGCTGCACGTTGATGTGGAACTTGAAGCCGTGGAAGCCGAAGCGGACGAGCGCTTGTTCCGCCACCTCCAGCATGTCGGGATCGTCGGGATGGACCGTCCCCAGGGGAAGTCCCGCGGGCACGCGAGGCCGAATGGCGTGAAGCCAGGCGTTGATCTCGCGTGCCATGCCTGCCTTGTGCGCGTAGGAGAAGTACACGAACCGCTCCACGCCCTGGGCGGCGAGAAAGGCCGCCACCTCCTCGGGCTCGGACGGATACTCGAGCGTCCACGTCGAGCGCTCGGCGAACCAGCGCCGGATCGCGCGCGACAGCCGCTCCGGATGGAGATGCGTGTGGATGTCGATGTAGCGGAAGCCCGCCGGCGCCTCCATCAGGCCCGCACCACCCAGGTACCTGGCCAGCCCGCCACCTCGACGCCGCGCACGCTTCCCGCCTTCGCGAGACGCGCCACCGCCTGCTGCGTCTCCGTCCCGGCCAGCCCGAAGAGGCGGGCCATCCGCGCGGGCGTCGAGTATACGGCGCCGTCGAGATAGCGCGCGAGCAGCCGGTCGAGGGCGGCGGCCCGGCCGAGACCGCGGCCTTCGGCGACGGGCTCGGGCAGCCAGCGCTCGAGGAGATCCCAGCGGTAGGAGAAGCTCGGCTCGTAGCGCTCCTCGGTCTTGACGATCCACAACCCCTGCTGGAGCTCGGCCATCCCCCGCTCGAACTCGCGGGTCTTGGAGGCTTCCAGCATAAACGTGTCGGCGCGGAGCCCGCGCGTGTACTGCGGGCTCTCCCGGAAGAAGCTGTCCATGAGCCGCTTGGCCGTGGCCGACATGCGGCCGGCCCGGTACTCGGCGAGGTAGTCCCGCGCGCGCTGTCGCCCGCGCACGAGGGCGTAGAAAGCCGGGAACAGATCGAGCGCGACGAGCACCGGCCGCCCCTTGAGCAGCTTGCCGTAGTAGCAGCGGCGGCGCGCGGGCAGCGAATCCTTCAGCTCCCAGGTGAGGCCGACGCCCGCGTCGTGATGGGAATGGCGCGGCCAGTGCGGCCGCTCGCGCCCCACCACCGCCTCCCACAGACAAGCCACGCCCTCGGGAAACCGATAGAAGGTGGAGCAGACGCCCACCGCGTCGACGAAGGCGGCCGCCGCACGGTCGGAGCGCAGCCGCAGGGCGGGAAGATGCCGGAAGCGCCGCGCCCGTCTCGCCTGGAGGGTGGGCGCGTCCATCGGGGGGCTACACGAACTCCAGGCCGCGCTCCGTCACCCGATACTCGGCGATGTCGTCGCTCTTCGCGCTGCCGCGATGCTTCACCACGCAGAGGAAGCGGCCGAGCCGGTTGCCCACCCGCTCACTCCCCATCGCCACGATGGTGTTGGCCACCGCCCCGATGTCGCCCGCGGCGACCTTGCGGGCGATCAGGTGCTCGAGCCGCGTCTCCTCCGTGGTGATGAGGAGCAGCGTGGTCACCTGAGCGTGGTCGTAGCGATGGCCGTCGATGAACGCGCGGTGCTTCCACACGGGCAAGCAGATCTCCATCCCCAGCGTCTCGCTGTCGCGATGGATGGTCTTCCGGTAGAGCTCGTCGAAGAGAAAGGGCTGGATGTAGTCCCCCGGCACGTCCATGGGCTCGACGCCGTCGACCACGATGCGGCGGCAGCCCGCGGCCAGATGGAAGTACACGAAGGGCCGGACGGTATAGAGGGCGTGGTTGTACTCGGCCTTCCAGTTCCAGTCGAGCTCGAGGCTGCTATCGGGAGTGGGTACCTGATAGTCGCGCAGCTTGCCCACCCACGGCAGGGCGTCGCAGTAACGCGCCGCCATCTGCTCGGCCGGCGGAAAGGGTTCGGTCATGGGCGTCACGGTGTGCGTCCAGCGCGCGAGCTTCCAGTCGTAGAGACGCGCCGCGTACTCGTGGTGCTGCTGGGAGTCGCCGCGGGCGTTCATGTCGAAGAAGATGCCGGGGCTCCCGTCGGCCGCCTGGCCCGCATGGGCGAAATGCAGCCCGAGGTGCGTCTTGCCGATGCCCGTCGCTCCGTACACCACGCAGAGCGTGCCGGGCAGGAGCCCGCCGCCCAGCATGTCGTCCAGCTTCTGTATCCCCGTCGCGGTTCGCGCGGTCATAGGTTGCGTAGTCTATCGGGGCGGCGCGCGACGGGTCAACCGCGAGAAGCCGCGCGCCGGTCAGGAGCCGAGGAGGACGACGAGCGCTCCTGGCGCCGCGAAAACCCGGCGCCGGTCAGGAGCCGAGGAGGACGACGAGCGCTCCTGGCGCCGCGAAAACCCGGCGCGGGTCAGGAGCCAAGGAGGACGACGAGCGCTCCTGGCGCCGCGAAAACCGGGCGCGGCTCAGGAGCCAAGGAGGACGACGAGCGCTCCCCACCCGACGATGCCACAAGCCATCAGCGCTCCGCCGACCCAGTC
>JBKOVG010000192.1:0-20187 GCA_046723845.1 Candidatus Methylomirabilota bacterium | reverse complement strand
CCTCGGCCGCCACGGCCTGGGCCTCCTGATCGACCTCGTCCCCAACCACATGGGGATCGCCAGGAATCGCAACGGCTGGTGGCTGGACGTCCTCGAGAACGGGCCGGGCTCTCGCTACGCTCACGTCTTCGACATCGACTGGACGCCGGCCAAGCCCGAACTGGCGGGCAAGGTGTTGTTGCCCGTCCTCAGCGACCAGTACGGCATCGTGCTGGAGCGGGGCGAGCTCCAGCTAGAACAGAACGAGGGAGTCTTCACAGTCCGGTATTACGACACGGTCTTGCCGGTCGCCCCGCACTCCTACCGCCGGATCCTGAGCCATCGCATTGACGAGCTAGAGGCCGGTCTTGGGCCGGAGCACCCCGGCCTGCTCGAGCTGAAAACCCTTACCGCCTGGTTCGCGGCCGTCATGCCGCGCGCCGACCGCGACCCGAAGCGGCCAAGAGTGCGTCCCCACGACAAGGCGCGAGGCGTCGAGCGTCTGGCGACCCTCGTGCGTCAGTCGCCCGAGGTACGGGACTTCGTCGAGGAGAATGTCCGGCGCTTCAACGGCACGCCGGGCGATCCCCGTTCGTTCGATCTGCTCGACAGCCTATTGAACGAGCAGGCCTACCGGGCGGCCTTCTGGCGCGTGGCGGGCGAGGAAATCAATTACCGGCGCTTCTTCGACGTCAACGAGCTGGCCGCGATCCGCATGGAGAATCCACACGTCTTCGCGGAGACGCACCGTCTCATCTTCCGTCTCGTCGGCGCGGGACAGGTGACCGGACTCCGCGTCGATCATCCCGATGGGCTCTATGCCCCGGCCGAGTACTTTCGATGCCTTCAGCGCGAGTGTGCACGCGCCCGCTCCGCCGCGGCCCCTGAGGCGGCCCACGACTTCTATATCGTCGCCGAGAAGATCCTGACTCCCGGCGAGTCGCTGCCCCAAACCTGGCCCATCGCCGGCACCACCGGGTACGAGTTCCTTAACCTCTTGAACGGGATCTTCGTCGACCGCAGCCAGGCGCGGGCGATGGAGCATCTGTACGCCCGGCTTATCAAAGAGCGTCCACCTTTCGCGGAGGTCGTCTACGAATCCAAGCAACTCGTCATGCGGACGGCGATGTCGTCCGAGATCAACATGCTCGCCCACCGGCTCGACACCATGTCTGAGAAGCACCGTTCCGCCCGCGACTTCACGCTCGGGAGTCTCACCAAAGCGCTGGCCGAGATCATCGCCAACTTTCCCGTGTACCGCACCTATGTGGGCGAGGACGCGCGAGGGCCGAGTGAGCACGATCGCGAGTACATCGCGCGCGCGGTGGTGCAGGCCAAGCGACGCACACCACTCACGAGCCCGTCGATCTATGACTGGATCCAGGACGTCCTCACGCTCCGGTTTCCACCATGGGCGGACGACGAAGACCGCCGCGAGCGGCTGGAGTTCGCCTTGCGCTTCCAACAGATCACCTCGCCGGTGACCGCCAAGGGCTACGAGGATACCGCCCTCTATCGCTTCAATCGGCTAGTGTCGCTTAACGAGGTCGGCGCCGACCCCAGCCGCTTCGGAACGCCCGTAGCCGAGTTCCATGCGGCCCTGGCCGAGCGACAGCGGACATATCCCCACGGACTGTCGGCCACCTCGACCCACGACACCAAGCGGGGCGAGGACGTGCGCGCCCGCATCAACGTGCTGTCTGAGATCCCGGAAGAATGGCGGCGCCGAGTCGCCCTCTGGCAGAAGCTGAACCGGAAGCACTGCACGATGGTCGATGCACAGCTGACCCCCGGGGCGAACACCGAGTATCTAATCTACCAGACGCTGGTCGGCGCCTGGCCGATCGACGTAGCGCGGCTGCGCGCGTACCTCTTGAAGGCGGTCCACGAGGCGAAATCGCATACCAGCTGGATCAATCCGAACGTGCGCTACAACGAGGCCATCGCCCGCTTCGGCGAGGCCATCCTCGATCCGGCCCGCTCGTCGCATTTCCTCAAGGACTTCGTCGCCTTCCAGGCCCGGATCGCCCATTTCGGCACGTTGAACTCGCTGGCCCAGACCCTCGTCAAGATCACGGCGCCGGGCGTTCCCGACTTCTACCAGGGCAGCGAGCTGTTGGACCTCAACCTCGTCGATCCCGACAACCGACGCGCGGTCGACTGGCAACTCCGCCGGGGCATGCTCGACGAGCTGACCAGGGCGACCGCGACGCTAGGTGACCGCGCAGCCTTCGCCCGGGAGCTCATGGAAGCCAAGGAGGACGGCCGTGTGAAACTCTATCTGATCCGCGAGGCCCTCGCCTGCCGCCGTGCCCACCCGGCGCTCTTCGGTGAGGGCGAGTACCGGCCGCTTGAGATCCGAGGGCCGCTGGCCGAACATGCCCTCGGTTTCGTGCGGCGCAGGAAGGATGCGGTCGCTATCACCGTGGTGCCTCGCCTACTTGCTCGGCGCGGGATCGAGGGACTACCCCTTGGCGGGGCCTACTGGGGCGACGAGACCCGAGCGCTCGTGCCGCCAGAAGCAGGGCCACGACTGATCAACCCTCTAACCGGCGAGCGCCTCGCCGTGGACCGGGGGGTCGTGCCGCTCGCCCAAGCGTTCGCCAGCTTTCCTGTTGCCCTCCTGGTGAGTGCGGCCTGAGGGGGTGGCAACCTCCCAGCGAGGCGCGCGGAGGCGCCGTCGATCAGCGCGGATTCGTACGGCTCCAGGAGCAGCGTGGCCGGGCCGGCGAAGGAGGCGATGACACTAACCGGCCTGCACTGTGGCACCGGCTGCTACGGCGTTCCGCGTCCGAGTCTGGCAGCTCATGTCGCGGGGCCAGGGCCAGTGACGCGGCGATCGCTGCCGGTGGGTGCTCAAGTTACCCTGCTCTTCAAGCGTAGCAGCGCGACGTGTCAGCTAGTGGTGTCCAGCAGATGTGGTGCCAAGCTGGTGCCAAACGTACCCGGCCCACCGCGTACTATCCGCAGGTGCCGTCACGCGGGAGGCTCGTCAGTTTGCTCGGTTGGCTTCTCTTGATTCGCCTGAGTTTGTTCCTGGCCGGGAGTCGTAATCAGTAGGTCGCGGGATGCGATTCCGGTTCTTTGCCGTTACTTTGTCGTTTCTCAGCGGAACTACCACGCGGAACGTCCCGCTGCGCCTCGAGGAGCGCCTCCAGCTTGGCGTCGCCCTCGCGCAGCATGCTCTCGTCAGCGATCGCGTAGCGCCGAAACATCGCTTCCGTCTTGTGGCCGACCATCTTCATGGCGGTCGCCTCTGTGGTGGGTCGAGCGGAAGCCGGTCGACGGTAGTGTGCTGCGTTCGGCACCGCGACTGAAAGATGCTGGCTCAGCTGACGCCGGCTCTCTCTCGCCCATCATTTCGCAAGTGCCGCTTTGGCGTGGCGCAGCTCGGGTCGCTCGCCGTCGGCACGGGCGCAAAGCGCCACTAGCTGCGTGTAGAGTGTGTTGGCCAGGGCGGTGTTCCCCGACAGCTCGGCCGCCCGGGCCGCGCCGAACAGTCCGTTGAGCCGGTTCGGCTCCCGAGCTGCCGACGCCTGGAACTCGACGAGCGCCTGCCCCGGCTGGTTGAGGTCGAGGAGCATCTCGCCGAGGAGTTCGCGAGCCGGGATGACCGGGGCCGGTGTCACAGGATGCTTCTCGGTGGAGTCCTCGAGGGCCGCCGCCGCGCGCATGAGCTTGAGCGCCTCGTCGGTCTTACCCTCCGCGCGGGCGGCCCACGCCGCCGCGGCCCGCTGCTGGATGTCCACCTGCTCGGCCCAGTAGGTTTGGTTGGCGGCGACCAGGCTGGCGCGGTATCCCTCCAGCTTCTGAGCTTCAGCCCGCGCCTGGACGGGGTCACCGCGGCGGGCGGCACCGACCGCGCGGGCGAAGGATGTGATCGCTTCCGCCCACGCGAAGCGGTCCCACGGGAAGACCTTGGAGCCCGGGCTGAGCGCGGCTGCCTCACTCCAGCGGTGCTGCTCGAGAGCGACGCGGGCGGGAATTGCCGCATAGGCGTAGGCGGCCACGAAGCTCTCCGGCTCTGCCCGCTGCATCGTGTTCAGCTCCTCCAGCACCATCCGCGCCTGACGGTCCTGTCCGGTCTGCAAGTACGCATAGACAATGTAGTCGAGCGCGTGCAGGGTCTGGTCCCAGACGGTGTCCTTGCCGAGCCGTGCGTAGTATGCCTTGCCGGCGTTCGCCGAGGAGCGGTTGGAGTCGATCGACTCCTGCCACAACCCCAGGCGGGTGAAGATGTGCGCCGGCATGTGCTGCGCATGGGGGACCGACGGCGCGATCTTCGCGTAGCCGCGGGCCGCGACCAGTCCGCGGGCGGCCAGGGGCGGGTAGTCGTAGCTGTGGATGATGTAGTGGGCGACTCCCGGATGATCGGGCTGCTCGGCGTAGACCTTCTCCAGGATGGCGCCGGCCTTGAGCTGGCTGGCGTAGGTCTTGTCGGTCGGCGCTGCCGTCGCGTTGAGCGCCAGCGCGTAGAACACGGCGGCCTCGCGGTCGTTCGGGTAACGGGCGAACAGTTGCGCCATCGCCTTCTCGTAGGCAACCGCCCGGGTGCGATGGTCGACCGTGTCGGAGTCCCGGTAGTAGCTCTGGATGGCAGCGACGTAGTCCTTTTCGCGCGGCGTCGCGGTGAGGCCTCGCGTCTTCTCGAGGGCGGCCACGCCCTTTTGCAGCATCGCCGGGCTGGGCGGCTGCCAGAGCGGGTAGTAGACGCTCATGGCGATGCCCCAGTAGCCCATCGCGCAGCCCGGATCCTTCGTTGTGATCGTGGTGAACGCCTTCTCCGCCTCTTCGTACCAGAACGAGTGCAGGAGCGCGACGGCGCGCTCGAAGTCGCCCTGGACGGCAGGCGCGCACGAGACGGAGAAACGGACGCTGCCGAGCCTTTCGCCGTCGTGGGCGGCCGCGACGGGAGCGCCGGCGAGCAGCAGCATGGTGAACGCGAGGGCCTGCAGGCGAGCGTTCATGGCGTGATCCTCCTCTTCCGGACGGGCGGTGCGCCCGGGCCGATCATTCGTTCGGGTCGAGGCCGAGGGCCAGGCGCCCGGCGTACCGCCGCTGGGCAGGGCTACGCAGGGCGTGGTAACGAGCGCCCTGCGCGTCGCGGAACAGTCGCTCGAGGCCGGCGCTGCGGAAGAACCCGGCGCCGCCGGCCACTTCCATGGCAGCCTCGGCCGTGCGCAGCGCGGCCTGCCCCACCAGGACGCGGCCGATCATCACTTGGTTGGTCACGTCGGGCCCGACGTGACCACGGTTGGCCGCGTCGACCATGGAGCGCCAGGCCATCCGAGCCGCCGCCAGCTCCGTGTCCATGGCGCCGACCATCTCCTGGACGGCGTGATCGTCGCGGCGGCGACCGGCCTCGCGAAGGGCCATCTCGCGGGCGGCCTCGGCCACGCCGACGTAGACGGAATAGATGATGGGCAGAGCCGTGGCGGCCACGATGTGCCAAACGTGCGACCAGCGGCCCGACGGCCGGCGGGCGCTGATCGCCGCGTCGGGCACGAAGACGCCGTCGAGGGTGAGGTCGTGGGAGCCGGTGCCGCGCATTCCCAGCGTGCGCCAGTTATCGTGCCGCTTCACGCCGGGCGCCTCCAGCGGGATTGCGAAATGCAGTACGGTGGGACCGTCAGCCGGATCGTCGTAGATGGCCATCGTGGTGAAGATGTCGGCCGCGGGCGACCCGCTAGCGAAGATCTTGCGACCGCTCACCCGGTAGCCGCCCTCGACCTTGTCCGCGCGGCCGGATCCGGTCAGCCAGTCGGAGCCTCCGCTGGTCGCGATGACGAGCTCCTCGGCGGCCACGCGGCGCAGGAACAGCTCGACGGGCGCGCGCTCCTGATGCCAGCGCCAGGCCGGGATGAGGACCTGGTGTGTGTGCATGGAGAGCGCCAGCGCGGTGGACGAGCAGGCGTGGGCCAGCGTACGCAGCACGTCGCACATCTCGGAGTGCGAAGCGCCGCCGCCACCCAGCTCCGCGGGCACGGCGGCGGAGAAGACTCGTCGCCTCCGCAGGTCGGCATAGTTCTCGGATACGAACGTGTCATCGGCGTCGTGGCCGGCGGCACGGGCGGCGAAGGTCGGGCCGAGCTCCTCGGCCACCGCCACCCAGTCGATCCGCGCGCCCCGATCGGTCGGAACGGTTTCGCTGGGCGTCATAGTTCCCCTCCTTGCCCGGAACATTGCCAGTGGTCCCTGGACCAGCCAAGACCAAAAAATGGACTTGCCGTGGCGAGGGCGGCTGACTAGAGTCGGAGCCATGAAGGGCTATGGGCAGTTCTGTCCGGTCGCCGTCGCCTCCGAGATCTTCGCCGAACGATGGACGCCGCTGATCCTCCGTGAGCTCTTCTCGGGCTCCCGCCGATTCAACGAGATCCGGAGTGGAATGCCGCTGATCTCGCGGACGCTCCTCGCGCAGCGCCTGCATCAGCTGGAAGACGCCGGAGTGATCGAGAGCGCGCCGCTGAGCGCCGGCCGTGGTCGGGAATATCAGCTGACCGAGGCCGGCAAGGAGTTCCGCGACGTGGTGGAGCGCCTCGGCGAGTGGGGCCAGCGTCACGCGGCCCAGCAATTCGCGCGCGACAACCTCGATCCCGCGCTGCTGATGTGGGCCATGCACCGCCGCATCGACGTCTCCCGCCTGCCGGCGCCGCGTGTGGTTGTGCGGTTCGAGCTCCGCGGGGTGCCGTCACGCTGCCTGCAGATGCGGACGTGCTGGCTGGTGCTGGATCCGTCGGGCGTAGATGTGTGCATGAAGGACCCGGGCTTCAAGGTCGACATGATTGTCCACGCCGACATAGGCACGCTCGCCCGCATGTGGGCCGGGCACCTCATCTGGAACGAGGCCGTGCGATCGGGAGGCATCAAGCTGGAAGGCCCGAGGGCGATGGTCCAGGCCTTTCCTGGCTGGCTGAAGCTGAGCCACTTCGCCCGGGTTCTGCAGCCAGCTCACGCCGGCTGAGCGACGCCGGCGGGATCGATCGGTCAGCCCTTCGGCGCCGGACAGTTTCGACTGCGCTCGGGAGCTCGGCGATTGGTCACCAATTGGTCACCAACGCACCCGAAACACACGGCACCACGAAGACCTCGGCGTGGAGCAATCACTCGGGTTCTCGCGGCCTTAGCTCGTCCAGGTTCTGCTCAGATTGCTCGAGAGCGGCGCGCGCATGAGCCGCACGGTGTTTTTCGCATAGCCCTGGCTGCGCTTCTGGGCGAGGAAGGCCTTGATGTGGCCGCGATGCAGCTCGCGGACCTTGAGGTGGCCGAGGGCGGGGAGCACGTGTACCTCGAGCCGCTCCTTGTAGTTGCGGACGGTGTTCTCGTCCTTCTCATCCTCGATCAGTGCGAGCCAGTGCGTGGCGCACGCCGCATGTCGAGCGCCCCCTCCTTCGCCCGGCGTAGCACCGGGGGAGTGCCTCTGTCCCATTTTCCCCGCATGTCAGCAATGACATTCATCCCAAGGATCCTGCCATGCTCGCTACGAGCACGACGGGCTCGACATCGACAGGCCGGGCTCAAAGACCGTGCGGGTCTTCACCGGAAGCTCCGTGTTGCTTCATGCTGGGGATCGTCGAGCCTAACGGTCGCCCCGCCCCCGGGCAGCACCGGGGGAAACATCCCGCCCGGTCCGGTCAGGCGGGGTCGAGCCAGGCGGGGCGTAAATAAAATGTGTTGGTTGCCGTCGAGCACGCCGAGCAATGTCGTGAAGAGGGACGCTCTTGCCGGCGCCGGTCTACTTTGATGCGAGGAGGAGTGCCTCGTGCAGCCTCTCGGGTCCCTGTTCGTCGCCGGAGCGCTCCTGCTCACGGTGGGCTGTCACGGTCACGTTCGAGAATTCTACCCACCGCTACCCGGCGAAGCGACCGTCACGGTCTATGTCGTGGGTCATGGCTGGCACACCGGGATCGTGATCCGGCGCGACGACATCCCAGCCGAGGCGTGGCCCGAACACCGTCGCTTCCTCGCGGCACGGTTCCTCGAGGTCGGATGGGGCGACCGCGCCTTCTACGAGTCGCCGGAGGCCGGAGTGAGGCTGGCCCTCAAGGCGGCCTTCAGCTCGGAGGGTAGCGTGCTTCACGTCGCGGGCTTCGACCCGCCGCCGGCCACGTACTTCTCGCGCGCCGAGATCATTGCGATCGAGCTCTCCAGTCGCGGCATGGAGGCCCTGGCGCGCTTCGTCTCCGCGACCTACGCACTCGACGGGGCGGGCCAGCCGATCGAGGTTGGCCCCGGGCTCTATCCCGCGAGCCGTTTCTACGTCGCCACCGGCCGCTATTCGCTGCTCTACACGTGCAATACCTGGGTGGCTGAGGCCCTGCGGGCCGCTGGGTGTCCAATCACGCCCACCCTGGCCGCTACCGCGGGCAACTTGCTCCTCCAGGCCGAGCGGTGCGGACGGATGGTGCGTCCCTCCGCGAGCTGAGACCGGTGGGGGGGAGCGGTCATGTTTCCTATCCCAGCCCGATCACCACCGACTTCACCTCCGTGTATTCCTCGATGCCCTGGTGCCCGCCCTCGCGACCCAGTCCCGACGCCTTAAACCCCCCCGAACGGGATCTCGTGTGTGTAGCCGGAGGCGTCGTTGGCGCCGACCAGGCCGTATTCGAGCCCTTCGGCCACGCGCAGCAGGCGAGCAAGGCCGCCCATGACCCAGAAGAGGTTCGTGTCGCCCGCTGGCGGGAACAGGTGGGGCGGCTGCGCGTGGTCGACGACCGCCCGGCCAAGCGTTGACTCGGCGATGGCAGGCGGCCACACTGGATGCGGCACCCTCCCGATCGACGAACCGTGAGATGAGGAGCTCCATGCGACTGACAACCGCCGCCGCCGTCTCCGCGCTCCTGCTCGCGGTCGCCACTGCGGGGACACCCCGCCCTGCCGGCGGCCAGGCCCCCGGCAACCGCGTCACCGTCGGCCACGGCCTGTCGATGCACGGCGACCTGAAGTACGGGCCCGGCTTCAAGCACTTCGGCTACGTCAACCCGGAAGCGCCCAAGGGCGGCGCCGTCAAGCTGGCCGCCATCGGTACCTTCGACACTCTCAACCCCTTCATCCTCAAGGGTGTGCCGGCGGTCGGCCTCGGCGAGATCTTCGACACGCTCACGGTGGGTTCCCTCGACGAGCCGTTCTCCCAGTACGGCCTGGTCGCCGAAACCATCGAGGTGCCGGCCGACCGCTCCTGGGTCGCCTACACGCTCAGGGCGGAAGCCCGCTTTCACGACGGCAGTCCCATGACGGCCGAGGACGTCATCTGGACGTTCGAGATGCTCAAGGCGAAGGGGCAGCCCTTCTACCGCAGCTACTACGCCCAGGTCGTCAAGTCCGAGAAGGTCGGCGACCGGAAGGTGAAGTTCAGCTTCGGGCCGGGCGAGAACCGCGAGCTGCCGCTGATCGTCGGCCAGCTGCCGGTCCTCTCGAAGGCCTGGTGGACCAAGCGCGACTTCGAGAAGACCATCCTGGAGCCACCGCTGGGCAGCGCCGCCTACCGCGTGGACGCCGTGGAGCCCGGTCGCTCGATCACGTACCGCCGGGTGAAGGACTACTGGGGAGCGCGGCTGCCCATGAACGTCGGCCGCGCCAACTTCGACATCCTTCGCTTCGACTACTACCGCGATACCACCGTCGCGCTCGAGGCCTTCAAGGGCGGCGAGTACGACTTCCGCTCGGAGAACAGCGCCAAGAACTGGGCCACCGCGTACACGACCCCCGCCGTCACCCAGGGCCTCATCAAGAAGGAGATGATTAAGAACGAGGTTCCCACCGGCATGCAAGGGTTCGTCTACAACATGCGGCGCCCGGTCTTCCAGGACCGGCGGGTGCGGCGGGCGGTCGCCCACGCCTTCGATTTCGAGTGGGCGAACAAGAACCTCTTCTACGGCGCCTACACGCGAACCAAGAGCTACTTCTCCAATTCCGAGCTGGCGTCGCGCGGGCTGCCGGGACCAGACGAATTGACGATCCTGGAGCCGTTTCGCGGGAAGGTCCCGGAGGAGGTCTTCACCCGGGAGTACCAGCCGCCCGTCACCGACGGTTCCGGCAGTATCCGCGAGGGCACCCGAGAGGCCCTGAACCTCCTGAAGGAAGCGGGCTGGGTCGTCAAGGGTCAGAAGCTCGTCCACGCGAAGACCGGGGAGAACTTCGCCTTCGAGATCCTCCTCCGCGATGCGCAATGGGAACGACTCGCGCTGCCCTTCATCAAGAACCTGGAGCGGCTCGGCATCACGGCCCGTGTCCGGACCGTCGACGTCGCCCAGTACCAGAAGCGCGTCGAGGCCTTCGACTTCGACATGATCGTGGAGGTCTTCGGACAGTCGCTCTCCCCCGGCAACGAGCAGAGCGACTTTTGGAGCTCGACGGCGGCGGCGACCAAGGGCAGCCGCAACGTGGCCGGCATCCGCGACCCGGCGGTCGACGCGCTGATCGACCTGGTCATCCAGGCGCCCGATCGGGCCGGGCTGGTGGCTCGTACCCGAGCGCTCGACCGCGTCCTCCTGTGGGGCCACTACGTCATCCCGCACTGGTACATCCAAGCCTTCCGCGTCGCCTACTGGGACAAGTTCAACCGTCCGGCGGTCGCGCCGAAGTACGCGCTCGGCTTCGACACCTGGTGGCTCGACGCCAAGCAGGCGGCGGCGCTCGCCCGCCGCAAGGGTGACATGACGAAGTAGCCGGCCACCCACCCGATGCTCGCCTACACCGCACGCCGTCTCCTCCTGATGGTCCCGACGCTCTTCGGCATCATGGAGGTCAACTTCATCGTGGTGCAGGCGGCGCCGGGCGGGCCGGTGGAGCTGATGATCGCCCGCATCAAGGGACAAGCGGGCGAGGCCACCGCCCGCGTGGGTGGCTCGGCCACCGGGGAGACGGCGGCCCCGCAGATGCCGGGCGCGGCGCCGGGCAGTGGTGAGGAGAGCTAGTACCGCGGCGCCCGCGGGCTCGATCCCGACTTTATCCGCCAGCTCGAGCGCCAGTTCGGCTTCGACCGGCCCGCCCCCGAACGATTCATCCGCATGCTGCGCAGCTACGTCACCTTCGACTTCGGCACCAGCTTCTTCCGCGACCAGCGCGTGATCGACCTCATCGTTCAGAAGCTGCCGGTCTCGATCTCGCTGGGGCTCTGGACGACGCTCCTGATCTACCTGATCTCCCTCCCCCTCGGCGTGGCCAAGGCGATCCGCGACGGATCCGCCTTCGACGTCTGGACGAGCACGGTGGTGATCATCGGCTACGCGATCCCCGGCTTCCTCTTCGCCATCCTGCTCGTCGTTCTCTTCGCCGGCGGCAGCGTCTTCGCCTGGTTCCCGCTGCGCGGCCTCGTCTCCGACCACTGGGCCCTCCTCCCCTGGCCGGCGCGCATCCTCGACTACCTCTGGCACATCGTGCTGCCGGTGACGGCGCTCGTGGTGGGCGGCTTCGCCGGCCTCACCATGTTGACCAAGAACTCCTTCCTCGAGGAGATCAACAAGCAGTACGTGGTGACCGCGCGCTCGAAGGGGCTCACGCGACGCCGCGTGCTGTACGGTCACGTCTTCCGCAACGCGATGCTGATCGTGATCGCCGGCTTCCCCTCCGCCTTCATCGGCATCTTCTTCACGGGAGCCCTCCTGATCGAGGTGATCTTCTCCCTCGACGGGCTCGGGCTGCTCGGCTTCGAGGCGGCGATCAACCGCGACTACCCGATCATGTTCGGGACGCTCTACATCTACACGCTGGTCGGCCTGCTCCTGAACCTGGTCAGCGATCTGACCTACGTCGCCGTCGACCCCCGCATCGACTTCGCGACGCGGGAGGTCTAGGCCATTGTCGCCCCTCAGCCCGCTCACGCGACGCCGGCTCCGCAACTTCCGCAAGAACCGGCGCGGCTTCTGGTCGCTCTGGATCTTTCTGCTCCTGTTCCTAGTGAGCCTCGGCGCCGAGCTGATCGCCAACGACCGGCCGCTCCTCATTCGCTACGACGGCAGCTTCTACGTCCCCTCCCTCATCGCGCACCCCGAGACGACCTTCGGCGGCACGTTCCTGACCGAGACGGACTACCGCGACCCGGCCGTGATCAAGCTCATCGAGGAGAAGGGATGGATGGTGTGGCCGCCCATCCCCTTCCGCTACGACACCATCAACTACGCCCTGCCCGTCCCGGCCCCCGCCCCGCCCTCCCGCGTCAACTGGCTCGGCACCGACGACCAGGGGCGTGACCTGGTGGCGCGCGTCATCTACGGCTTTCGGACCTCCGTGCTCTTCGGGCTCGCGCTCACCCTCGCGAGCTCGGTCATCGGCATCGCCGCCGGCGCCGTGCAGGGGTACTTCGGCGGCTGGCCGGACCTGCTCTTCCAGCGCTTCATCGAGGTCTGGTCGGGGCTGCCCGTTCTCTACCTGCTGATCATCCTGGCCAGCATCGTGGAGCCGAACTTCTGGTGGCTGCTGGGCCTGATGCTGCTCTTCAGCTGGATGGCCCTGGTGGGGGTGGTGCGGGCCGAGTTCTTGCGCGCCCGTAATTTCGACTACGTGCGGGCCGCGCGCGCGCTCGGCGTCGGCAATGCGGCCATCATGTTCAAGCACGTGCTTCCCAACGCGATGGTGGCGGCGCTGACCTTCCTGCCGTTCATCATGAACGGCTCCATCACCACCCTCACCTCGCTCGACTTCCTCGGCTTCGGGCTACCGCCCGGCTCCCCGTCGCTCGGCGAGATCCTCGCCCAGGGCAAGGCCAACCTCCAGGCGCCCTGGCTCGGCATCACCGGCTTCGTCGTGCTCGCCGTGATGCTGAGCCTCCTCATCTTCATCGGAGAGGCCGTGCGCGACGCGTTCGACCCTCGGAAGACGATCGCGTGAGTACCGACGGCCCCTTCGCACGCGGCGGTGAGACGCTTCTCAGCGTGCGCGACCTTTCCGTCTCCTTCGACGCGCCGGGCGGCGAGGTGCGCGCCGTGCGTCACGTCTCCTTCGACATCGACCGCGGCGAGACGGTCGCCCTGGTCGGGGAGAGCGGCTCCGGCAAGTCGGTGACGGCGCTGTCGATCGTGCAGCTGCTGCCCTACCCTCTGGCCCGCCACCCGAGCGGAAGCATCCATTTCCGGAGCGACGAGCTGCTGGGGGCGCGGGAGCGGCTCCTGCGCGCCGTGCGCGGCAACCGTATCGCCATGATCTTCCAGGAGCCGATGACGTCGCTCAACCCGCTGCACACAATCGAGAAGCAGATCAACGAGGTGCTCCTGGTGCACAAGCGGCTCGGCCGTCGCGCGGCGCGGGCGCGGACGCTGGAACTGCTCCGCCTGGTCGGTCTGCCGGAGGCGGCCAGCCGGCTCGGCGCCTACCCACACCAGCTGTCGGGCGGCCAGCGCCAGCGCGTGATGATCGCGATGGCGCTTGCCAACGAGCCCGACCTCCTCATCGCCGACGAGCCGACCACCGCCCTCGACGTCACCATCCAGGCTCAGATCCTGAGCCTGCTTCGCGACCTGCGCGACCGGTTCGGGATGGCGCTCCTCCTCATCACCCACGACCTCGGCATCGTCCGGAAGATGGCCGACCGTGTGTGCGTCATGACCCGGGGCGAGATCGTGGAGGCCGGGAGCACCGAGGAGATCTTCGCCCGCCCCCAGCACGCCTACACACGCCGTCTGCTCGAGGCCGAGCCCCGCGGCGAGCCCCAACGGGCCGCCGAGGGAGTCCCATTTGTCGTCGACGGCCGGAACCTGCGGGTCTGGTTCCCCGTCAAGGGCGGGGTGTTGCGGCGCACCGCCGGCCACATCAAGGCGGTGGACGGCGTGAGTCTCATCGTGCGGGAAGGGCATACCGTAGGCGTGGTCGGGGAGAGCGGGTCAGGCAAGACGACGCTGGGCCTGGCGCTTCTCCGGCTGGTGCGGAGCGAGGGCTCGATCCAGTTCGCCGGACGCGACATCCAGGGGCTCTCCTCGCGCGCCCTGCGCCCGCTCCGCCGAGAAATGCAGATCGTCTTCCAGGATCCCTACGGCTCGCTCTCGCCGCGGCTCTCCATTGGCCAGATCATCGCGGAAGGACTCCGCGTCCACCGGATCGGCGCCACCGCCGAGGAGCGCCGGCCCCTCATCGAGCAGGCGCTGATCGAGGTGGGCCTCGACCCCGAGACGCGCGACCGCTACCCGCATGAGTTCTCGGGCGGGCAGCGCCAGCGCATCGCCATCGCGCGCGCGATGGTGCTCAAGCCTCGGCTGGTCGTGCTCGACGAGCCGACGTCCGCGCTCGATACGTCGGTGCAGGCGCAGATCGTCGATCTCCTGCGGGAGCTGCAACGCCGCTACAACCTTGCCTACCTCTTCATCAGCCACGATCTCAGGGTGGTGCGCGCGCTCAGCGAGGAGGTTCTCGTCATGCGCGAGGGCCGGATCGTCGAGCGGGGGCCCGCGGCGCAGATCTTCGCCCAGCCGCGCGAGCCCTACACGCGCGCGCTCATGGCCGCCGCCTTCGACCTGGAGGCCGTGGACGCTGACGTCGTGAAGGGCTAAGGGAACGCTCATGCCGCTCCCGGGCCGCCGAGCCCTCCGGAGGCGCAGGCCCTACCGCAGCGAATCCGGTTCCCAGACCTCATCACGTGAACGGCGGGGTCAGCCGTTCGCGAGATGGTCGACGAGCCAGCGCGCGGTGCGCAGAAGGCGCGCATCGCCGTGGCGCGGGCCGACCATCTGGACGCCGAGCGGAAGGTCATTCGCCCTCTGCAGGAGCGGCACGCTGATGGCGGGCATGCCGCAGAGCGTCCACAGCGACCTGTGGCATCGGGCTCCTGCGGCGTTCCGCGTCTGAGTCTGGCAGCTTATGTCGCGGGGACCGGGCCCAGGGCGCGGCGAACGCCGCCGGAGAGTGCTAGTGTTGGCTATCCTCCGGCGAGCAGCAGATGGTAGCTATCGCGCGCGGACTCATGGCCCGGCCCCGCCTGCTCATGATCGACGAGCCCTTCCTGGGCCTGTCCCCCCGGGTCGTGCAGGAGATCGGCGGGCTCATGCGGCGCATCCGCGACGAGCAGGGGATCAGCATCGTCTTCATCGAGCAGAACGTGGAGCTGGCCCTGCGGCTCGCCGACCGCGGCTATATCCTCGAATCGGGACGGACCATCCTGAGCGGACCGTCGGTGGAACTGCTCCGGTCCCCGGAGGTCAAGCGCATCTTCCTTGGTGATCTCGCGCTCTGATGCTAGGCTACCTGCGCGTGGGCATCTAGACGGAGCCGTCATCCTGGATCTCTTCCGGCTCTTAGGTTCACCGAGGGCCTGGGCGGCCCCGGTGAGTGTCTCGCGTCCGCGGGTCGTCATCGTCGGCGGAGGGTTTGCCGGGCTCTCCGCCGCCAAGGCCCTCGCGGGCGCCCCCGTCGAGGTCACGCTCCTCGATCGCGCGAATCACCACACGTTTCAGCCGCTGCTCTACCAGGTCGCCACCGCCGTGCTCGCGCCGAGCGAGATCGCATCGCCCATCCGCTGGCTGTTGCGCCACCAGCGCAATGTGACGGTGCTCCTCGCCGCCGTGGACGGTGTCGACGTGGCCCGGCGGGTGGTGATGGCGGACGGCGGCGCCATGGAGGTGCCGTACGACTATCTGATCCTCGCCACCGGCGCCCGGCACGCGTACTTCAGCCACCCCGAATGGGAATCCCTTGCCCCCGGCCTCAAGAGCCTGGAGGATGCGCGCGAGATGCGGCGCCGGTTCCTTCTCGCCTTCGAGGAGGCGGAGAAGTGCAACGACGCGCGTGAGAGAGAGTCGTGGCTGACCTTCGTGATCGTGGGTGGGGGACCGACCGGGGTCGAGCTCGCGGGCATACTGCCCGAGGTCGCGCGGCACGGGATCGCCCGCGACTTCCGGCGCATCGACACCCGACTCACCCGCGTGATCCTGCTCGAGGGCGGGCCACGCGTGCTGCCGTCGTTCTCCGAGCGGCTCTCCGAACGAGCGCGCCGAGACCTCACGGAGCTCGGCGTGGAGGTGCGCACGGGAGCGCTGGTGACGCGCATCGAGCGGGACGCGGTGCACGTGGGCGAGGAGCGCATCGTCTGCCGCACTGTGTTCTGGGCGGCGGGAAATGTTGCGTCACCGCTCGCGCAGTCGCTCCGCGCGCCATTGGACCGTGCCGGGCGAGTGATAGTGGAGCCCGACCTTTCGGTACCGGGGCATCCGGAGATCTTCGTCGCTGGCGACCTCGCCGCCGTGACCAGGGACGACGGCACCCTGGTGCCGGGCGTCGCGCCCGCCGCGAATCAGGGTGGACGCGCGGCGGCGCGGAATATCCTGCGCACGCTCCGCCGCGAGCCGCGGGAGCCGTTCCGCTACCACGACAAAGGAAGCCTCGCCACCATCGGCCGGCACCGGGCGGTGGCGCAGTTCGGGAGAGTCGGGGTGAGCGGCTATCTCGCGTGGTGGCTGTGGCTCGTGATTCATATCCTGTATCTCGCTGGATTCCGCAATCGCCTGGTGGTGGCGGTGGAGTGGGGGTACGCGTATATCACGTATCATCGCGGCGCGCGCGTGATCACGGCGGGTCGAGACGACCCGCCCATCGAATAGCGGCCTCGCCGACTGCGGCTAGAATCCGGCCGCACCATCCTGAACGGGCCGTCGGCGGAGCTGCTCTAGTCCCCGGAGGTCAAGCGCATCTTTCTCGGCAACGTCGCGCTGTGATGACCTATCGGTAGAATTTCTCGGGATTCGGGTCTTCCCTCTCGTTGAAGGACCGGCCCATCTCCTTCGCCTCGTCGGTGTGGTAGTAGTTCGCCACGAGGTGATCGATGGTCACGCGGCTCATGCCGAAGGCGCCGTTATGGCGGGCGTGGACCGCCGCCTTCAGCGCGGCCAGAGCCTGCGGCCCACGCTTCTTCAGCTCCTCGCACAGGGCTTCCGCGCGTGCGCGCAGCTCCGCGTGCGGCGCCACCTCGTTCACAAGGCCCAGAGCCTGCGCTTCCTTCGCGCTGTACTTGCGGTTGAGATACCAGATCTTCCGCGCTCGCTTGCGGCCCACCGAGTCCTCGAGGTACCAGGTGCCGAAGCCCGCGTCGTAGGAGCCCATCATGGGACGCACATGTTCGCGAGCACGTTGCCGCCGCTGCGGCAGCGGCTGTGGCAGCGGCCAGCGTCCGAGTCTGGGCGATTATGTCACGGGTCCGGGAGCCACGAGGGGGGACGACCGTTGCTGAAGGGGGGCTAGGGTTGGCTCTCCACTCTACTTGAGCGTGAGGGCTATAGGGTAGACCTTGCGCTCCAGGTCCCGGGCGAGAATGACTTCGGCCCGTGCCGGCTGGCCAAGCGGCGAGAGCTCGAAGCGCCACGCGCCGTCCGGTGCGGCGGTGATGTTCGGGCCGGTGAAGGCCAGAGGCTGGCCATCGCCCCCCAACAGCCGGATATAGTAGACGCGCTCGCCTTCCTTGTTGGTCTCAATCGTCAGGCTCTTGCGGCTCTTCGCCACGACGGTGGCCGTGAGACCACGCCGTTCGGCCTGCCGGCCTACGGTCAGATCCTCGAGTGCCAGCGTGTCGAAGGCCCTGGGAAAGTGCATCGTCAGGCTGCCCTCCACGCTCTTGAGGTCCTCGGGCCTGGCATCCGTATCAATGTAGAAGCTCACCGAGGTCGACAGCACGCCATCCTTGGGGGCACTGGCAAAGTGAACGGCGCGGTCCCAGTTCGGGCCCACGGCGGTTGCTGCCGTCGCCGCGCCGGCGGCCGGCGGGAGAATCACGGTACCATCCCTGAGCCCGAGCCGCGTGAGCCGAAGCTGTCCCACCGTGAAGGCCGGCTGGAGATTCGGCGCCTCCGGGCTTCGCAGGGTGAAATCGAGTCTGAGGGCGTAGAAGGGCTGCACCTTGTCGAGCGAGAGCTCGAAGGGCTCGAGCAGTGTGACGGCCCTGGGGGGCTCCGGCATGATCCGCGACGGCAGAGGCTTTCGCGAGGAGTCCCGCCGGAGCGCCTCATGGCTGTAGGGCCGGAACGGGGGTGTCTTGTCGAGCGGGCCCCCCCCGGGTTTCCCCGCGAACGAGAAGTCGGTCAGGACGAACGGGAGCTCGACCGCCTTTTCCTCGGTGGCGAATGTGATCTCCAGGCGGTCCACGACGCCGGAATAGTTCTTTTGGCCTGAGAGCCCGTCTCCGAACAGGAATTCCGACGAAAAGTTGCTCGAAGATGCCAGGGGCTGTCCTTTGCCATTGAGCGCCCGGACGTCGAGAACTCGATCGCGGGCGCCCGTGATCTGATATCCCACGCTGCCCCCCTGCACCTTGGTGACGATGAAGGTCGCGCCGTGCTTCTCCACCTTGGCGCCCGGGGCCGGATCCCGCAGCGTCACCACGTCCGTCCGCGTCGGGAGGCGGAGCTGGACGCGGCCCGACACGCTCTGCAACGCGCGGGGATCGGCTCCACTGAGCAGCCGCAGCTTCTTCACGGCTTCCAGCCGGCGGGCATCGGACCTCGTGAAGGCCGCGGGCTGGCTGTTGCGCTCCCGGCCGCAGGCCTCGGGCCGCAGCAACTCCTGCCCTGAGGTACCCTTCACACTGTCGATGACGAATCGCGCACGCTCGTCGTGGCCGCTGATGTTCGGCACCGCATTCGCAAAGCCTTCGACCACGAGCTCCAGGCCCACGCCCGGCTCGCCGCCCAGACGTAGCTGGTCGACCCGCAGCCCGAAGGGCCCCGCGATCTGGTCGACCTCCTCGGCAAACTGTGCGCGAGGGTCATAGGCCGGCAGCGTCTCCGGCGTCACCGACGCGGTGAAGGTGACGGGGTCGGAATCGATGTGGTCGGCCGCTGGGGCCACGCCGGGTTCGCTCACGCGGACCCCGAACCCGCTCAGCATTGCGCCCAGGGCCTCGGTGACGACCCGATGGGAATCGGTGGCGAGTTTCCGGTTGATGGTGACGTCCACCACCGTGCGCGGCCCGCGGGTCCGGATTCGCAGGCTGTCGTACAGGCTGGCCACGCTCGGCATGGTCTCCGCCCAGCGCGCCCTCGAGTCGCGGACCGTTTGCTCCCAGGCCTTGACTCTCTGGGTGCCGCGGCCCACCTCTGCGGCATCCATGACGAGACGGAGGGCGACCTTGGGAGGCACCGTCCTCACTCCCACGCCTGCGTAGACCCGTTCGAAGACATCGGCTTCCGCGGCGATGGCGGCAGCCGAGCCCTGCCACGGCGACCTGGGAACGGCGCTCTCGAACCCGTGAAGGTTCCACACCCCGACGCTCAGCACATCGGCCCTGCTCAGGGCACGCCACCAGGCAAGCTCAGCCCGCGCGTCGCGCGGTGGGCTCATGAGACGAGGCACGAGCGTGGCGTGTGATGACGGATCCGCGATCAGGATCCAGCTTGACTCCATGGTGAGCATCCACACCGGACCGGGCTGACAGGTAGCCCAGTCGGTCACGCTGACCTCGTAGGACGGAATGCCAGCCACCGAGCGCGGGGTACCGCGGAGGTCGCGCTCCACGTAGGCCTTGATCACCGCAGGGTCGAATCGGCCGACGAGAACCGCCGCCCGGTGCGGCGTCGGGCCGTCCGATGGATAGAGCGCGAAGAAAGCGTAATCGATGTCGCCGCGTGGATCGACCTGGGCGGCCCGCAGGTGATCGACGATGCCGCGAACCGCCGCCTCGGGCAGGGGACGCCCATTGGTCACGCTGATCGCCGGGCGCCCGAAAAACCACCGCTCCAGAAATGTCATGCGTTTGACATTGAGCCCGGCGAGCAGGATGAGGTCGTCGGTGGCCAGGGCGCTTTCGGCGACGGTTACCCCTACGGGCAGGGCGAAGATCGGACCGATCAGCAGCACATAGGCGGCCGCGCCTGCCGCGGCCAGCGCGGCCAGCGGCACGAGCACGACGACGAGGAGCTTTTTCATGGGGTCATCATAGGTGAGTGACTGTTGGCCGCCCCGAGGAATTTCTCGTGAGAGTCAAGCGGCCGCCGGGCTCGTCGGGCCGACTCGGAGTGATGCTATTCTCGCGCCCCATGCTCAGCGTGGAGCATCCATGCGCCCACAGCGAGGAGACCGGGCCATGGAGAAGCCGAGCTACAGTCGCAGCAGCTCCTCCGCGACGGTGAGGTCGACATGATGGTGATGTGGAACGCCCGCGCCAGCGAGCTGTCGCAGCAGGGGCATCCCGTCGAACTCGTGTGGCACGGCGCGGCCATCACCACGACGATGTGGGGCATCGCGAAGGGCGCGCCGAACCGGAAGGCGGCCTGGGAATTCCTGCAGTTCGCCGTCCAGGCC
>JBKOVG010000018.1:0-8230 GCA_046723845.1 Candidatus Methylomirabilota bacterium | reverse complement strand
CGCCGTCTCGGCAAGGTGGCCGCGCTCGAGGCAGCACGTCATGCCGGCTAATCCGAAAGGCGGAGCCATGAGCGACGGAGACCTCGATCTGCTGGCCATCAACACGATACGCACACTGTCCATCGATGCGGTGCAGGCGGCCAAGTCGGGGCACCCGGGGACGCCCATGGCCCTGGCTCCGCTCGTCTACACCATCTGGAATCGCGTGATGCACTTCGATCCCCAGGATCCTATCTGGCCCAATCGCGATCGCTTCGTGCTCTCCAACGGGCATGCCTCCATGCTCCTGTGGTCGGTGCTCCATCTCACGCGAACCCAGGCGGTGGATGCGGACTACGAGCGGCTGGGGCAGCCGTCGGTCACCCTCGATGACATCCGGCGCTTCCGCCAGATCGACAGCAAGGCGCCCGGCCACCCCGAGTACCACCTCGTGTCCGGTGTGGAGACCACCTCGGGCCCGTTGGGGCAGGGCGTGGCCACCAGCGTGGGCATGGCCATCGCGCAGAAGTGGCTGGCCAACCGCTACAACCGCCCCGACTTCGACGTCTTCGACTACAAGATCTACGCGGTGACCGGCGACGGCTGCATGATGGAGGGCATCTCCTCGGAGGCGGCCTCGCTGGCCGGCCATCTCGGGCTCGACAACCTCTGCTGGGTCTACGACAACAACCACATCACCATCGAGGGGCACACCGAGATCACCTTCACGGAGGACATCGCCGCCCGCTTCCAGGGCTACGGGTGGAACGTCCTCCGCGTGAGCGACGCCAACGACACCGATCGCATCGAGCAGTCGCTCAACATCTTCCGCCGCACCACGGGGCGGCCCACCTTCATCATCCTCGACAGCCACATCGGCTACGGCTCGCCCCACAAGCAGGACACCGCGGAAGCCCACGGGGAGCCCCTCGGTGACGAGGAGGTGAAGCTGACCAAGCGCGCCTATGGCTGGCCGGAGGACGCGAAGTTCCTCGTCCCCGACGGCGTGTACGAGCGCTTCGCGGCAGGCATCGGCGAGCGGGGAGCCAAGGCGCGTCGCGACTGGACGGCGCTCTTCACCACCTACAAGGCGAAGTATCCGGAGCTCGCCACGGAGATCGAGCTGATGCAGCGGCGCGAGCTCCCCGCGGGCTGGGACAAGAATCTCCCCGTTTTCCCCGCCGATCCCAAGGGCATGGCGGGGCGGGATGCCTCCGGGCAGGTGCTGAACGTGCTCGCCCAGAACATCCCGTGGCTCCTCGGCGGCTCCGCCGATCTCGGCTCCTCGAACAAGACGACCCTCAAGTATCCGGGGGCGGGCAGCTTCGAGCCCGGCAGCTACGGCGGGAAGAACTTCCACTTCGGCATCCGCGAGCACTCGATGGCGGCCATCGTCAACGGCATGTCGCTGTCCAAGCTGCGCTCGTTCGGCGCCACCTTCTTCATCTTCAGCGACTACGCGCGCCCGGCCATCCGCCTCTCCGCCCTCATGGAGCTGCCCACCCTCTTCGTGTTCACCCACGACGCCATGGGCGACGGCGAGGACGGCCCGACGCATCAGCCCGTGGAGCACCTCGCCTCCTTGCGCGCCATCCCCGGCCTCTGCACCATCCGGCCCGGTGATGCCAACGAGGTGGTAGAGGCGTACCGCTACATCATGCAGCTCCGTCACGAGCCGACGGTGCTCGTGCTCTCCCGCCAGCCCCTGCCCATCCTCGACCGCAGCCGCTACGCGCCGGCTTCCGGAGTGGCGCGGGGCGCCTACGTCTTCGCGGACGCCGCCGGCGGGAAGCCCGAGCTGATCCTCATTGCCACGGGGAGCGAGCTCTCCCTGGCCGTGGAAGCGCACGAGAAGCTCACGGCGAGCGGGGTTCGCTCCCGTGTCGTCTCCATGCCCTCCTGGGACATCTTCGATCATCAGTCGCAGGAGTATCGAGACAGCGTGCTCCCTCCCGGCGTGACGGCGCGCGTGGCCATCGAGCAGGCCTCCACCTTTGGGTGGGAGCGCTACGTGGGCAACGCGGGAAAGGTTATCGGCATGAAGACCTTCGGCGCTTCTGCTCCCCTCAAGGAGCTGCAGAAGCGATTCGGCTTCGAGCCGGATCGCGTGGTCACCGTGGCCAAGGAGCTCCTGGGCCGGAGCTGAGCAGCATGGCCTCGCGCGAGCCAGCGGCCACGGCGTGGTGGGTGATGATCGCCGCCGCGGTGGCCGTGGGCCTCATCGCGGGCTTCGGGGCGGTAGTGTTCCGCGCCATGATCGCGGGCATCCACGACCTGGGCTTCCACGGCCAGCTCTCCGTCAGCTACGACGCCAATCTCCACTCCGCGCCGTCGCCGTGGGGCCCGGGCATCATCCTCGTCCCCGTCCTCGGCGCCGTGGTGGTGGCCTTCCTCGTCAAGACCTTCGCCCCCGAGGCCAAGGGCCACGGCGTGCCGGAGGTGATGGACGCCGTCTACTACCACGATGGCAAGATCCGTCCCGTGGTAGCCGTGGTGAAGTCGCTGGCTTCCGCCGTCTCCATCGGCAGCGGCGGCTCGGTCGGCCGCGAGGGGCCGATCATCCAGATCGGCGCGGCCTTCGGGTCCACCCTGGGCCAGATCATTTCCATGCCCGTGCGGCAGCGCGCCATGCTCATCGCGTCGGGAGCGGGCGGCGGCATCGCCGCCACCTTCGATACGCCCATCGGGGGCGTCGTGTTCGCGATCGAGCTCATGATGCCCGTGGTCAGTCCCGCCAGCCTGCTCTACGTCGCCCTGTCCTGCGTCACCGCCACCTACGTGGGGCGCTCCTTCTTCGGCGTCTTCCCCGCCTTCAACGTGCCCGCCCTCGCCCTCGTGGAGGGTCCGGGCGTGCCGGCGACCGCGCTGCCGTGGTTCGCGCTCCTGGGTCTCCTCCTCGGGGTCGTCGCGTGGGCCATGACGCGGGGGATCTACTGGTTCGAGGATTTCTTCGATGCGATGCCGGGCAACTACTACACGCGCCACATGTCGGGCATGCTCCTCGTCGGCCTCATCATCTACGGCTTCATGACGCTGTCCACGCCGCTCTTCGGCCAGCCCAATCACTACTATGTCCAGGGCGTGGGCTACGCGACCATCATGGACATCCTGAGCGAGGACTTGACCGCGGTGGGCTTCCTCCTGCTCCTGGCCTGCGCCAAGCTCCTCGTCACCTGCCTCACCCTGGGCTCCGGCGCCTCGGGCGGCGTGTTCTCGCCCAGCCTGTTTCTCGGCGCCGCTCTCGGCGGATGCGTGGGCAGCGCGCTCATGCACGTCCTGCCCGGGCTCGGCGCCACCCCGGCCCACTTCGCCTACGCGGGCATGGCGGCCATGGTGGGCGGGACCACGGGGGCGGCCATGACGGCCACCATCATGGTCTTCGAGATGACGCGCGACTACACGGCCATTCTCCCCGTGGTCGTGACGGTGGCCCTCGCCTCCGCGGTCCGACAGTGGCTGTCGCCGTCGACCATCTACACGCTAAAGCTCCTGCGGCGCGGCCACGTGGTGCCCCAGGGGCTGCAGGGGTGGATGGGAGAGCTCCGAAGCGCCAACGTGATGACGGCGGACTTCGTGCTGATGAGCGACGCCGAGGCGAAGGACACGGCGGCCGTGCAGCGGGTGCTCGGGAGCGGCAAGGTGATCGTGGTCAGCGGCCTCGATCGCGAGCCGCGTGGAGTCATCGTCTCGCCGGCCGATCCCGGCCGTCTGTCCACTCACGTCACGGTGGAGCCGGAGCACAAGGTGCACGAGGTGATGCGCGCCATGCAGGAGGCCGACGCGCGAGTGGCCGTCGTGACGCGTCGTGGCTCCGGGGAAGGGCGCGAGGTCGTGGGCGTCATCACCGACTCGGCCCTCGCGCGGGCCACGTACCCGATCGCCCGCTTGATGGGCTAGCCCTGGGCCCGGAAGCGATCCTCGGCGGGCCCGGCGTCCACACCCTGGTCGCGGGCAGCCTCCAGGCGGTCTTCCTGCCCGGCCACGGGATGCTCGGCGCCTCGCTCCGTCATCGCGGCGTCGAGCTCTTGCGCCGCGTGGAGGATCTGGACGGCGCGGCCGCCAAGGGCAGCACGGCGGGCCTGCCCCTCCTCCATCCGTGGGCGAATCGTCTCGCCGGCCCGGCTTATCGCGCTGCGGGCCGGAGCGCGAAGTTCGACCTGGCCTCGCCCCTGCTTCACACCGACGAGCACGGGCTTCCCATCCACGGCGTGCCGTGGGCCCGCCTTGCCTGGGAGGTGCTGGCGGCGACGCCGGACGTGCTCCAGGCGCGGCTGGACTGGCGGCGGCCCGATCTGCTCGCCGTGTTCCCGTACCCGCATCGCCTCGAGCTCGTGGTCACCATCCGGCCCGACGGCCTCACGATGGAGACCACCCTCGCAGCCGGCGCCGAGGGTCCGGTGCCGGCGAGCTTCGGCTTCCACCCCTATCTCGGCCTGCCCGATCTTCCCCGCGCGCGCTGGCGTCTCGAGCTTCCCGCCATGCGACGGCTGACCCTGGACGGGCGCGGGATCCCCACGGGCGAGGAGACGCCCGTTCCGGGATTCCAGGCGGAGCTGGGCGAGGCGAGCTTCGACCACGGGTTCGCCCTCCTCGACGAGGGATCGGTCTTCGTGCTGTCGGGGCCGGGCCTCCGCCTGTCCGTCGAGATGCTCGGCGGCTACACCCACGCTCAGGTCTTCGCGCCGTCAGGCAAGGACCTTGTCGCACTCGAGCCCATGACGGCGCCGGCCAACGCCCTCGTGAGCGGCCGCGGGCTCAGGGTGGTGGAGCCCGGAAGCAGGCTCCAGGCGGCATTCCGGATCGGCGTCGTCGAGATCTGACCGAGGAGCGGAGCGTGAGCGATCCAGATCGTAGCCGCGTCATTCATCTCAGGGACGCCCAGGCGCGCATCCCGGGTCCCGCCGGGGAGCACTTCACCACCGTTCTTCAGCGCGGGACGATCAGGCTCCTCCTCTCGTTCCCGCTCAATCCGAACCGGCAGGTGCCCCATGCCCAGGACGAGATCTACGTCGTCATCCGGGGGCGAGGCGTCTTCCTCCACGACGGCAAGCGCGACCCGTTTGAGCCGGGCGACGTCATGTTCGTGGCCGCCGGCGTCGAGCATCACTTCGAGGACTTCACCGAGGACCTGGCCATCTGGGTGATCTTCTACGGGTCGCCCGGCGGAGAGGCTGAGCCGTGACCGGCCCGACGCGAAACAACAAGCAAGGAGCATCTCCATGACCTCGATGGCGATCGCCGCCGTCAGTGCGGCGTGCCTGTTTGGAGGCGCGCTCTGTGGGCTATGTCTGCAACGGCTCCTGCCGGTACATCATCTCAGCAAGGAGTCGCAGGACGTGGTCAAGCTGGCCGCCGGCGTGATCGGCACCGTGACTGCGCTGGTGCTCGGCCTCCTCATCAGCTCCGCCAAGGGCACCTTCGACGACATGAGCTCGCGACTGATACAGGTGAGCGCGAAGGTCGTCGCCCTGGACGACCTCCTGGCCCGCTACGGCCCGGAGGCTCGGGCCAGCCGCGAGCAACTCCGCCGATCGGTCGAGGCCATCCTGCGCCGGATGTGGCCGTCGGAGAGGGCGACGGCTTCCGGTATGGCGGTCCTCGAGCAGGGAAATGAGCTCCCACGCATACGGGACGCCCTGGCGGCTCTCACGCCGAGCAGCGACGGCCAGCGTCAGCTCCTTGCCCAGGCGCAGCAGATCCTGGACGATGTCACGCAATCCCGGTGGGTGGTCATCGAGGAGGCACAAGTCGGCCTGCCCCCGGCGCTGCTCGTCATCCTCGTCTTCTGGATGGCCGTCCTCTTCTGCAGTTTCGGGCTCTTCGCTCCGCGCAACGCCACCACCTGCCTGAGCCTCCTCGTATGCTCCATCGCGATGGCAGGGGCGATCTTCCTGATGCTGGAGATGAACCAGCCGCTGGACGGGTTCATCAAGGTATCGAGCGCTCCCTTGCGCAAGGCCGTCGAGCTGATGGGCCGGTAACAGCGGTTGTGCCGTCTGACGGCCGCGTCAGTTGTAGCGGTTGTAATCGAAGTTCTGCACCTGCACGGACAGCTCCTTGGCGGGCACGATGGCCTCGCCGAAGGCCATGTAGGTGAGGCCGGTCTTGAGCGTCTTGAAGGTTGGCGGTGAGATTGACCTGGTCGCCCTGGACCTAGTTGCGACGTTATAGGGCACGCGATCGCAGTGGCGCCATGTTGCAGTCAATAGCGTCATGTTGCGCGACGTGGGCGACAATCTCGGTGACATGCTTGAGCCGGATTCGAACCCGTGTTTACGGTCCGCCACGCGCTAGCTGTTTCGCATCACGCAGTTGGAAGATGTTGACTCAACAAAGGGCCCCCCGGGATTCAAATTCTGAGGGTACTTCGAAGTCCTTCTCTGTGTCCGGCCACTCAGTTGGGCGTGCCGCACATTGATGTCGTTCCGGGGTGGGCGGCCGCCGCATCTCTGGCCGCGGCCGCGATTCCCTGCAGGAACGGAGTTTTCGTGAAGGATGACTCGATCAGAGCCCGATTTGCGGCGGTGCTGTAGTCAACGAAGGCGGCGCCCGCCTCGCCCGCACCTCCGGTGGTCACGTCGAGCATCTTGACCGGCGTACCGCAGGAGAAGTCGAACCCCGCCAGTGCGACCCGCCGGATGGCCCGATTGCCCTCGGTCCTGAAATGGACCTCGCCGGCACTGAGATCGTAGACGATGCTCCACCGAGTGAAGTCCGGTTGCGCAACTGCGGCAAGGATCTCAAACCCCCGGGCGATCGGGTCCGCGTTGCCGCCGCCCGCCAGCATGGCGGCCCGCACGAAGCGATCGAGCGATGAAACCGACGCTGGCACCTCGCCCTTACCCTTCGCCCTTTCGAAGGCGGCGACCGAGTCGGAGTAGGTCGAGTTGGACAGCGCGCGCACTGGCATGGCCGCGCCCCGATGGACGACGAGCTTACCGTCGAGGAACTCAAGAGCCGCGGCATCGCCGGTCGCGTCCGCGACGAGATAATGGATGGTCGCCCGGCTCATCGGCCGCACAGCCTCGGCATTGGCCAGGACCTCCGCCACGCTGCCGTGACGGTCGAGGTTGTACTGGATCCATTCGAGGATGCCGATCACCGGGCGAGTGTCGGCGGGAGGGTATCTGGTCTCATCGAGCCACATCTGGGAGACCATGAGACCTTTCTCGTTGATGCCCGTCATCGGGTTGTCGCGACCGAATTAATTGAACGTCACACTGCCGTAGGTGGCGACCCAGGTCGCCCCCTGAGTCCGGATGAAGCTCACCTTCCGCATGCCACGCTTGTTGACCAGAACCAGCCCCTCGGACGGATAGAAATCGTAGTTGTAGGCGACGACGGCCTTGCCCTTTTCGAGGACGCATACGGTGGTGCAGGAGAGCACCGGTGTCGTAACGAGCACGGCAACCCCAAGGCTCGCGAGGGTAACGATGTAGCGTCTGACCATCATGTGGGTCCCTCCTTCAGGTCATATAGACCAGCCTTCGATCCTGCGCAACCTCGAAAGCCACGACCATCGCTAAAGAGGTGCCCGCGTTCGTAGAATTCGGCGTCAGAGGACCGAAACGCGACTTTGAATCCCCTTTGATTTTGGCGTCCAGTGACCATGATTCGCTGGTTCAAATCGCGGGCCCGCAACCACTGAAATCGCCTCGCCTCATCTTCGAGGTAGACGTCGTTTGAATTGCCGGTGTCTTTTTCATCTTCCAAGAGCCCTTCCGCTGACGTCAATGCGTGGGCATTCACTGGAGATCGATGTGGGAATAGAGTGGGAATCTGGGAATTGAACCGGAATTCCCTGAGGTCCATGACCTCCGGCGGCGCGGTCGCCCCGTCCGTGAGCCCCGTCCCTATGACGTAATCTGCCAGACGCGGACGCTGGCCGCCCCAGGAGCCGCTGCCACAGATCTGTCTGCATAGAGTCGACTGCGTACTTTAGGCAGTCGCGCGCATGGTTTTTTTTAAGCGAGGATTTCAGCGCCAACCCACGCGCTGGAAGAAGGCCGCGATCTCGGCTGCGGCGCGATCGGGATCTTCGCGATGGGGAAAGTGTCCGACGCCCGGAAAGAGCGCGAGATCGAGATCGCTAAAACTTGCGCCAAGCCGATCGGTCCAGTCGTACGGAAACAGCGGATCGTGCTCGGGCCACCGCAAGCAAGTCGGCACCGTGATCGCGGGGAGGAGAGGGGCCTCGCCCTTCATCATGCGGATCCGGGCGGCATGGGCGGCGCGATAATGGGCAAAGCCG
>JBKOVG010000011.1:0-19886 GCA_046723845.1 Candidatus Methylomirabilota bacterium | reverse complement strand
CCGGTCGTCGAGCCGGTCCAGCAGGTGGCCGGCCACGGGCGTCATCATCATGTTGGCGAGCCGTCGCGCGGCCAGGAGGAGGCCGGTGAGCGACGCCACGGGCACGATCCACGAGCCGGCCCCCGACGCCACCCGTCCGGTCGCACGAGTGGCACCCCTTCGGAAGAGCCCTACTCGAAGGCGTTGGAGAGGTCGCCCGCCCCCGCCCGCACTCCGGGCAGCGGCTCAAGTCCGAAGCGGAGGGTGATGAGCTTGATGATCGACGTGGTGTCGTAGGGCGTGTGATCGACGAAGCCGCGCTTGGCGCGTGGCGAGATGATCAGGGTGGGAATGCGCGTACCCGGCCCCCACCGATCGCCCGCGGGTGGCGGCACGTGGTCCCAGAAGCCGCCGTTCTCATCGTAGGTGACGATGATGGCGGTGGACGACCAGAGCGGGCTCGCCTTGATCAGCGACACCACCTTCGCGATGTGGATGTCCCCGGAGAGCACGTCGGTGTAGCCGGGGTGCTGGTTGAGCGTTCCCTGCGGCTTGTAGAAGGCGACTTGCGGCAGCCTCCCCTCCTCGATGGCCACGAGCAGATCCGTGTAGTCCTTGAGATGCCGCTCGCGGTCCGGCGTGCCCGGGGCGAAGCGCGCGAAGTAGTTGAAGGGCTGATGATGCGGGGCGAACCAGGGCGCGCCGTTGGTTGTGGTCTCGATCACGCGGCGCGGCCGGCCCGGGGGCTGCATCCCGTCCTGCAGCGCGACGTTCCAGGCCCCCGCGTACCACGCCCACGTGACGCCCTTGGCGGTGAGGATGTCACCGATGGTCTTCTGGGTCTGCGGGGCCAAGGTGTGGCGCGCGGGATCGGTGCCGCGGGGATCGCCGTCCGGGGCGGGCGGCACGCGCGACGGCTGCCAGGGCGGCTGTGTCGTGTTCACGGAGTAGCCGTCGGGCGTGACGGCGCCGTCCAGGAAGTCCGGGGGGCCATCGAGGACGGAGGCAGGAGAGCCCGTGCGCGTTTTGAGCCAGCCCCGCTCGTCGACCTGGACGCGCAGGCTTGGGCGCGCGCCGCGGTCCTCGGGCGTGCAGGCGCAGATCAGCCAGAAGTGATTCAGGTAGGAGCCGCCGAAGGCGCCCATGAAGAAGTTGTCGGCGAGGACGTAGTCCTTCGCCCATTGCCAGAGCGGGAGGGCGGAGCCGTCGTAGTAGCCCATGGCCAGCGCGCCCGCGTCGGAAGCGGCGACGAAGCGGTCATTGCGGCCCCCGTTGATCTGCTCCACGTTCTGGTAGTAGCGATGCACGAGATCGCGCGTGGGAGTGGAGAGAGGCAGGCCGATGGGCGGGGCGTCGATGCGAAAGGGCCGGTTGGGCAGGTCGGTGGGAAATTCCGGGCTCGGCGCCTTCCCTCGCCACACCGCGGGCAGGCGCGACAGGGGCGTGCCGTCGCGATCGAGCTGAGTGTACTGCGCGGGCGTGGCATTGGCGATGCCGTTGGCGCCGGGGAAGAGACCATAGAGGTGATCGAAGCTGCGGTTCTCCGCATAGATGACGACGATGTGCTCGACGGCGGCCAGGCCGCGCGGGCCGCGCGCGGATGGGGCGGCGCAGCTCGCGATGAGGGCGGCGAGGACGATCAGGACGGCGGCGGGGCGGGGGGCGCGATCGGGCACGCCTCCCTGTATACTCCGAAAGCGCCGCGCGATCTCAGCTGGAAAATCTCGCGCGATGCTCCTCGATGGCGCCGTAGGGGAGCACGCGGATCAGCTCGTCCACCGTGGTGGTCCCCGCGAGCAGCCGCTCGTGCGCGTCCTGGGCCATGCTGTAGGTGGTGCGTCGCGCGCTCTCGCACGTCTCGTCGAAAGGCGCCTGCCGGGTGATCATCCCCAAGTCCTGCTCGTCGGGCACCCACAAGTCGGCCACCATCATGCGCCCCTTGTAGCCGCTGAAGCCACAGTCGGCGCAGCCCGCCCCTCGATAGAAGGTGAGGCGCGGAGGCACCGTCTCGAAGAACTCGTGCAGGGCGGTCGGGGACGGCGTGTATTCCTGGCGGCAGCCCAGGCAGATCCGGCGCACCAGCCGCTGCGACATGACCCCGATGAGGGAGGAGGCGATGAGCGACGACTCGATCTGGAGATCGAGGAGCCGCGGGAGGGCGGCGATGGCGCTGTTGGTGTGGAGCGTGCTGAGAAGGAGGTGGCCGGTCTGGGCAGCGCGGAAGGCGATCTCCGCCGTCTCCTGGTCGCGGATCTCCCCGACCATGATGATCTCGGGGTCGTGGCGGAGGAAGGCACGCAGATAGGCGGCGAAGGTGTTGCCGATGTCCTCGTTGACCTCGGCCTGGCTCAGCTCTTCATACACGTACTCCACCGGATCCTCCGCGGTGAGGATGCGGATCTCCGGCCGGTGGAGCTTCATCAGGCACGCGTAGAGCGTGGTGGACTTGCCGGAGCCCGTGGGGCCGGTGACGAGGAAGATGCCGGTCGGGCGCTGGATCAGCTCCTCGAGGCGGCTCGACACCACCGGGGAGAGATCGAGGGCGGCGATGGAGCGCGGAGCGCGAGTCTGATCGAGGATGCGGATGACCACGCTCTCCCCGGAGTAGCTGGGGATGACGGAGACGCGCAGGTCGATGGTGACCTTGCTCCCCCCGCGGTTGACGGTGACCTGGAAGCTCCCGTCCTGTGGCCGGCGGCGCTCCGCTATGTCGAGCTTGCACAGGATGCGGATCCGCGAGGTGATCTCCCGCATGTTCTGGTCGAGATTATCCTGGAGCGGACCGAAGTGCGGCTGGCGGAGGACGCCGTCGATGCGGTAGCGCACGTGGAGTCCCGACGGCAGCATCTCCAGATGGATGTCGCTGCAGTTCTCCTCGAGGGCGCGGAAGAGGATCTGACGGAACAGCTCGTCCGCCCGCCGGGTCGCCCCCTCGTCCCGGGTGGCCGACGACGGCGCGCTCGTCTCCGCCGGCGTGTCCACCGAGCTGATGATGAGGTTGGCGCCGAGGGTCTCCGTGGTCTCGGCCACGGAGTCCTCGTAGAGCCGGCGGAAGGCCCGCTGGATGGCGCGGCTCGAGGAGGTGACCACGGTGATGCCGAAGCTCGTGAGCTGCATCAGCTCGTCGATGACCGCCGCCGCCGTGGGATCGTCCATGGCCACGGTGAGGGTGCGGCCGACCTGGGCGATGGGGAGCAACGAATGCCGGCGCGCGTAGCTCTTGTTGATCACCCGGGCGAGACGCCGGTCGAGGGTGACCTTCTCGAGGTCGATGTACGGGATATTGAGCTGCTTGCTGAGCGCCTGCCGCACCGTCTCGTCGGTGACGTAGTTGAGCTTGAGGAGGACCTTTCCCAGCGGCATCTTCAGCTGCGTCTGCTGGGCGAGGGCGTGCTCGAGCTGGGCCTCGCTGATGGCCCCGCACTCGAGGAGGATCTCGCCGAGCCGTCCGTGCCCGCTCGACGCGGCGCGAGCAGGCTCGTTGCCCGTGCGTGCGGCTACCTGGCTGGTGGACATTTGCGGGGGTTCAGCGGGCCGCTGGCCGTGGCGCCGCGAAGACCGACGGCCGCCGCTTCGAGGTCGTGCACTCCTCGATTCGCTCGATGAGCTCCGTCACTCCGAAGGGCTTGGCGATGAACGGCCAGCCTGTCTCCCGCAGGCCCGACATCTCGAAGCCCGACATGAGGAGCACCTTCGCCTCCGGGCGGAGGGCGACCACGCGGCGGGCGAGCTCGCGGCCGTCCATGAGGGGCATGATCACGTCGACGAGCAGGAGGTCGATGTCGCCCTCGCGGTCCTTGGCGATGCGGAGCGCCTCCACGGGATCGTGGGTCGAGAGGACGAGATAGCCCGCGGTGCCGAGGGCGTCCGCCGCGAAGGCACCCACGTTCTGGTCGTCGTCCACCACGAGGATGGTCGGCACGCGCGGCGCGGGCGCGCCTCCGTCCGGTGCGTCCAGGCGCAAGGCGGGTGCCTTCTTGAGAAAGAGGAAGACGGGGCCGTCCTCGTCCCGGCGCCACACGATGGCCTGGGCATCGATGGGACATCCGTGGGGGGGATCGATGTGCAGCCGGGCCAGCGTCGCATCCTGCAGCCGCTCGGCCAGGCGCACTTTCACGCCCGACTGGCTCACGTCAAGGGTTTCTCCGTGGAGGACACGCTCGCCCACCTCCACCGTCACCGGCCAGCTCACCTTGGTCCGTGGGCGCCGTCTCGATTCCGGTCTCTGTAGTTTGCCTCGCATCGTGGTCTCCTGGGCCTGGGTACGTAGCAAGCGACGTACCGCCGAGGCGGCGAGGAGACCCGGGCCGAGAATTCCGGCACTTGGGGCGCGCTACGAAATTCTTCCGCGGTGAGAGCTGGCGTTCGACGTCACCCGTCCAACCGTTTTTGGAGAACGGCCGGCGCGATCGAGTGCGTTACGGCGCTGACACCGCGCCTACGTGGCCTGCGTGATGGCGGTGACGCCGTTCGGATTGTCGAGCGAGGAGAGATCGCCGGGATCTTTTCCGAGATGCGTCGCACGGATCACCCGGCGCATGATTTTCGCGCTGCGGGTCTTGGGCAGCTCGGCGGCGAAGAGCACGCGCTCGGGCTTGAGCGCCTTGCCCATCTGGTGCGCCACGAGATCCGAGATCTCCCCCCGCAGCTTCTCGCTCGGCGAGACGCCGGGGCGCAGCACGGCGAAGCACACCACCGCCTCGCCCTTGATCTCGTGCGGCACGCCGATGGCCGCGGCCTCCGCCACCGCGGGATGGCTCACCAGGACCGACTCCACCTCGGCAGGGCCCACGCGCTTGCCCGCGATCTTGAGCGTGTCGTCGGAGCGGCCGGTGACGAACCAGAAGCCGTCCTCGTCGATGTAGGCCCAGTCGCCGTGCACCCAGACGTTGGGCCAGCGCGACCAGTAGGTCTCGAGATAGCGGTCGGGATCCTTCCAGAAGCCCGCGGTCATCCCCGGCCAGGGCTGGGTGATGACGAGCTCGCCTACCTGTTCCCTCACCGGCCGGCCGTCCTCGCCGAAAACGTCGGCGGCCATGCCGGGGGTGGGCCCGTTGAAGGAGCAGGGCTTGATGGGGGCGATCGGGAAGGAGGTCACGATGCCCCCCGAGATTTCCGTGCCGCCCGAGTAGTTGATGATGGGCACCCGGCCGCGACCCACGTGCTCGAACACCCAGCGGTACGGCTCGGGGTTCCACGGCTCGCCCGTGGAGCCGAAGATGCGCAGCTCGCGGCACTCGTGCTGGCGCGGCCACTCCGTGCCGTAAGGCATGAGCGCGCGCACCGCCGTCGGCGAGAGCCCCATCACGCTGACGTGGTGGCGCTCGGCCACCGCCCACAGGCGGTCGGGCTTGGGATAGTCGGGGGTGCCCTCGAAGAGGACGAGGGTGGCGCCGTTGGTGAGCCCGCCAAGGATGAGGATGGTGCCCATCACCCAGCCCATGTCGGTGAGCCAGAAGAAGCGATCCGACGCGCCCAGGTCGAAGAGGTAGCCCGCGTCGTGGCCGATCTTCATCTGGAGCCCGCCCTGGGTCAGCACCACGCCCTTGGGCTTGCCCGTGGTGCCCGAGGTGTAGGTGATGCAGCACGGGGTGTCCGCCTCCACGGGCAGGGCCGGGCACCGGTCGGACTCGCGCTCCATCGCCTCGTGCCACCATACGTCGCGGCCCGGCGTCCACGGCACCTCGCGGCCCACGTGCCTCAGCACGAGGAGGTGGCGGACGGAGGGGCTCAGGGCGGCCGCCTCGTCCGCCGTCTCCTTCATCTTCACGATCTGCCCGCGGCGCGAGAAGCCGTTGGCGGTGATGAGCACCTTGGCCTCGCAGTCCTCGAGGCGCGCGGCCACCGCCTGCGCACCGTAGCCCGAGAAGGATGGCGAGTACATGGCGCCGATGCGGCAGATGGCCATGAGAGCGATGGCCGCTTCCGCGCACATGGGGAGGAAGAGGCCTACCGCGTCCCCTGCCCCCACCCCGAGCCTCGTGAGGACGTTGGCGAGGCGGTTGACGTCGCGCGACATCTCGCGATACGTCCAGGTGCGCACCTCGCCGTCCTCGGCTTCCCAGATGATGGCGAGCTGCTCGCCCCGCCCCTCCTCGACGTGGCGATCGACGCAGTTGTCGGAGAGATTCATGAGCCCGCCCTCGAACCACCGCGGCCACGCGATGCCGCGCGAGATGTCGAGCACGCGCGTGTAGGGGCGCATCCAGCGGAAGCCCAGGTCACGGGAGACGGCGCTCCAGTACCACTCGGGATCGGCCACGCTCCGCCGCAGCAATTCTTCCAGCGAGCCGACGCCGTGGGCGCGCATGAAGCGGGTGATGCGCGCGCGCGCGATGCGCTCGGGAGTGGGCCGCCAAATGATCTCGCTCTCGCTCATGGGTTTACTCCGGGCGGACATGGTAGCATGGCCGGCGTCGCCACCTCGTACCCTCACAGCAAAGGAGAGCCCATGAAGGCGGTCGCGGCGGTCGCGGAGATCTTGAAGCGCGAAGGTGTGAAGTTCCTCATCGGTTATCCCGTCAACTCCATCATCGAGGCGGCCGCCCAGGCGGACATCCGTACCATCATCGTACGGCAGGAGCGCACCGGGCTCCACATGGCGGATGCGGTGAGCCGCGTCACCTCGGGCAAGCGCATCGGCGTCTTCACCATGCAGCACGGCCCTGGCTCCGAGAACGCCTTCGGCGGCGTGGCCCAGGCCTACGGCGACTCGGTGCCCATCGTGGTGCTGCCCGGCGGCTATCCGCGCCGCATCACTAACCTCCCGCCCAACTTCAACTCCGCCCTGAACTACCGGCACGTGACGAAGTGGATCGAGCAGGTGATCATGCCCGACACCGTGCCCGATGCCATGCGGCGCGCCTTCACCCAGGTGAAGAACGGCCGCCCACGCCCCGTGCTCGTGGAGTTCCCCGTCGACGTGTTCCCGGAAGAAGTTGCCGAGCCGCTCGTCTACACGCCGGCGCCGCGCATGCGCTTCGGCCCGGATCCGCAGGCGGTGGCCACGGTGGCGGCGGCCCTGGTGGCTGCGGAGCGGCCGGTGATCTACGCGGGCCAGGGCGTGCACTACGCGGAGGCATGGAGCCAGCTCCGCCAGCTCGCCGAGCTCCTGGAGGCGCCGGTGACCACGAGCCTCCAAGGCAAGAGCGCCTTCCCCGAGAACCATCCGCTCTCGCTGGGCTCGGGCGGACGCTCGGTGTCGAAGCAGCTCCACGAGTTCCTGAAGAACGCGGACGTGATCTTCGGCATCGGCTGCAGCTTCAGCACGACCAACTACGGCGTGGCCATGCCCAAGGGCAAGACCATCATCCACGCCACCCTCGATCCCGCCGACGTGAACAAGGATGTGCGCTGTGAGCACGCGCTGATCGGTGACGCCGGCCTCACTCTCGATGCGCTGCTCGTCGAGGTGAAGGATCGGCTCAAGGGCAAGCCGCGCGGCCGGGGGCCCGCGGTGACCGCGGAGATCAAGCGACTCAAGGGCGAGTGGATGGCGCAGTGGATGCCCAAGCTCACCTCGAATGCCAAGCCGATCTCGCCGTATCGGGTCATTCGCGATCTGCTCCAGACCGTGGATCCCGCGCGCACCATCATCACCCACGACGCGGGCAGCCCGCGCGACCAGATCTCGCCGTTCTGGGAGTGCACGGAGCCGCTCTCGTACATCGGCTGGGGTAAGACCACCCAGCTCGGCTACGGCCTGGGGCTCGCCATGGGGGCCAAGCTCGCCCACCCCGACAAGCTCTGCATCAACGTGTGGGGCGACGCGGCCATCGGCTTCACGGGCATGGACTTCGAGACCGCGGTGCGCGAGCGTATCCCCATTCTCTCCGTGCTCCTGAACAACTTCTCCATGGCCATCGAGCTGCCCATCATGAAGACGGCCACCGAGAAGTTCCGCAGCACGGACATCTCCGGCAACTACGCGGACATGGCCAAGGCCTTCGGGGGCTACGGCGAGCGGGTGACGGAGCCGGGCGACATCGGGCACGCCATCCAACGCGGGGTGAAGAAGACCGAGGAAGGCATTCCCGTGCTGCTCGAATTCATCACCGAGAAGGAGATCGAATTCTCGATCTACAAGTACTGAGCCGTTCGTGAGCCTGAAGCTCGATCTCGGCTTCATGACGCAGGACCTCCGCGAGATCCCCGCCTATGCGCGGCGTGCGGAGGAGCTCGGGGTGACCGCGCTGTGGTCCGCGGAGACGAAGCACGATCCCTTCCTGCCGCTCGCGGTGGCCGCCGCCCACACCACGCGCGCTCAACTCGGCACGGCCATCGCGGTGGCCTTTCCGCGCAGCCCCATGATCATGACGCACACCGCGTGGGACCTGCAGTGGTGCTCGGGGACACGCCCGAGGAGCTCGCGCGGAACCGGCAGGCAGTGAAGCAGCAGATCGCCTTCTACGCTTCCACGCGGACGTATCAGGCCGTGCTCGCCGTTCATGGCCTCGACCACCTGGTGCCGCAACTCCACGCCAGGAGCCTCGTGGGTGACTGGAAGGGCATGGCGGACCTGATCAATGACGAGACGCTCGACCGCGTCGCGGTGACCGCGACCAGGGAGACCCTGGGCGCCAAGCTGCGCGAGCGCTACGCGGGGATCTGCGACCGCACCCAGCTCTACCCCGCCTTCCAGCCGTCCCTGGACGACCCCCCCTCCAGACCCTCCTGCAAGAGATGAACACCTAAGAGTGAGTCGCCGCTTTCGAGCGCCGGCTTCGCCGGCGCAACCTTGGGGGGAGGTTCGGAAGGGGGGCGTAGCCCCCCTCCGAGTCAACCGGAGTCGACCTGGCCGGGGCGCTTCAGCGTGTCGCCGCCCGGCGGCAGGTTGAGCACGGTGGCCGGGAAGTGGTTGGCGAGCCAGCGGATGACGTCGCTCACCGTGACGACGCCGATGGGGCGACGCTCCGCGTCGACAAGCGGCACCGTGCGATAGCCCGCCACGCTCATGCAGTGCACGGCGTAGGCGACGCGGTCGCGGGGCGACAGCACCTCGGGGTCGCGGGTCATCACCGCGGCCAAGGCGGCCGTCTTGGGGTCGAGGCCGCGTCCCACCACGCGCGTGAGGAGATCGCGCTCGGTGAAGATGCCCGTGAGCCGGCCCGCCGCGTCCACCACGAGCACCGCGGCCTGCCGGGCCTGGAGCATGCGCTGCGCCGCTTCGCTCACGCTGACGGATTCGCGCAGGCACACCGGCTCTGCGGGAGAGAGGATGCTCACGGTGTCGTTGAACACCGCGGAGCTGATGGCGTGCTCTTCGAGGTCGTCGCCGAGATACTCGTCGTCGGCATCGTGCTCGTTCATGCTGCACCTCCCGCCGGCGAGGCGGGCCGCGTCCGCTTACTCGCCGGAGAACTTCTGCGCGTTCCCCATATGCGGCCACGCCCACGCCTGGACGTTGCCAAGGATCTGGCGGATGTGGTTCCGGTCGTGGTGGACCCATTCCTGGAGGAGATCCTCCACACGCAGCCAGCCCACCTTGGGGTGCTGGCCGCCCCGCGTGAGATCGCCCGGCGTGAGCCCGCGCACGAGGCTCACGCTCTCCGCGCGCATGCGCTCGAGCTCCGCCACGAGCTTGGCCGCGGGCTTCATGTCGTCGCGGCGGCCGCGCGCCACCTCGTTCTGATCCCACCCCTCGAGCTGCGGGTCCGTGTTGCCGAGGAGCGTCCTGATTCGTCCCCCGAAGCCGCGCCGCTCGGCCTCGATGATGTGGCCGATCACCTCGTTGATCGACCACTCGGCCTCGCCCGGATGAAAGGTGGTCACCGCCGGCGGCAGCACGGCCACCTCGGCGCGGATGGTCGCCACCGCGCTCTCGAGCAGCGCGGCGACCTCGGCCGTCGAGAGGCGATCCGTCATGTCCCTACACGACCTTGTCCGCGCGGAGCTGCGCGATGTCCGCCGCGGAGAAGCCGAGCTCGCCCAGGATCTCGTCGGTGTGCTCGCCGATGTCGGGAGCGGCCGTGCGCACGGAGGCGGGCGTGCGCGACAGCGTGGCCGGCGGCCGCTGCAGGCGCATCTCGCCGAGGGCGTGGTGCTTCACGGGAACGGCGAGCCCGAGATGCTGCACCTGCTCGTTCTCGAAGGTCTCCTTGATGTTGAGGATGGGCCCCGAGGGCACGCCCTTGGCATTCAGCAGCTCCACCCACTCCGCGCTGGTCTTGCTCGCCATGGCCTTCTCCAGCTCGGCATTGAGGGCTTTGCGGTTCTTCGAGCGCTCGGCCGCGGTCTTGAAGCGCGGATCCTCGAGGAGCGGCTCGGTGCCCAAGGCCTCGCAGAGGCGGCGGAACATGGTCTGGCCGGAGGCCGCGATGTTGATGTGGCCGTCGGAGGTCTTGAACACGCCGGTGGGGATGCCCGTGGGATGGTCGTTGCCCGCCTGCGGCGCGATGGTGCCGTCGATGAGCCAGCGCGCGGCTTGGAAGTCGAGCATGGTCACCATGGCTTCCAGCAGCGAGGTGTGGACCCACTGCCCCTTGCCGGAGCGCTCGCGCTCGATGAGGGCGCAGAGGATGCCCTGGGCGAGGAAGATCCCCGCGGTGAGATCGGCCACGGGAATGCCCACGCGCACCGGCCCCTGCCCCGGCAGCCCCGTCACCGACATGAGCCCGCCCATGCCCTGGGCGATCTGGTCGTAGCCGGGGCGGTCGCGATAGGGCCCGGTCTGGCCGAAGCCGGAGATGCTGCCGTAGATGATCCGCGGGTTGATCGTGGACAGCGTCTCGTAGTCGATGCCGAGGCGGTGCTTCACGTCGGGACGGAAGTTCTCCACCACCACGTCGGCCTTGGCGGCCAGGCGCTTGATGATCTCGACGCCGCGCGGTGACTTCAGGTCGAGAGTGAGCGAGCGCTTGTTGCGGTGGAGGTTGAGCGAGTCGAAGCCACGGCGGACGAAGTCGCCCTCAGTGTCCTCGCGGGCGGAGATCTGTATCACCTTGGCGCCCATGTCGGCGAGCTGGCGCACACAGGTGGGTCCGGAGCGGGCCCGCGTGAGGTCGATGACGGTATAGGGCTCGAGGGGCAGGCTCATCGTCTCGGCACTCCGTCTCTCGTGGGGTCGGGCGGCAGGATGGCCGAGGCGCTGAGCGAGGCTGGATTGCGCAGCGGCCAGCGTCCCGCGTCCACGGCGGTGAGGAAATCGAGGACGGCCCGGTTGAATCCATCGGGATCCTCGAGATTGATGGTATGGCCGGCCTTGGGCATGATCACGAGGCCCGAGGACGGGATCGTGCGCTTCATGAAGATGGCAGGGTCGAGGCACGGCTCGTCCTCGTCGCCCGTCATGATGAGGGTGGGGACGGTCAGCTTCTTCATCCCCTCCTCGAGGTCGTAGATGGAGGTGCGCGTCATCTGCACCCCCCGCATGGTCAGGGCGTGGCCCTTGGCGGACTGCGCGCAGAACATGTCGTAGAACTCTTGCCAGCCCCCCGGATCCTTGTCCATGAACTGCACGCGGGTGGGGCCCTTGGTGTAGAACTCCGCCACCACCTTCATGCCGTCGCGCTCGAAGCGGCTGGCCGTCTCGGCCACGTCGCGGCGGAATTTCTCCGTCTCGCTCCGCACGCTGCCATAGCCTGCTCCCGCGACGACCAGGGAATGCGCGCGCTCCGGCCAGCGCAGGCCGAAGTGGAGCACGGCGTAGCCGCCCATGCTGAGCCCGCACACATGCGCCGTGTCGATCTTGAGGGCGTCGAGGAGCCCCACGATGTCGGAGGCGGCGAGGTCCTGCGAGTAGGCCTTGGGATCGTCGGGCACGTCCGACGGCGGATAGCCGCGGGCGTTGAAGGCGATGCAGCGATAGCGCCGGGCGAAAAAGCGCATCTGGAGGTGCCAGCTCTTCGCCTCTCCAGCGAACTCGTGGACGAAGACCAGCGGGGTCCCCTGTCCGGCTTCCTCGTAGAAGATGTTGATTCCGTTGACACGCGCGGTGGGCATGACGGCAGTCTACTCCAGACGCCCGACCCGCTCAACCGCGGCGGGGACCCCGTGCGCGCTCATGCCGAGAGATCCACGAGGACCTTCATCACCGGTCCGCCCTTGAGGGCCTGCTCCATCCCCTGCTGCAAACCTTCGAGGGGAATCTTGTGGCTCACGAGTGGCCCGACGGGCACCGCGCCGGCGGCGGCGAGACGGATGGCCTCCTCCCAGTCCGCGCGGGCGTAGAGCCGGCTTCCGTGCATGGTCAGCTCGCGGGCGAACATGGGGTAGAGGTTCACGGCCATGGGCTCGGCGTGGATGGCGACCACGCTGATCGTCCCCCACACGCGCACGGCATCCGTCATGAGCCGCACCGCCGCCGCGTTGCCCGTGACCTCGAAGGCCACGTCCACGCCCTCGCCGTTCGTCCAGTCGTTGGCGAACTTGACCACGTCCACGCCGGCGCCGATCACCTCGAGGCCCAGCGACTTCAGCAGCTCGACGCGGTATGGATTCACCTCGGAGACGATCACGCGCGCTCCGCGATGGCGGGACACCAGGGCGATGAGGGCGCCGATGGGGCCACCGCCGAAGACGAGCACGGCGTCGCCCTGCCCGACCCTGGCGCGGGTGACGTCGTGGGTGGCGATGGCCAGCGGCTCCATGACCGCCGCGTGGTCGTCGGTGAGCGAGGCCGGCACCTTGATGATGCGATCCGTGGGCACCGCCCAGTACTCCTGCATGCCGCCGGGCACGTCCACGCCCAGAACCTTGAGCTTGTAGCAGAGGAACGGCGCGCCCATGGTGCAGGCGCGGCAGACGCCGCACACGCGCAGCGGCTCGACCACCACCCGGTCGCCCGCGGACAGCCCGCTGCCGTGGGGCGCCTCGGCGATTTCGCCGAAGGTCTCGTGGCCGATGATGCCGCCCTTGGGCACGCGCTGATCCAGGTGTCCCTGGAAGATGTGGAGATCCGTGCCGCAGATCCCCACCCGCTTCATCTTGAGGACGGCCTCGCCCGCGCCCGCCTTGGGCTCGGGCGCCGTGCCCGTCCGGAAATGTCCGGCGCCCTCGTAGAACGATGCCCGCATCTCACCGGCCCTCCAGGATCTTGCGCATGGTGTCTCCCTCGCGCTTGAACCAGTCGAAGAGAATCTCGACGTCCCAGCCCATGCAGAAGTGGCGGACGCCTTGATCGAGGTATGGCTTGGCCTGCTCGGGGAACTCTACGTAGTCGAAGAGGCCGGAGTGTCCTACCAGCTCGATGGTGGCGGGCCAGGCGGAGTGGATGTGGGTGCCGAGGGTCGGCTGGCCCGCCCGCAGGAGCTCGCGGAGCTTATTGGGACGCATGCGTTCGATCTCCTTGCGCCGCGGGCTCGGGAGCAAGCAGCCGGCGCGCCACGGTGAGCCGCAGGATCTCGGTGGTGCCTTCGGCGATGCGCCACGATCGGATGCGACGGTAGAGCCGCGCCAGGGGATGTCCCTCCACTACTGCGGCGCCGCCCGAAAGCTGCATCGCTCGATCCACGATGTGGGCGACCGCTTCCGTGGCCACGGCCTTGGCCATGGCCACCTCCACCTCGGCGCTGTCGCCCGCCTCCGCGGCCCTGGCGGCCGCGTAGACGGCGGCGCGCGCCGCGAAGAGGTCCATCGCGCTCTGGCCGAGCATGGCCTGCACCTGCTCGCGCTCGCCGAGCGAGATGCCGGTGCGGTGGGGGCGGCGCGCCTGCGCGAAGGCGTGATCGAGCGTCCAGCGCGCGGCGCCGCACGCGGTGGCCGCCACCCGCAGGCGCAGCGCGGTGATGCTCTCGAGGGCGCGGGGCAGGCCCTGGCCGATCTCGCCGATCACGTCGTCCATGGTCACGGCCACCCGGGCCAGCTCGAACTCGCCGTGAAGGGCGCCGTCGAGGGTACGGATCTCTCGCCGCAAGGTGACGCCGGGCGCATCGCGCCGCACCACGAAGACGGCGGTGCCGGTGGGGCCGCCCGGATTGTCCATCACCCGGGCGATGGTGACGAGGAGGTCGGCCTGTGGTCCGCCCGTGACGAAGGACTTTACCCCGGAGATCAGGAAGCCGTCGCCGTGTCGCGCCGCGGTGGTGCGCGGGCCTTCCCGTGCGTCCGTGAAGGCGAGCGAGGCGGTGAGCTCGCCGCGAAGCACGGGGAGGAGGAATCGGTCGCGCTGCGCCCCCACGGCCAGCTTCAGGAGGCCGCCGTCGCCGCCCAGGATGCAGTCGTAGAGGAGGCACTGCGAGCGCGCCAGCTCCTCGTGGAGGGCGACCTGGCCGACCGGCCCCAGCCCGCCGCCGCCCAGCTCGGCGGGCTGGAGGAGCCGGTAGAGCCCGAGCTCGGCCGAGCGCGCGCGGGCCCAGCGCCTGAGCGCCGGCGTGGCCTGTCCCTCCTCCTCCATGCTCTCGCGCCGCTCCGCGGGGAGGATCTCCTCCTCGAGGAGACGGCGGAGCGTCTCGCGGTGCCGCTCGATGACCGGAGAGAGAGACTCCGAATCCACGAAAGCCTCAGCTCCGTGCGGCATCCGGCGCCAGCGCGATGCAGGCGAAGGCGACCTTGGCTCGGGTGGGGACGCCGAAGCGCGCGGTGTGCCGCGCGGGCAGGCCGCCGGGGAAATGCTTCACGTACTCCGCGTTGATCTCGCGATAGTCAGCGGGATCCTGGATGAGGAGCGTCACCTGCACCACGCGATCCAGCGAGGAGCCGGCCGCCCGCAAGATCGCCGCCACGTTCTCGAGGGCCCACCGCGTCTGCTCCGTGGCCGTGCCCTCGCGGGCGGTGCCTCCGATGTCGTTGCCCGCTCCCGTGCCCGACACGAACACGAGGCCCGCCGCGCGCGTGGCGCGGGAGAAGGCGCCCGGAGCCGGCGCGTCGGGAGGATTGAAGAACTCGATCATGGCTGGTGCCTCCTGTCGAAATGGTGCGCGCACGTCCGCACCGGGCGAGTGTAGGCGGCGCCGGCGCGCCCCGTCAACGGCAGGCAAAGCCTCTGCTATACTCGCGCGGTGTCCGATCCGACGGCGCCCCTCGGTGATCTCGTGGTCCTCGACTTCACCCGCGTGCTCGCCGGACCCTACTGCACGCGTCTCCTCGCCGACCTCGGCGCGCGCGTGGTCAAGGTCGAGCGCAAGGGCGGGGGCGACGACATGCGGAAGGGCCATCTCCAGCTCGACGCGCGCCGCGACGACCAGAGCACGTACTTCACGCGGATCAACGTGGGCAAGCAGAGCGTCGGCCTCGACCTCGGACGGCCCGAGACGCGAGAGATCGTCTGCGATCTCGCCCGCAAGGCCGACGTGGCCGTGGAGAACTTCGCTCCTGGGGTGGCCGGGCGGCTCGGCATCGACTACGACACCCTGGTGGCCGTCAAGCCCGATCTCGTCTACTGCTCCATCTCCGGCTTCGGGCAGACCGGACCCTGGCGGGAGCGCCCCGCCTTCGCCCACATCATCCACGCCGCCTCCGGCCTCATGCACCTCGAGCAGGGCGACCTCGACGCCCCGCGCTCGGCAAACCTCCAGGCCGCCGACGTGCTCGCGGGCACGCATGCCTTCGGGGCCATCCTCGCCGCGCTGTGGCGGCGGCAGCGCACGGGGCGGGGCGCGCGGCTCGACGTTTCCATGCTGGAAGCGCTGGTGGCGGCCGACGACGTCTCCATCGCCGCGGGCCTGAACGGGGGCGAGAAGATGGGCGCGCCCCGCCCCGGCATGGGCGTGTACGAAATCGGCGGGCGCCACCTCGCGCTCCAGATCGTGGGCTCCCTGGATCTGTGGCCGCGCCTCCTCGCCATGATGGAGCGCCCCGAGCTCGCCGACGATCCGCGCTTCGCCACGCCGGTCTCGCGGCGCCAGCACTGGCCCGAGCTGCGCGATCTCCTCGGGGCGTGGCTCCAGCGATTCAAGACGGTAGAGGAGGCGCTGGAGGCGCTCAACGCCGCGCGCATCCCCGCCGCGCCCGTGCTCGAGCCGCAGGAGGTCATCAGCCATCCGCATCTCCTCGCGCGCGGCGCCTTCCCCGAGGTGCCGCACCCCACGCGCGGCAGCGTGCGGGTGACGGCGAGTCCATATCACTGGGACGGCAAGCCGGTGCATCCCGCGGGGGGCGCACCCTATCGCGTGGGCGAGCACAGCCGGCTGGTGCTGAGTGGCCTTCTGGGCTACGATGCCGCTCGTATCGACGCACTGATCAGGAGCGGCGCCGTCGAGGCGCCGTGATGGCCAACCCTTCGCGCGGGAGCGACCCCACATGGCCCGGATGACCGGCGGCGAAGCCCTCGTAGCCTCTCTCCAGCGTGAAGGCGTGCACGTGGTCTTCGGTCTTCCCGGCGTGCAGCTCTACGGCGTCATGGCCGCGCTGCGCGACGAGCAACGGATCCGCTTCATCACCACGCGCCACGAGCAGGCGACCAGCTACCTGGCCGACGGCTACGCGCGGGCGGGCGGCGAGGTCGGCACCGCGCTCGTCGTCCCCGGCCCCGGCCTCCTGAACGCCGCCGCGGGCCTCAGCACGGCGTACTCCGCCTCCTCGCCCGTGCTCATGCTCTGCGGCCAGATTCCGCGCGAGCAGATCGGCAAGGACATCGGCCTGCTCCACGAGGTCAACGATCAGCTCGACTGCATCGCGCCGGTGACCAAGTGGCGGCGCCGCGTGCTCCAGGTGCCGGACATTCCGGCCGCCGTGCGCGAGGCCTTCGTGCAGCTCCGGAGCGGCCGGCCGCGCCCCGTGGAGCTCGAGATGCCGCCCGAGACCATGGAGGAGGAAGGCGAGGTCGAGCTGCTCGAACCCACCGTGGTGCCCCGCGCGGTCGCCTCCACCGCCGACGTCAACCGCGCCGCCGAGCTGCTCCTCGCCGCGAAGCGGCCGCTCATCTACGCAGGGGGCGGGGTGAATCTCTCCGGAGCGCACGAGGCGCTCCACGCGGTGGCCGAGTACCTCCAGGCCGGCGTGGCCACCACCGCTGAGGGTAAGGGTGCGGTGAGCGACCACAGCGATCTCTCGCTGGGCGCCGCCTTCTTCCGCGAGTCGCCGCTCCGCGCTGCCATTCACGACGCGGACGTCGTGCTGGCCGTCGGCTCGCGGCTCGCCCTCGTCACCTTCGCGCCGGGGACGCGCATCGTTCAGATCGACGCCGATGCGCAGGAGATCGGCCGCTCGCACAAGAACACGCTCGGGCTGGTGGGCGACGCACGCGCCACCCTGGAGGCGCTCCTCGAGAAGCTCCGCGCGGGCGCGCCCCCGCGGCCGTCCCGCAAGGCGGAGCGCGAGGTGCTGCGCGCGGAGATCGCCGCGCATCTCACGCAGGAGCCGCAGGCCTCCATCCTCAAGAGCCTGCGCGCGGGCTGTCCCGAGAGCACCATCTTCATCGCGGGCATGACCCAGATCGGCTACTACTCGCGGCCGCTGTGGCCGACGTATCAGCCGCGGACCTATCTCTCGTCGTCGTACTCGGGCAATCTCGGCTACGAGTATCCCGTGGCTCTCGGGGCCAAGGTCGCGCGCCCGAACCAGCCCGTGGTCGCCACCGTGGGTGACGGCGGCTTCCTCTACAATGCGCAGGAAATGGCCACCGCGGCCCAATACGGCATCAACGTGGTCTGCGTCGTCTTCAACGATGAGGCGTTCGGCAATGTCGCCCGCGACCTGGACGAGGACTGGGGCGGACAGCACGGGGCCGCCCTGCAGAACCCCGACCTGATGAAGCTGGCGGATGCCTTCGGCGTTCACGGAATGCGCGCGACGGAGCCGACGGAGGTGGGCCGTCTCGTCGGCCAGGCCCTCGAGATGAACCGGCCCGTGCTCATCGAGGTACCCGTGGGAAGGATGCCGCGGCCCGTGTTCTTTCCCCCGAGGAAGGCGCCAACCAAGTATCAGCGCTAGCTGCCGACTGTCAGCGGAACGTTCAGCACCTGACATAAAACGTCGAGATTCGGACGCTCATCCCTCTAAAATGTCAGACCGAGCGTCATGCCGGCGATGGCGCTGCCTTTCCTTTCGAGCGGTTAGCCGGTGGCATCGATGTTGCTCTTAGTGCGACTGTCTCGGAATGCCCAGCGGGCCCGATCATCAGTCGCGCGCAGAGGAAAGGGGCTGTCGAATGGACGGGGACATGAAACGGGAGGCCGCGTTCGCTGGCCAGAAGGTCAAGCAGAAGGTTATCTTCGCCCTCGCGCTCTGCTCGGTCATTCCTCTACTCGTCCTGACCTACGTGATCCACGGCCACCTCATGCCCGGCATGGAGACGACGACCAAGGGCCTGGTGGAGGCGATCGCCATTCCGACGCTGGTCGCCTTCACCGGTCTCCTCATGGCGGGCGGCGGCTACGTGGTGTGGGACCTGGCCAGCGCGGTGTCACGCACCGCCAATCTGGTCGCCTCGGCGCAGCCCACCGGCGACGCCTCGGGGCCGCGGCACGACGAGATCGGCACGCTCATGGTCGCCTTCAATCGCATGATGGCCACCATCGAACAGCAGGCCGACGAGATCAATCAGTTCCCGAAGCGGCTCGAGCAGCTCACGCGCCAGGCCTTCCGTGACGCGCTCACCGGACTGCCCAACCGCGCGCTCTTCATGGATCGCCTCACCCACGGCCTCACCCGCGCCCGCCGGCGCCACGAGCACGTGGCCGTGCTCTTCATCGACCTCGACCGCTTCAAGGTGATCAACGACACCCTCGGCCACACCGTGGGCGATCAGCTCCTCGTGGAGGTGAGCAACCGCCTTGGCTCCTCGCTGCGTCCCGGCGACACGGTGGCGCGGCTGGGCGGTGACGAGTTCGGTCTCCTCCTGGAGGACGTGGCCGACGCGGAGACGGCGGAAGCGGTGGCGGTGCGCGTCGAGACGGAGCTGGCCAGGCCCCTCCACTTCGAGGGACGCGAGGTGTTCGTCACGGCCTCCATCGGCATCGCCCTGTCCTCGGAGCGCCTCGGCACCCCCGAAGAGGTGCTCCGCGACGCCGACCTCGCCATGTACCATGCCAAGGCCAAGGGCAAGGCGCGCCACGAGATCTTCGACGGCAGCATGAGCGCTCCCGCCCTCGATCGCATGGACCTCGAGATGGATCTGCGCTCCGCCATCACGCGCCACGAGTTCCGCCTGCACTACCAGCCCATCTTCCGCCTCGACACAGGCAAGATCACCGAGGTAGAGGCTCTCATCCGCTGGCAGCATGAGAAGCGCGGGCTCCTGCAGCCCGATGCCTTCATCGGCCTGACCGAGGAGACAGGGCTCATCGTGCCCATCGGACAGTGGGTGCTCGCCGAGGCGTGCCGCCAGGCGCGCGCCTGGCAGATCGACTATCCGCGGACTCCTGCCCTCGTCATGAGCGTGAACCTCTCTGCCAAGCAGTTCCAGAACCCGAACTTGGTGACGGAGGTGACGGACGCCATCAACATGAGCGGTCTCGATCCGGGCTGCCTCAAGCTCGAGATCACGGAGAGCGTGGTGATGCAGGACGCGCCCGCCACTCTGGCCAAGCTGCGCGAGCTCAAGGACTTGGGCGTGCGGCTCGCCATCGACGACTTCGGTACCGGCTACTCGTCGCTCGGCTATCTGAAGCGCTTCCCGGTGGACACGCTCAAGATCGACCGCTCCTTCGTGAAGGGGCTCAGCCACGAGGGCGGCGACAGCGCCATCGTGCGCGCGGTGGTCACCGTGGCCAAGAGCCTCAACATGGACGTGACCGCGGAAGGCATCGAGACGGATCAGCAGCGTCTCGAGCTGAAGAACCTGGGCTGCGACCAGGGTCAGGGCTTCCTCTTCGCGCGGCCGGTGGCGCCCGAGCACCTCAAGCCACTCCTCGCGATCTCGGTGAACGGCACCCTCGTCGGCGTCTAGCCTCTCGCTCGTCCTCGACGCCCCTCGCGGACCAGGAGGCGGGTGGCGCCGGGGGCGGGGGCGCGCTCCCCAGACCACGCTGAGTCGCATTCCGCCGCCACCACTCTGTCCCGCCACGAGAGTGTGGTCCGCGGCTCCGACC
>JBKOVG010000257.1:0-16895 GCA_046723845.1 Candidatus Methylomirabilota bacterium | reverse complement strand
GGGCGCGCCGCAGCATCTCCTCGTCGCCTTTGACCGCGGGGAGATCGGGCTCAAGTCGCGTCGTCAGGACCACGCCCTTGGCCTGCCACTCCGCCTGGAGCAGGGCGGCCAGCTCCTGGAGGATGGGATTGAGGTTGACCGGCGCGCGGGCCAGGTCCGAGGGATAGACCACCTCCATGAAGCGATCCACCACCCCCGCCGCGCGCTGGATCTCGCGCTCGAGGACGTCGAGGCTCCGGACGACGTCCGGCGTCTGGTTAGGGATGCGCTCGCGGAGGAAGGCGACCCGCACGGCCATGGCGTGGAGCGGGTTCTTCACGTCGTGGGCGACCTCAGAGGTGATCTGACCGAGAGCGGCGAGCTGGGCCGAATACTGGATGAGGGACTGGAAGGTTCGGGCGGAGACCGCCACGGCGCGGACGTCCCTTACCACCAGGATGGCGCCGGCACAGCCTGCCCCGTCGCCGGAGACCGGGAACACCGAGGCGAGCAGCTCCCGGGACTTTCCATCCGTCACCAACTCCATCTGGGCGTTGCGGGTGGCTTCCCCGGTGTCGATGGTCCGCCGCATTAGGTCGAGAAGCGGATGCTCCGCGGGCAAGACCTCGATGAGCGGACGGCCTTCCGCGTTCTCCGCGGCGGAGCCGAGGAGCGACTCGATGGAGCGGTTGGCGAAGAGGATGCGCCCGTTCGCCTCGGCAAAGAGGATGCCGTCCTCGAGGTTGTCCACCGCGGCGTGCACGCTGTCGATCTCGCTCCGCTCGGCAAGGATCCGGGTGCGGTCCGTCTCCATCTGCTTGCCGAGGAGCTGGAGCTGATAGGCGAGCTTGCCGAACTCGTCGCGAGCTTCCGCGCCGCCCCCCACGTCGAACTCGCCCTGGCGCAGCCGCTCCATGTCCTCGGCCAGCTTGCGGATGGGCTTGAGGGTGACGCTGGACAGGCCGAGGGCGACCACCAGCGCAGCGCCGAGAGCGAGGGCGCCCAGGACGACCGTGTACCAGAACGCGTCGTCGAGCCGCCCCCGCAGGAGCGGCATGGCGATGCCGAGGCGGATGGTGGCCAGGGGCTTGCCATTGAGGTTGAAGGGGAGCGCCGTCTCGTAGATCTCCGAGCGGGTCCTCCCGAGCAGGCGTCGGAGCGGATGGTCGCTGACGAGGCTCCGCAGGCTCGGCTGCGGGGGGACGACCTCGCCCTCGCGCTTGGGATTGCTGTGCGCGACAGCCACGCCCTTGTCGTCCACCACCGCCGCGTAGAGCAGCCAGGGGGCGTAGCCGACGGTGGCGTCCAGGAGGGACCGGAGGTCCGGGTCCCGGCTGAGGGCGGTGCGCGGGTCCTGGGAGGTCGGCCGGGAAAGGGTCCGGACGCACTGCTCGTAGATCTGGCGCGCGACCAAGTCCGCTTCCCTGAGCGTCGAGGTCCAGACGATCTGCTGGGCGTGATAGAGGTGCGCGGCCGTGCTGAGCGCGACGATACAAAGGCTCAGGAGGAGCAGGGCGAAGACCTCGCGGGCACGAAGGGACAGGCCCACCCGGCGCGGTCCGGCCGACGACCCCGCCGTCGTGTCCTGGGAAAGCATCGGAGAATCCGTGGTCATGGTCCCTGCAGGAACCCTCTCGCAGCGCAGTATAGCAAGGTGATACAGGTAAAAAATTCGCGGTCGTTCTTTCCGACCTGTCTCACGCCGGCGGGAATCTGCATGCGATCCATTCTCAAATTCCTTCCGCTCTCACACGGACTTAGCAATCGTCCGGGGGTCGGAATTCGAGGGCATGCACATTGCTATAATCGTGCCCGGTTTTGCCGGGCAGAGCCACGGGCCTCAACCCTAACAAGTGAGGTAGTGAGCCATGAAACACCGCATTCTCATCGCTGACGACGACGAATCCGCCCGTACCGCTCTGGCGGATTTGCTGACGACCTGGGGCTACGAGGTCGAGCAGGCCGTCGACGGCAAGGACGCTCTCGAGAAAGCCCCTACCTTCGCGCCCTCCGTCGTCATCGCTGATCTGGTCATGCCCGCCCTGGACGGCGTCGCCCTTCTGAAGCCGCTGTCCGAGGTCTACCCGAACGCGGTGGTCATACTGCTCACCGGCCACGCGACGGTGGAGACGGCCGTCTCGGCCATGCGCGAGGGGGCCTATGACTACCTGACCAAGCCGGTGGATCCGAGACGCCTCCGGGTGCTCCTCGACAAGGCCGTGGAGCGCGGAGAAGTCCAGCGTGAGGTGACGCTGCTGCGCCGACAGCTACGGGAGAGTCGCGGCTTCGGTCCTCTCCTGGGCACGAGCCCGGCGATGCAGGAGGTCTTTCGGCTGATCGAGCTGGCCGGAGCCAGCGACGCGCCGGTGCTGCTCACCGGCGAGACGGGAACGGGCAAGGAGCTGGTGGCACGGACCATCCATCAGATGTCGGAGCGCGGCAAGGGGCCGTTCGTCGCCGTCAATTGCTCGGCTATCCCCGAGACCCTGATGGAGAGCGAGCTCTTCGGCCACGAGAAGGGTTCGTTCACCGGCGCCCACGAGCGCAAGGCGGGCTTCTTCGAGCTGGCCGACGGCGGCACCATCTTCCTCGACGAGATCACCGAGATGAGCCCGGCCCTGCAGGTGAAGTATCTCCGCATCCTTCAGGACGGCGTTGTCCGCCGCATCGGGGGCAAGACGGAGATCAAGGTCGATGTGCGGATCATCGCGGCGACCAACCGCGACGCCACCCAGGCCGTCCGCGACAAGGCGTTCCGCGAGGATCTCTACTACCGGATCAACGTGCTCGCCATCGCGCTGCCGCCCCTGCGCAAGCGGGCCCAGGACATCCCCCTCCTCGTCGACGCCTTCATCGCCGAGTTCAACGAGAAGTACGGCCGACAGGTCAAGGCGGTGGACGAGACGGCGATGATGCGCCTGCGCGACCACGCGTGGCCCGGCAACGTCCGCGAGCTGCGCAACATCATCGAGCGGGCAGTGGTGGGCTGCAACCAGGAACTCATCACTCCCGTCTTCCTCCCGCTGGGCATCGCGCCCGCGGAGCGGCGCGAGCAGGGGAATTCCGTGCTCCTGCCCCTCGGCACCACGCTGGAGCAGGGGGAGCGCGAGCTCATCCTGCGCACGCTGGAATCCGTGAACAACAACAAGACACGGGCCGCGGTCATTCTCGGCACCACGCCGAAGACCCTTCACAACAAGACGCGGCGGTGGAGGTTGGAGAAGGAAAACTAGCCCGAGCGCGGCTGGCACAGGCGATGCAACAAAAGACATCATGGGGCAAGAACTCAGAGACGAGAGGTATGAATCAGGGCCGGATACGCTCCCTGGCCGCCGCATTCTCGTAGCCGATGACGATGCGGACGCCCTGGAAGGCCTGCGCTCGCTCCTCGAGCTGTGGGGATATCAGGTAGAGACCGCGTCGGATGGGAGGGCCGCCCTCGACCGGGTGCCGAAAATTCTTCCCTCCCTCGTCATCACCGACGTGGTCATGCCGCGCATGAGCGGGCTCGAGCTGCTCGAGGCGATACGACGTGAGCTCCCCACGCTGCCGGTGATCGTCATGACTGCCCACGGCACCCTCGAGACCTGGCGCCGGGTTACCTCGCAGGGAGCGTTCGCCTACCTGCCGAAGCCTCTCGACGCCAGCCGACTCAAGGCCCTCCTCGCCTGGGCCTTCGATAGCGGACCGGAGGATCGGAAGCGGTGAGGACGGCGACGGTGGAGGCCGGGCTTCTCGTCCACCGCAAGAGCTTTACCGTCAAGAGCGAGACGCGCCGCCAAGCCGTGGACGTCAAGCCCGAGGTGGAATCGGCCATCCGCGACGCGGGGGTGCAGCAGGGCATGGTGCTGGTGAACTGCCTGCACACCACCTGCTCCGTGGTCATCACCGATGCGGACATCGAGGACTTCGTGGGCTTGATGGCAAGGCTCATCGAGGACGAGGGCGCCTACCGCCACAACGACCTCCGGTGGTCGGACTGCGAGCGCGGCAATGCGGCCGCGCATCTCCGCGCGAGCCTCCTGGGGCACGGCGTGGCGATCGGCATCGCGGATGGGGCGCTCGCCCTCGACGAGGAGCAGGCGATCCTCCTCGCGGAGTGGGACGGTCCGCGCTCTCGCACCCTGAACATCCACATCCTGGGAGCCTGACGTTGCGGAGGCTCCCGGCGCTGGCCGCGGCCGCGCTGCTCCTCGTGAGCGCGGGCACGGCGACGGCGGGCATTCCCACCGATCAGCTCCGCGCCTCCGTCGAGCACGTCCTCGCCATCCTGCAGGACCCTGCCCTCAAGCCCGAGGCCAAGGCCGCCGAGCGCCGGGCGGCCATCCGGCACGACGCCGACGCGGTCTTCGACTTCACGGAGATGGCGCGGCGGACGCTCGGCCGGCATTGGCAGGAGCTGAACGAGAGCCAGCAGCAGGAGTTCGTCCAACTCTTCGCGGATCTCCTGGAGCGCGCCTACGTCACCAAGATGGAGAAGCACAGCGGCGAGAAGATCGACTACGTCGGCGAATCGATCGAGGGCGACATGGCCACGGTGAAGACGCAGATCGAGACCAAGCAGGGGACACCGGTGCCCATCGACTATCGCCTCCTCCACAAGGGCGATCGGTGGCTCGTCTACGACGTCCTCGTCGAGGGAGTCAGCCTGGTGCTCAACTACCGCACACAGATCGACCATATCCTGCAGACCTCTTCGTATGATGAGCTGGTCCGACGGCTGAAGGCCAATCAGGCGGAATACGGCGGCCGCTCCTAGCCTGGATTATTCACGAGTGCCGCACGTGCGATCGGGGCGGGTGGCGGCGGGGAGCGCTCTCGCGGAGTGGGACCCCCGAAGCCTGTGCGCAGCCCGGAGGGCGGCGATTCAGGCGAGTGGGTGACGCAGCGGGAGCATTCCCCGCCCCTGACGACGGGCCCCGACCCGCCTCGCGCTCCGCGTGTTCGTGAATAATTCGGGCTAGGTCACCGCCGCGGCGTGCGGCTCGGCCGTCCGACGGCCTGGCGGATCTGGGACACGAGGCCGGGCAGGGCGGCGAGCTGGGTGAGGACGCCGGCCGTCGACAGCCTGGCCCACGCGCCGGCGAGACCCGTGGGCGGCCGCCGGCGCATCAGGCGCGGGGCGAGGAGCAGGGGAATCCCCGCGAGGCGGACGGCGGGCACCAGGATCCGCGCCAGGGCCAGGCCACACGCACCCGCGACGATCAGGCTGGCCACGGGATGGGCGGCCACATAGTGGCGCCAGTCGGCGCTCTCCTGGACGCGGCCCTTGAGCTTGTCCACGGTGTCCAGGATGGAGCGGCGGGTGACGTCCATCGACCGGGTCACCCGCTCGATGTCTACAGAGCGTTCTTGATCCATCGCGTGTCCTTCTCGAGCTCCTTCACGGTTCGCTCCGGAACCAGCCGTTTGGGGCCGACGCCCCGCTGCAGTCGGATGGCGATCACCACCGCGCCGATGACGAGGAACGAGCCGCCCGTGATGGCGAAGCCCGCCGCCGCGGAGCCCAGGCGATCCCCCATCCAGAGCGCAAGGGCGAAGCTCGCGAGCACGAGGCCAAGCCCCCCCACCACGCCCCCCGCAATCAGCACGGCGAGGTGACGGAGCAGGGTGCCCACGCTCTCCTCCACCTCGAGGCGGAGAAGGGTGAGCTTCTGATCGAGCAGCCGTGTGGTCTTACCGAGCAGCTCCTCGATCAGGCCGAAGATGCTCCGGCCTGTCTCGGGAGGCTCGGCTCGGGAATCCCGCAGGAGCACAGCCCTACTCGTCCCGCGCCCACAGGGAGAGCCCGACCAGGAAGCCGATGCCCGCCGCCACGGCGAGGCTGGCGAGCGGCGAGCGTCTCATGATGGGCGCCACATCGGCCAACCGGAGACGCTTCACCGACTCGCCGGCTCGGGCCAGGGCGTGGGAGAGATCACGGGCCGAATCCGCGAGACGCTCCCGGACCGGGCCGACCAGCTCCTGGAGGCGATTCAGGCTCCGACCGTTCGCGGACGATTGCATCTTAGTGACCCACGCCCAGGAGGAACAGGATCAGGATCAGGCCCAGGGGAACACCGAGCAGCCAGAGCAGGACGAGAAGCATGGTGTCGCTCCTTTACTTTGAGCCGCCCGCGAGCGCGTGGCGGGTCCGATAGTAGGTAATGGTCATGGGCTCACCGGAGGCCATCCAGCCGCCGACTACGCTCCCCACCAGCCCCAGCAGGAGCGCCGTCACCGCTCCGAGAGCGCTGTTCTTGGCGAGGGCCAGCGCCGTCTGGGGATCGACCGCCGCGGGCGTGATCCACACCGGCGTGCCCGCGAGACCGGTGTACCAGACGCCGAAGTAGCTCATGGAGCCCAGGGAGGCCAGCACGAGGAACATCGGCACCGTCACGAGCCAGGCGATCGCTCCGTGGAGCATCGAAGTCTCGGCGTGACGGTCGCCCAGGATCTTACCCGCCGTCCAGCCACCCACGGCGAAGGCGAAGAAGGCGCCGCACACGCTGAAGATCAGCGACCACATGTGGAACTTCCGCCAGCTCACGATGTGCATCTCCTGGTAGGCGCCGATAGCCGTACCGACCAGTCCGAGGATCAGCCCTACCGCGAGTGCGGCAAGGGCGCCGACCCACACCGCGGACCAATTCACCGGCCAGTTCACGATTTCCCAACGCTGTACGATTCGTGACTCCTGCATCGCGTCCTCCTCCTGTCCCTTGTGTGCGAGCATTCTGCGTGCCATCCGCTCAGGCCGCCTTCCTGCGGCCGAGCCTGAGCCGGGGAAAGATCTCGCTCCGGTAGAACTCCATGAAGCCCGCCTGATCAGGGCCGACCTGATGCACGAACACGTGGTCGTAGCCCGCATCGGCGTACTCACGCAGGGCTTCTAGATGCTGCTTGGGATCGGGCCCGCACACGATCGACTCCGCGATGGCGTCCTCCGTCACGAGTTCCGCCACCGCCTCGAAGTGGCCAGGGAGCCGGAGCTCCCAGGCGAGCGACGCGTCCATGGCCTGTATCGGCCAGCGTTCCTTCGCCGTCTGCCGCGCCTTGCCCTCGTCCTTCGCCCAGCACACCGTGAGCTCGCCGTAGCACGGCTTGCGCGCGGCTCCGGCCTTCTTAAAGCTGCGGATGAGCTTCCGATCGGGCTCGGTGCCGATGAGCCCGTCGCCGAGGGTAGCGGCGATCTCCGCGCTCTTCGGGCCGCCCACCGCCACCATGAGGGGCGGCGAAGCGGCGGGAAGGGTATAGAGCCGGCCGTGCTCCAGCGTGAAGAACGAGCCGCGGTAGCTCTGGAAGCCTCCCTGCCATAAGAGCCGGATCACGTGAATGGCCTCGGCGAGGCGGGCCTGCCGCACGTCCGTCTCCGGCCATCCCTGACCGACGATGTGCTCGTTCAGGTTTTCCCCGGTCCCCACCCCGAGGAAGAAGCGCCCGGGCATCATCGCCGCGGCAGTGGCCGCGGCCTGCGCGACGATGGCGGGGTGCACCCGCATCGTCGGACAGGTCACGGCCGTGCCGAGGCGAAGCCGCGTGGTCGCGTGCGCGATCGCCCCGATCACGCTCCACACGAAGGGACTCTGGCCCTGACGATCGATCCACGGGTGGAAGTGATCGGAGATCATGGCGAAGCCGAAGCCATGCTCCTCGGCCAGGCACGCGAAGCGCACGAGCTCGTTAGGCCCGTGCTCCTCGCTCGACAGCTTGTAGCCGACGTCCATCAGGGAATCCCCGCTCCCCGCCCACGGCCGGTGACGAGGTGGATGATCAGCATCACCACGCCGATCACGAAGAGGATCCAGGCGATCTGCGAGGCGACCTGCGCCACGCCGAACAGCCCGAGCAGCCCCGCGATGAGGCCGACGACGAGAAAGACGAGCGCGTAATAGATCATTGGTTTGCCCTCCTCGCGAGGGAGAGAGGGCAACACTCGTGCCAGCGCCCCAAGTGCTTGAAAGGTGGGAAAGGGTTGCCTCTCACGCGCGATCGTCGCGCGCGCGTCCGTCCGCTTGACTCGGTAAATCCGACTCGCGGGGCGAGATCAGTTGCTGAAGAGCCGGCCGAACCAGTCAAGCACGCTCGGCAGGACCTCACGCACCGTAGGGTCGCACCCCTCTCTCGGCACGGATCCCTGCCTGAACGCTTCCTGCACCACGTCGTCGCTGCCGCACCAGAAGGACACGCGGCGTCCCGTGGCGCGATCGATCTGAGCGATCACCACGCCGGGGGGTGGGGTGAAGTCCGGAGGCGGCGCCTGGCGCACCGCCGCCTGCATGATCGGGCCCCAGATGGGCAGCGCGGCCTGCGAGCCCGCGAGACCCAGCGGCGTACCGTCGTCGACGCCGACCCAGACGCCGATCACCAGGCTCGGCGTGTAGCCGACGAACCACGCGTCGCGCAGCCCGTCCGTGGTGCCGGTCTTCCCAGCCGTCGTCTCCTGCAGACCCCACGCCGCGCTGCCCGCCCCCGTCCCGCGTCGCATCACGCCACGCAGGAGATGAGTGATGAGAAACGCGGATTCGGGCGACACCGCCCGGTAGGACGCGGGCAGGGGCCCCAGCGGCGGGCCGGACGCCGATGGCTCCGTGGCGAGCGTCGTCGGCGTCACCCGCACCCCGGCATTTGAGAGCGTCGCATACGCGCTCGTGATCTCGAGGAGTGTCACCTCCGACGTCCCGAGGGCGAGGGAGGGTACGGGGGCGAGCGGATGATCGATGCCGACCGCGTGCGCTACGTCCACTACGTGGCGGGTACCGACGTCCATGGCGACCCGCACCGCTGGGACGTTGAGGGACTGCTCCAGCGCCTGGCGTACCGTCACGTTGCCGTGGAACTGGCGGTCCATGTTCTGCGGCTCCCAGTTGTCGGCGCCGGCACGGACGGACAGCGGCTCGTCCGGGATGAGCGACGCAGGCGTCAGCCCCTCACCGCGCCGCTCCGCCTCGAAGGCCGCCAGGTAGACGAAGGGCTTGAAGATCGAGCCGGGTTGCCGGGAGGCCCGCGTCGCGCGATTGAACGGGCTCTCGGTGTAGTTCCGCCCGCCCACGAGCGCACGGATCTCGCCGGTGGCGGGATCGATGGCGAGCGCCGCCGCCTGGACTTTGCCCGCGAGCTGGGGACGCGCCTTCTCGATGCGCGCGATGCCTTGGCGGACCGCGGTCTCCGCCGCTCGCTGGATGGGCACGTTGAGCGTGGTCTGCAGCCGCAGATCACCCGTGATGGGGCCGAGCTTTCGACGCGACAGCTCCGTGGCCACGAGATCGACGAAGTACGGCGCGGCGCGCACGGCCTCCGGAAGCTGGCGAGGCAGCGGGCGCGCCAGGGCCTTTCGCTCGGCGATGGCGTTGATGAGTCCGTGCTCCTGCATGGCGACGAGGATCTGGTCCCGCCGGCGCTTGGCCTCCGCATGGGAGCCCATGAGCAGCCGGTTGGGCGCGCGGATCGAGCCCGCTAGCCAGGCCGCCTCGTCGAGGTCGAGCGCGGCGACGTCCTTGTCGAGGAAGTGGCGCGCGGCCGCGGGCAGCCCGTAGACGGGAACCTCCCCCGCCTGTCCCAGGTAGACCGAATTCAGGTAGGCCTCCAGGATCCGCGTCTTCGGATAGCGCACCTCGAGCAGCAAGGCGATAGCCGTCTCGGCGAGCTTGCGCCCCCAGGTCCGGCGCGTGTCGAGGAACACGGTGCGGGCCACCTGCTGGGTGATGGTGCTCGCGCCCTGTCGGACCTCGTGCCGCCTGAGATTCACGCTGAGAGCGCGAAACACGGCCATGACATCGACTCCGGGATGGCTCCAGAAGCGCCGATCCTCGGCGGTGAGCACGGCGTTGACGACGGGCCGCGGGATCTGCTCGAGGGGCACCCAGCTCTGGGCGCGGTGGGACGGATAGATGACGCCGATGGGCTCGTTGCCCGCGAAGAGATGTACGGCGGGCTGGCGGCTGCTGGGATCGGGAAGCGAGAAATGCCAGGCGGCGCCGGCTATGGTGACGATGACGATCGCGCTGATGAGGGACGAAGCGATGAGCCGTCCCCGCTGCCGCCGTGTCTCGATGAGGTGTCGCATGGCCGCCCCGTGGAGCACGCTCTGTGCCAGTACGTCTGGGCGATGCTGCCGGACGGAACAACCCGGTAAAGAATTCCCGCAAACAATGAAACAGAGGAACGCCGCGAGCCGAAGATGTCGTGCCTGCGAGACTCGAGGTCCGGGGCATACCCCTTGCTCTCAGGCGGGCGACGGCTCGAGCGAGCCGGTGTCCGAGCGTGGCAGTCTTGGAGGCGTCATGACCATGGAGGAATTGCTCGCTCACGTGAACGGATCGAGCACGGACCTCACGCGCATCATCAAGGCGGCGGGACGCGGGGACTGGCCGTGCGTGGTGGTGAGCTCCCGAGCGGTGGCAGCCTGGGAGCGGCGGGCGCCCGGCGCCTGCCCCACGGTGCGCTCCTGGCTCGATTCGCAAGGCAAGCGGTGATCATCGTCTAAAGTAGGGTCCAGCGGAGAGGTGCTTATGCCACGCGTCGCTGCTGCCGATTCCCTGTCGAGCGCACACCTGCACACGATCGACGCATTCGACGTCGATCTGCTCGAATCCCTGGAAGCCCGTGACCGGAGCCTCTACGCCCTCGTGAGCGCGGCCACGCGGTACCGGGCACTGCTGCACGAGCAGATCCAGCTCCTTCGCGCAGGAAAGGATCCCGAGATCGTCCGCGTGGCCATCAACCGCTGGGACAAGATTCTTCGCGAGATCGGCAAGCTCGCAGAGAAGCTCTGAGTTCAAGGTTGCCCACGACCGAGAGCAGCTCGTGACATCGAGAGGTGGTGGTCTTATGGCCCGCACACATTGGTCGTTGGCTCTCATATTGGCGCTGACGAGCATTTCCGCGTTTAGCGCTCGAGGCCTCGCCGGATCAATCAGTATGACCTCTTGATGATCGCCGGCGGCTACGGTTATCGACCGCGGCTGCCGGCCATCATGGGCACGGAAGGGGCCGGCCACGTCGTCGCAGTGGGCTCGGGCATCAAGCATTTCAAGGAAGGCGACCGAACGTTGGTGCCGTTCCTGCGCCCCGCTTGGGCCGAGCGCATCAAGACGGACGAACCGTGGCTACGGCCATTGCCGCCGGGGGACGTCAACCAGTTCGCGATGATGGGCGTGAATCCGCCGACGGCGTATCTGCTGCTCACTAACATCGTGAAATTGCGCCAGGATCCTGGGTTATCCAGAATGGCGCCAATTCCGGCTGAGTACAGAGCCGGATCTGGCTGATTCTTACCGGGTGATTCTTACCCGCGCCCTATCCGCCGCCGACTTCCTTCTCCCAGCGTGGCGCCTTTTCGCGCGCTTGCGTGGGCGGCGTCAGAAAAATGCCTGGCATGATCCTGGCAGACTATCGCCTCTGTCGACACCTTGGTGACAAAAAAAGGAGACGAGCTCATGGACAAGCCCCTTTCTCACCGACATCAAGGAGCTTCGCCGTCGGGCTCGGAGTCACATCGAGAAGGGAGCGGTCACCGAAGCCTATCGAGCCGACCGGACCACCGTGCTCCGGCTCCTGAACGAAGCGCTCGCCACGGAGATCGTGTGCGTGCTGCGCTACAAGCGGCACTACTACACCGCGGTGGGCATCCACGCCCAGGCGGTGGCCGACGAGTTCCTCGAGCACGCCGGCGAGGAGCAGCAGCACGCCGATCAGATCGCGGAGCGGATCAACCAGCTGGGCGGCGAGCCCGACTTCAATCCCGAGGGGCTGCTCAGCCGCAGCCACTCCGAGTATGTGGAGGGTGACGATCTCATCGACATGATCAAGGAGGATCTGGTGGCGGAGCGGGTGGCCATCGACTCCTACGCCGAGATGATCCGCTACCTCGGCGACGACGACCCGACTACGCGCCGCATGCTCGAAGGCATCCTCGCCACCGAGGAAGAGCATGCGGACGACCTTCGTACCCTCATCGAAGCGCTGGGCAAGGACGAGCGAGCGGCCGGCGCCCAAGACAGGAGACCCAAGTGATGCTACGAAGCATCAAGGACATGCTCGACTACACCATCCTCGCCACCGACGGCGAGATCGGCCACGTGAGCGACATCCTGCTCGGTGATTCCGACCTCAAGGTCCGTTACGTGGTGGTAGACACGGGCGGCTGGCTCTCCGGCCGCAAGGTGCTCCTCTCCACGGCGTGGCTGAGCGCGGTGGCCCCGCGGAAGCAGGCTCTCGTGGTCAACCTGACCAAGAAGCGGATCGAGGAAGCTCCGCCCTACGAGCCCGATACCGAGATACCACGAGACTACGAGACGCGGCTCCACGACCACTACGGCTACCCGTACTACTGGTGAGCGGGGGAACCGGGCGCATGGGCCTCTGGGCGATCAAGTACGCGGACGAGCACGAGAAGTGGTGGGTCGACCTCGTGGTGCAGGAGAAGCCGCCGGCCGTCGCGAGAGGCAAGGCCGGTGACCGGGTGATGACGGAGGGCTTCGCGGAGGTGACGGGCCTCGTGCTCGCCCGCCGCGTGAGCATACCGTCCGACGCGCTCGAAGACTGGCCGATCGACACGCCCGTGATTCTAACGCGGGCGGAGCTGGCGCCGGACTCCTCCCTCTCGACGGCGTCGTGAGCCGCCGTCTGCGGATCGCGCAGGTGGCGCCGCTCTACGAGCGGGTGCCGCCGGCGCTCTACGGAGGCACGGAGCGCGTCGTCGGCTATATCACCGAGGAGCTGGTGGCGAGGGGGCATCAGGTCACGCTCTTTGCAAGTGGGGATTCGCGCACGAAGGCGAAGCTGGTGGCGCCCGCCGCGCGTGCCCTCCGGCTCGACAGCCAGCGGCGGGATGACCTTGCCTTCCATCTCCTGGAGCTGGCGCGAGTCTTCGAGCACCCGCGTGACTTCGACATCATCCACTGCCACGTGGGGCATCTCGCCTTTCCCTTCGCGCGACTGTCCGGGGCTTCGACTTTGCACACCCTGCATGGCCGGCTGGATCTGCCCGACATCTATCCCGTGTTCCGGCACTTCCGCGATCAGCCCCTCGTGTCGATCAGCCATGCCCAACGTCATCCCTTCAAGGGTCTCGGGGTGAACTGGGCCGGCAACGTCTATCACGGCCTCCCCCTCGAACGCTATGCGTACTCGCCGCGGGGCGGCGCCTATCTCGCCTTCCTCGGCCGCATGTCGCCCGAGAAGCGCCCCGACCTGGCCATCGCGGTCGCCAAGCGGCTCGGCATTCCGCTCAAGATGGCGGCCAAGGTCGACCCCGTGGACCGCGAGTACTTCGCGCGGGAGATCGAGCCGATCCTCGATCACCCGCTGGTGGACTACATCGGGGAGATCGACGACCAGGACAAGCCCGAGTTCCTGGGCGGCGCGCGGGCGCTGATCTTTCCCATCGACTGGCCGGAGCCCTTCGGTCTGGTGATCATCGAGGCCCTGGCGTGCGGCACGCCCGTCATCGCCCGCCGCTGCGGGTCCGTGCCGGAGCTGGTCCTCCACGGCCAGACGGGATTCATCGTCGACACGCAGGAAGAGATGGAGCAGGCGGTGAAGTGGCTCGACCGGATCGAGCGGGCAAACTGCCGGCGGGACGTGGAGGCACGCTTCAGCGTGGAGCGCATGGTCGACGGCTACGAGGCGATCTACCGGAGCCTCGCCAGCCAGGCCCGCTCGGCATGACCCAGCCGCATCCCGGCGACTCGATCTCCGTCGGCGATCACTACTACATCCTCGCGTCGACCTTCACGGCCGATCTCCCCAAGTTGGTCCTCAAGCACGACGAGGCCTTCTTCGTGGCCGACCGGCGCGGAGACTTCCCCGCGATGCCGGACAGCGAGTTCGGGTTCTACGTGGGCGACACGCGCTTCCTCGACCGCTTCGACCTGCGCGTGCACGATCAGCGGCCGCTCCTCCTGAACGCCGCCGTCTCCGACGACAACCTCCAGCTCGCCATTGACCTCACCAACGCCGATCTCCACGACGGGGACACTGTCCTCGTCGCTGGACGCATGCTCCATCTCGCTCGGTGCCTCACCCTGTACGGCCGCGAGCTCTTCCAGACCCTGCGCATCGAGAACTTCGCGGCGGAGGCGGTGCGGGTACGGCTCGACTGGCGATTCGGGGCCGATTTCGCCGACGTCTTCGAGGTGAGGGGGCTGCGCCGCGAGCGCCGCGGCGCCCTGCTCCCCCCGGTCTGCGAAGGAGCGACGGTGCGCCTCGCCTATGAAGGGCTCGATGGCGCCGTGCGCGCGACCCTCCTCGCCTTCAACCCCGCGCCCAAGGAGCTGACGGCGGCGGAGGCGACCTATCAGCTCGTGGTGCCCGCGGGAGGACGGTTCGAGCTGTCCATCACGGTGACAACGACGGAGTCGGCCAAGGACCAGGGCGAGCCGCTGAGCCTGCCCGAGATCGTCCGCCGCCGACGGGAGGAGCAAAGCCGCCGCTCCGGGGAGTCCGCCCGCATCGCCACCGCCCACGAAGGGCTGAGCGGCTGGCTGCGCCGCTCGCGTGGCGACCTTCACATGCTGGTGACGGAGACCGCGGCCGGCCCCATGCCATATGCCGGCATCCCGTGGTACGTCGCTCCCTTCGGCCGCGACAGCCTCATCACGGCGCTGCAGCTCCTGCCCTTCGAGCCGCAGATAGCGCGGGGCACGCTCCGCTTCCTCGCGCGATACCAGGGGACGCGCGACGATTCCTTCACCGACCAGGAGCCTGGACGCATCCTTCACGAGCTCCGGCGCGGCGAGATGGCGGCCTGCCGGGAGATTCCCTTCATCCCGTATTACGGCTCCGTGGACGCCACCCCGCTGTTCGCCATGCTGCTCGCCGAGTACCTGCGCTGGACGGGCGACCGCGCCCTCGTGGGCGAGCTCTGGCCCAGCCTGGAGCGGGCACTCGGGTGGATCCTGGGTCCCTCGCACGACGAGAGCTATCTGAGATACGCGCGGCGGTCGTCCCTGGGGCTCGGCAACCAGGGGTGGAAGGACTCCCAAGACGCGATCATGCACGCTTCCGGCGAGCTCGCCGAGGCGCCAATCGCCCTCGTCGAGGTCCAGGGGTACAAGTACGCGGCGCTCCTCGGAGCGGCCGAGGTGGCGGAGGTGCTCGGCTGGACCGACGCCTCCAGGCTCCGCGACATCGCCCAGCGCCTCCGGAACCGCTTCGACGACGATTTCTGGCTCGACACGGAGCGCTTCTACGCTCTCGCCCTCGACGGCGACGCCGCGCCCTGCCGCGTGGTCTCCTCCAATCCCGCCCACTGCCTGTGGACGGGCATCGCGCTCGAGAAGCGCGCGGCGGTGATGTCCGACCGCCTGCTGGAGGCGGACATGTTCTCGGGCTGGGGACTCCGGACGCTGTCCGCGCGCGAGCGGCGCTACAACCCGATGAGCTATCACAACGGCTCGGTCTGGCCGCACGACACGGCCATCGCTGCCGCCGGCCTGAGGCGCTACGGCCGGAACGAGGCCTTTCTCACTCTGGCCACGGCGCTCTTCGAGGCGGCCCTCGAATGGGAGGGCGCCCGCATGCCGGAGCTGTTCTGCGGCTTCGCGCGGGTCCCCGGTCTCGGCCCCACGCGCTACCCGGTCGCCTGCTCGCCTCAGGCGTGGGCAGCCGGCGTGCCTTTCCACCTTCTGAGCGGGATGCTCGGCTTCGCGCCGGACGCGCAGCGCAACCGTCTCACCTTGACCGAGCCGGTCCTCCCCCCCTGGCTCGATTGGGTGGAGATCCGTGACCTTCGACTCGGCGCTTCGACCCTCGACGTTGCGGTCTCGCGGGGCAGCCAGACGGCTGCCGTCGAGCTCCTTGCCCGTCGAGGTGACGCCGAGCTCATAGTGCGACGCTAGGCTGTCGGAGCGTGGGAAAAGCCGACCGGGAAGTCCTGACCGTCCTCGTCCGCTGTCAGAGCTGAACCGCGCGAAAAACCAATAGATTCCACCCGCCGGGCCGTGGCATGTCGCTTGCGAGTCAGGGCGGCATGGACAAGGTCGACGGCGAGATCCTGGCGAACAACGTGCTCGAGCGCGCCGCCGCGCTCTCCTACTACCTCCTCATCGCTCTCGTGCCGGCCGTGCTGTTCGTCCTCTGGCCCGCATGAGCGCGGTCAAGGGAAGCGCGAGCAAGCGAGCCGGCGCAAGGCGGGAGATCAGGAGCCGGCGGCATCGCCGGGCTCTGGAGCGGATGACCTCCCTTGAGATTCCGTTCCTCGTGGGAGGTGGGCACGCGCTTCGCTACTACACGGGTGACGTGAGGGGCACGAACGATCTGGATGTCTTCGTGCGCCGAGATGACGCCCTTGCCTTCCTCGAAGGGCTGGCCGCGGCGGGATTCGAGACGGACCTGACTTTCCCCCACTGGCTCGGCAAGGCCCATGTGGAAGGAGACTACATCGACGTCATCTACAGCTCGGGCAACGGCCTTGCCGAGGTGGACAACGCCTGGTTCGCCCACGCGCAGCCGGCCACCGTGCTCGGGGTGCCCGTCCAGCTCTGCCCGCCCGAGGAGATGATCTGGTCCAAGGCCTTCATCATGGAGCGCGAGCGCTACGACGGCGCCGACATCTCCCATCTCATCCGCGCCTGTCAGGGCCGGCTCGACTGGAACCGGCTGGTGGCCCGCTTTGGGACTCACTGGCGCGTGCTCCTGAGCCACCTGACGCTCTTCGGCTTCATCTATCCAGGCGAGGTGACGGCGATTCCCCCCGAGGTGATGGTCGGACTCTGCCGGCTCCTCGAGCGCGAGGCGTGCCGGCCGGCCGCCGATCAGCGCATCTGCCAGGGCACCCTGCTCTCCCGCGAGCAGTACTTGACCGACGTGTCGCGCTGGGGCTACGCCGACGGGCGACTGATGCCTCGCGGCTCGCTCACGCCGGAGGAGATCGCGCAGTGGACGGCGGCCATCGAGGCGCCCAAGGAAATCGTCAGCGGCCGGAAGGGGGACGA
>JBKOVG010000029.1:0-7314 GCA_046723845.1 Candidatus Methylomirabilota bacterium | reverse complement strand
GATCATCCAAATACGCCGGGGCAAGCTCCGCCCGCGCCACGTCGTGAGCTTGCACCGAGTCCCCGGTCTCGACGGCATCGACGCCAACGGATCGGTGACCTTGGGGGCTCTCGTCACCCATCGAGCGCTCGAGCGCCATGTCGCTTTCCAGGGTCGCCTGCGTGCGCTCGTGGAGGGCGCCGAGGTCGTGGGGGGCCACCAGGTCCGGAACGTTGGCACCGTGGGCGGCAACATCGTCAACGCTTCACCCGCCGCTGATGTGACACCCGTGCTCCTCGCCCTCGACGCCACGGTGACGTGCGCGGGCCCAGGGGGCGAGCGTACGCTTCCCCTCGATGGCTTCCTTGTTGGTCCGGGTCAGACCGCGCTGCGCTCCGGGGAGCTCCTGACCAGTCTCCGTTTCTCCGCTCTCTCAGAGCGCTCGGCCACCGCATTTCTCAAGGCCGGTCGGCGCAGAGCCATGGAGATCGCCGTCGTCTGTGTCGCCGCGCGGCTCACGCTCGATGCGACGGGCGAGCGCTGTACGGGGGCGCGGATCGCCCTTGGTGCCGTGGCGCCGACGACGCGGCGCGCGCGGGGAGCCGAGCAGGCTCTCGTAGGCCGCGCACCCACCCCGGCGGTGCTGCGGGACGCGGGGAGACTCGCCGCGGTCGAGAGTGAGCCGATCAGCGATGTCCGCGCTTCCGCGCGTTACCGCACGCTCCTCGTGGAGACGCTGGTGACTCGCGCCCTCACCCGCTGCCTCGGACGCATTCGGGACACGGCGTCGTGACGAAGCTCGCGCTCACCCTCACCATCAACGGCCAGCGCCACGAGGTGTTGACCGAGCCGCACCGCACGCTCCTCGACGTGCTCCGCGCCGACCTCGGCCTGACCGGCACCAAGGAGAACTGCCTCGAGGCAGAGTGTGGCGTCTGCACGGTCCTCTTGGATGGTCGAACGGTGAACGCGTGCATTCTCCTCGCCGTCCAGTGCCAGGGGCGAGAGGTGCTCACCATCGAAGGATTGGGACGTGACGGGCAGCTCCATCCGCTCCAGCGGGCGTTCATCGATCACGGTGCGGTGCAATGTGGCTACTGCATCCCCGCCATGATTCTCTCGGCCAAAGCGTACCTCGACGAGCACCCGGCTCCGGCCGAGGTCCAGGTGAGGGAGGCGCTCACCGGGAATCTCTGCCGCTGTACCGGCTACCAGAAGATCGTGGACGCGGTCCTCGCCGCAGCGCACGAGCTCGCCGACCGGAGGTGACGATGCGCGTCGTCGGCAAGTCACTCGCACGCGTAGACGCGCCGGGCAAGGTCAGCGGCACGGCGGTGTATGCCGCGGACTTCGCGCTGCCCGGGATGCTCTGCGGCAGAGTGCTGCGGAGCACCCTGCCGCACGCCCGGATCCTTCGCCTAGATGTCACGCGAGCCTGCGCGCTGCCGGGCGTGCGCGCCGTCATCACTGCCGCCGACGTGCCGGACGTGCGTTACGGGGCCGCCGTGAAGGACGAGACGCCCTTCGCGAAGGACAAGGTCCGCTACGTCGGCCAGCCGGTGGCGGCAGTGGCGGCGGCTACGCCAGAGGCGGCAGAGGCAGCGCTCGCCGCTATCGACGTGATCTACGAGCCGATTCCAACGGTGCTGGACCTCGAGGCCGCCCTGGCGCCAGGCGCGCCACTGGTCCACGAGGCGTGGGAGAGCTACAGCGCGATTCCGATTCTCAAGCGCGAGGGCAATATATGTCATCGGGCCCGGATCGTCGTGGGTGATGTGGAGCGCGGCTTCGAGGAGGCCGAGCATGTCTTCGAGCACCGATTCCGCACCAGCATGGTGCACCAGGGCTACACGGAGCCGCGGGCGGCGGTGGCGTCGTGGGACAGCTCCGGCCAGGTCACCGTCTGGTCGAACACCCAGCTCCCGTTCGAGGTTCAGAACACGCTCGCGGAGGTTCTCCAGATCCTGCCCTCGAAGATTCGAGTGGTGGTGCCGGGCATCGGGGGCGGCTTCGGTGGCAAGTTGAGGCTCGGTGTCGAGCACTTCGCCGCTTTCCTCGCCAAGAAGAGTGGACGGCCGGTCAAGGTGGTGACGACAAGCGAAGAGGAGCTGACGGCGGCCTACCCGCGGCAAGGCACCATTGTCGAGCTGAAGACCGGCGTCACGAAGGAGGGACGGATCACCGCCAAAGCGGGTCGCATCTGGTTCGACACCGGCGCCTTCGCAGGATCGGGCCCGGGCGTCGCGTCGGTCGCCACCCTCGTCCTCGCTGGGCCCTACAAGATTCCCAACATGTACCTCGAGGGCTTCGCTGTCTACACGAACAAGACGAACTGCGGATCCTTCCGGGCGCCATCTGGTCCACAGTCGAATTTCGCGGTCGAGTCGCAGATGGATATCATGGCCGACGCGCTCGGACTCGATCCGCTGGAGCTGCGGCTGAAGAACATCGTCCGTGAGGGCGACGAGGGCCCGACGGGTCAAATCCTCCGTGGCGTCGGGTTGGAAGAGTGCCTGGTGAAGGCGGCGGCGGCCATCGGCTGGAAGGACCGCAGGCCCTGGTCCGGCCGGGGCAAGGGGCTCGCGTGTAGCTGGTGGACGACGACAGGCGGCTCCTCCGGGGTCTACGTGAAGATCAATCCGGATGGGACGGTGGCTCTGAACACAGGCGCCGCTGAGATCGGCTCGGGTGCGCTCACGGGCGCCGCCCAGGTCCTCGCCGAGGAGCTCGGCATCGATCTCTCGGATATCAATGTAGTCTCGGCAGACACGTTCTCGACGCCATTCGACTTCGGGGCCCAGGGCAGCCGGACGGCCTTCGCCGTGGGCAACGCGTGCCGCGCGGCCGCGGCCGAGCTCAAGCGCCAGCTCTTCGAGCTGGCCGCCGCTCAGCTCGGGGCGGAGCCCGATGCCCTCACGCTCGCGGACAAGCACGTCGTCGCGCCCGGCAAGCGGCTCTCCCTCGCGGATCTCGCGCGGCTGTCCCAGCAGACGGGCGGCGGCCTCATCGCCCACGGGACCTTCATTGCTCCGTCCACCCCGTACGACACCAAACGGGTCGAGGGGCATGTCTACCCGGCCTTCCACTCGCCCAGCTTCCACGCGCATGCGGTGGACCTCTCGGCTGACCCCGAGACGGGTGAGCTCACCATCCACAAGTACGTGGTCGCTCAGGACGTGGGCTTTGCCATGAACCCCACGTACATCGAGGGGCAGATCGAGGGCGGCGTGGCTCAGGGTCTGGGACAAGCGCTCTCGGAGGAGATCGTCTACGAAGGCGGACGAGTCCTCAATCCGAACCTCACCGACTACAAGATGCCGACCACGCTCGACGTGCCGCGCATCGAGTCGATCCTCGTCGAGCACCCCAGCACGGTCGGACCGTACGGCGCCAAGGGAGTGGGAGAGCCGCCCAACATCGAGCCACCGGCGGCGGTGGCCAACGCAGTGGCGGCGGCGACAGGATTGCGCATCACGTCCTTGCCCATCACCGCGGAGAAAATTGCGCTGGGCTTGCTGGATGCCAGAGCGGATGGCGCCTGAGTTCCCATGAGCTGACGGGCCGGCCTCATGGCGCTCCGCACCGGACTCCTCATCCTGCCGGCATACGAGCCGGCCCGGCTGGCCGACCTGGTCGCGCTGGCCGAGGACACGGGCTACGACGATTTCTGGCTCGCGGATGAGCGCTTCTTCCGCGAGGTCTACGCCTGCCTGGCGCTCTGCGCGCAGCGCACGCACCGCATTCGCCTCGGCCCCTGCGTGACCGACCCCTACTCACGTCATCCGGCGCTCACGGCTACGGCCATGGCCACCCTGGACGGAATCTCCAATCAGCGCGCCGTGCTCGGGCTCGGCGCCGGCGTGAGCGGGTTTCGCGAGCTGGGCGTGGACACCAGCCGGTCGGCGGTAGCCATCCGCGAAGCGGTAGAGCTGATACGCCGGCTTCTCGCTGGGGAAACGGTGACGGTGCAGGGTCGTGTGATCAGCTTCGCAGATGGCCGGCTCGACTTTGCTCCGCCCCGCGCCGACCTGCCCATCTACGTCGCTTCGCAGCGGGCGGCGGGATGCCGAGTGGCGGGGCGCGTGGCAGACGGCGCCATCATGCAGGGTGCGCTGGCGGACCCGCTCGTGCGGTTCTTCCGCGAGACCGTCCACGACGCGGCCCGACAGGTGGGGCGCGATCCCGCCCGCGTCTCACTGGTGGCGCGACTCAACGTCTGCGTCGCCGACGACCGGCCGGCCGCCCGCAATGTCATGCGCCCGACCATCGTGCGCAGCCTCAGTGCGCAACGACCCGACTTCTTTACCTTTGCCACCGCGGGCTTGAAGCTGCCCGCCGGGCTTCGGGAGAAGGTGCTGGCGCTGCCCTACACGCACGACCCCGCGCCGCTTCGCGCGGTGGCTCTCGAAGTGCCCGACGAGTTCGTGGACGCGGTGACGCTCACTGGGCCACCCGACGCGATCGCCCCCGAGGTGGTCCGCCTCGCCGAGAGCGGTATCGCCGAGATCATGGTGTACCCGCTTGCGCTGGATGGGCGGATCGAGACGACCATCGAGCGCTTCCAGAGCGAGGTCATGCCGCGCGTGCGTTCGGAGCTCGTATGAGCGTGACGGTGCACATGCACGGCAACCTCCGGCGGTTCCTGCCCGAGGGTCGGGACCGCACGACCATGGAGGTGGCACCGGCGATCACGATCGAGGCCCTTCTCACCGCGCTCGGGGCCGAAGGCGACACATGGTTGGTCGCCGTCAACGGGGCCGTCTGCGAGAAGGATCGAGTCCTGCAGGAAGGCGACCTGCTGGACTGTTTCGAACCTGTCGCCGGTGGATGAGGGAGCGTGCGATGAAAGTGCGGTATGTGATCACGACGTTGAAGAAAGGGGTGGAACCCTCCGCCTACGAGAAGTGGGTGCGCGAGTACGACTACAAGGTGGCGAAGAGCCTGCCGAGCATCGTGAGCTACACCACGCACCGGATCGAGGGGCCCATCAACGGAGCTCCCGATGCGGGCTGGCACTACATCGAGCGGATCGAGATTCGCGACGTCGAGCAGTATCAGAAGGACCTCGCCTCACCGGCGGGACAGGAGCTGATCCGCCAGCTCTACGAGCGCTACCTCGAGCGGCCGAAGAATATCTTCTTCTTGACGGAAACGATCGACGAGTAATCCGCAGGCACGAACCGGGGAGGGGCACATGAGACTCGAGGGGAAGGTCGCGTTGATCAGCGGCGGGGCGCGGGGGATGGGCGCCGAAGCGGGGCGCCTGTTCGCGAAGGAAGGCGCAAAGGTAGTGCTCGGCGATGTACTGGAAACCGAGGGCAAGACCACGGTGGAGGAGATCCGCGTGGCGGGCGGGGAAGCAACGTTCGTCCGCCTCGACGTCACCAGCGAGTCCGACTGGGCGGCCGCCTTGGCGGAGGCCGAACGCTGGTATGGGAAGCTCGATGTCCTCGTCAACAACGCGGGCATCGGCGGGGGCAACCGGGTCGAGGACACCACCCTCGCCGACTGGGAGCGGATCATGGCCGTCAACTCCACCGGCGTCTTTCTCGGCACGCGCGCGGTGATCCCCGCCATGCGACGGGCCGGTGGCGGCTCGATCGTCAACATCTCGTCCCAGCTCGGCCTCGTGGGCACGGACAACTCCAGCCCGCAATACCAGGCCTCCAAGGGCGCGGTGCGTCTCCTCACCAAGGCGACGGCCATCCAGTACGCGAAGGACGGTATCCGAGCCAACTCCGTTCATCCGGGACCCATCGTGACGGCCATGACGGAGCGGCGGCGGGCCGATCCCGAGCAGTATCGCTTGACCGTCTCGCGTATTCCCCTCGGGCGCTACGGGCAGCCCCTGGAGGTCGCGCTGGGCGTGCTGTACCTCGCCTCCGACGAGGCGTCGTTCGTCACGGGAAGCGAGCTGGTCATCGACGGCGGCTGGACGGCCCAGTAGCGACGTGCCGCAGGGGCGCGTTCGCGGCCCAGTTCTCGTCGGCGGTGGCGACCGACGCTCCTGCTGAAATCAGCGTGCGCCCGCCGGCTCTCTGGCTCCCGTCGGGAGGAGGCTCCCCGCTCATGAGATTCCTCCTGTAGGCCATCGCGCTCCTGCTCAGGGTTTGTGAGCGCGGATGTTCACGCCGTGCGTATCGAACTTGTCGGCCTTGTCCTGACCGGCCGCCCCGTCGAACGGGCGCCCCCGCCAGCCCACGTGCACCCCGACAAACCCGGACGCCTCGATCGTCGCGACGTACTCTCCTTCCAGGAGAGCGCCGCCAATTCAGGCCGTCCAGATGGCAATGTCACCTCTCGCCGCTGCGGGAATCTCCTTGTGCAGGACGATGTCGGCGATCTGGAACCGACCGCCTCGCTTTAGGACTCGATAGACCTCTCGGAACACGGCCGCCTTGTCCGGGGAGAGATTGATGACTCCGTTCGAGATGACGAGATCGACGCTCTCATCCGGGACTGGCAGCGCCTCCGCGAAGCCCTCCCGGTACTCCACCTGCTCGAGACCGGTGAGGGCAATGTTTTCCCGACCAAGCGCCAGCATGGCGGGCGTCATGTCGACGGCGATGACCCGTCCGGTGGCGCCCACGGCCTTGGCAGCCAAGAAGGTATCGAGGCCGCTGCCGGCACCGATGTCCAGGACGATCTCCCCCGGGCGGGGTGCGCCGAGTGAGAGCGGAGCGCCCACGCCGGCAAAGGGCGCCGTGATTGAGTCGGGCAGGTCTCTCAGGTCCGCGGCTGCGTACCCGAGGTGGTCGATCGCGTATGTCGGTCCGGTATGGAAGTGGTAACCCTTCTTCGGGTCGCTGGCGACCTCGGCGTAGACGGCCTGGATCGCCTCGCGGAGGCGAACGGTATCAATCGACATCGGTGGCCCTCCTTCTGGGGCTCATGGCCAATCTCCCTCCTTCTCATTTCGAGCGGACGCTCGGCGCCGGGTGCGCTACCTGCGTCGTTCTGTCCGCAGCCTGGGAGGCGAGACTAGCCGGAGCTACCCGCGGGAGTCTTGGGTGAACCTAGGGATTACCAAGGGGATACCGAGGGGAACGGCAGTGGCGAGGTCAGGCCCGCGTCGTCCTGCGGGTGGCGATCGAGCTGATGTGGCGCGCGCCGATCAGATCGGCGACTAGACCTCGGCGGCGCGGTGGCCGCTCGGGGTGAGGAGCAGGCGGCCGCCGCCGACGAGGGCCAGCGCGCCCACCGCGGTCACGAAGATCCCTGCATTCTCCTCGCCCAGGAGGCCGCTCGCCAACGGGCCGAAGAACATCGCGGCGTCGACGCCGACGCGGTACAGGCCCATCCGCCACGCCAAGTGCTCGGCGCGCGTGTGCTCGC